>NZ_JAFLPN010000057.1:0-16764 GCF_029870785.1 Brevibacillus sp. AY1
ATCGACAAGTCACTGCGTAAACTTAGGAACCGCCGTATACCGAACGGTACGTACGGTGGTGTGGGAGGTCGGCTGCCCAAATAATGGGTAGCCTCCTACCCGATTGGTACAGTGCGGAGCGGGACGAGATTGGTCAGCAAGGATTTGTTTTCTGTACAAACTGGGGTAGAATATAGAGCGGTATGATTCGGAACGGAAAAAGATCGAGAATGGGAGATGTATGCGAGGATGAGAACGATTCGGATTGAGGGTAAGGAAGTAGAGCTGATCGAAGAGTTTCCGGTGCGATTTGCGTGTATGGAGCATGTCGAGGAGGAGCTGGATGATTACGTCAACGAATTCGAAGCGGCGCCCAATACATACAGAGCCTCGTCGATTGAAATGGATCAAGTAGACAAGCGTTGTCGAGTATGTGGAGAACCGGGACAGATCGCGTTGTTGCGAGAGAAAGGAATGTAGCGAGCGTGCAGATTACGATTATTACCGTGGGAAAATTGAAGGAGAAATACTTACGTGAGGGCATCGACGAATACACCAAGCGGTTGTCCGCGTATTGCAAGCTGCAGATCGTCGAGGTCAATGATGAGAAGGCGCCGGAGGATATGAGTGCGGCCGAGATGGAGCAGGTGAAGCGCAAGGAAGGCGAACGGATTCTCTCACAGATCAAGCAGGATCAGTATGTGATCGCATTGGCTATCGAAGGGCAGATGTGGTCGTCGGAGAAGCTGTCGGCTGAGTTGGATAAATTGGCGCTGCACGGGCGCAGTCAGGTGGCGTTTGTGATTGGCGGGTCGCTTGGATTGGCAGATCAGGTGCTGAAGCGGGCGGATGCGCAGCTGTCGTTTTCGAAGATGACGTTTCCGCATCAGTTGGTGCGGCTGGTGCTGGTGGAGCAGGTTTATCGGGCGTTTCGGATTGGGCGGGGTGAACCGTATCACAAATAGTGGTAAAGCAGAAAGTTGAAGTGGTACTTGATAAAGAGTGGCTTAACAAAATTCAACTATGAAATTCCCGCTCCACCGGTATCTACATTATACACACAAACTACAAAATATTATTATCGTAACAGATAAGACAGGTAATTGCCTGTCTTTTTTTTGTGTTCTATTTTAAATGATTGGCTTTTAAAACAGATGAATGTGCTCATAATAGCGGAGAAATTTTAACATCTACGTTAAACTAATAACAAAATATGGAGGTGAGCACATTTGGAGAAAATAATTGATTTTTCGTGGCATAAAGTCGCAGTGATTGCAATTATGTTTTATTATTCATTATGTTTTACGACCGTATGTTTACCTTTAATGTGGTGGTACTATAGAATCCCAACAACTAATTATTATATCCTTTCGGTTTCTACATTACTGTTTGGCGGCTTCATATTCAATATAATCTTATCAAAGATATATCCTCTAAAAGCAGAGGACTTAAGGGAAGGTTTTCCAAGAAAATTTATCATTACCGTATTTATAGGAATGTTTACTTTTTATTTAATCTCCTGCTCTGCGATTTTTATATTTACTGATAATACAGTTTTAAGCATATACTTTCTGATGTTTTTAATGTCAGGAGGGTATTTTTGGTTTTGCATACTTCAGGGCTATATTTTAGCAAAAAATGATTATAAAGGTCGTGAAATTAATAACAGTATTACTTGGCAAGGAAAGGTGTTGGTATTTAGTATCCCACTTTCATTGTTACTGGGATATTTATTACTGCCTTAATTATTTAGCTTAATGCATTAAGAAAATGAAAGGGTGAATGTTCATGGACAATAACATGGAATCAAAAATAGTGATAGGAGATAAACTTCAACATTTGCTTATGATTAATGGTTTTAATACTGCTTCCCTGATTAAAGAAACCAATATTGATGAATCAACTCTTCAGGATTACTTAAATAATGTAAAAAGCCCGACATTAGAGGATGGAGTACAGCTGGCAAAATTTTTTAATACATCATTAGATTATATGATTGGTACTTCGGACTTTATTTTGGATACATGGGACTACGATTTTTTAGAAGAGTTTCTTCAATTTTCATCAATAAAAATAAGAGAACACTTTGAGGATAGACAGAATATAAAAGTTCCTGATAGAGATGAACTTGATACAGTATTATTTGGATTATTAACCTATATAACACTATCAAGATCAGGGAGGTCATTTGAAGATTTAAGCGATGATGAAATAAGTATTATGAAAGCATCCTTTACAGAAATCATATCAATATTCAATTCTTGTGTCACCATGAGTAATCAGGATTGTTTTGATATAAAAGAGTTGAAAGCATTGAATAGAAATATTGTAGAGTATTTGTTTGGGGATTATAGTTTTGTTTACGAAAGAGTTTTAAAAGGATTAGAAAATAACACTGAAATTTCAGAGGTTGAAAAAATTCAGTTATTGAAGGCTTCTATTAATCAGAATATGGAACATAATCAAATGACTCTCAAAATATTAGACAGTTTGTAATAAAACATGAAAGCAAGTAGTGTAAACGGGCACATTATTTCGGCTTAGAGGAACAGTATTTCTTCAAATTAGGACTGAATGTACCTATGTAGATGATATAATTATGATCTGGACACTGGTATAACTTGCAAACAAACTATAAAATATTATTTTCGTAGAGATAAGGCAGGTTCTTACCTGTCTTTTTTGATGTATATACAAATAAACCAACCCAAAATTAGCCTCTAATTGCCCCTAGAATCGTATTTAGACATGCTATAATGCCCTTATGTATTAAGTTATATATAAATACTGAAAGTGGACCATATACCGCTGAATTTGTCTAAACGTATATTATATTTAGTTGCAAGTCATTACTTTGAATAGGGGTAGAGAGCCAATGCAAGAAAAAGTCAATCAAAATGATAAATTGTTTTTTAAAATAGAAGGAAAACTCATGATAAGGGTATATACTTTCAAATTAAATGACGAACTTATAGGTTGTAAAGCATTGGTCAAAGAAGGTTTCATTATAGATAGTTCTAAGCCAGTAAAAATTAGTAAGGTAACTCCCAGCTATTTAATTGTGGAGACGGAAAATGGAATATCTACTATTTTAAGGGAAAACCATATTGAATGCTTGTTAATTGAATTGAGTTAGACTGCAGTGGCTACAGAGATAGTCGAAGGAAAGAAACCTGCTATAATTTACCTGTAATTATTTGTAATCTTTTGATATCATTAAATATTATAGGACAATGGTATCGCTAATGCGTAAGGGGATGTATTAATTGACTTATGAACACCTGCAGTTAATTAAAGAAAATATAAATTTTGTTAGACAGGGTAGGCAAGATAGAAGACCGGACCGACAAATTCAGCCCAGAATTCATGGCCAAAAATTGCAAAATAGTTTTCATTCTAAAAAGGAACAGTATGAAGCAACTAAGAAAATCGGTGAAGATTTTATTTTTAAAATTGTACGTGACAATTCTAAGCCCATAAATTTTAACAAATTGGGGTTATCATTGTTAGCAGAACTACCTAATAATATTTCTGTAGTTGAAGTTAAAGATTCATATGCACTTATGTCTAACTTATCTGATTTTACAGCAGAGCAGATAGCAAAAACTAAGGTAGTGAACTATTCCCAGTTTGCTAATATTGACGAATTTATTTTTCAGACGCCTGAAGAAAAAATGGGTCCAATACTTAGTAATAAATCAATAAATCAAGAAAGTGTTTATACTTTAGACGTTCAGTTGTATTCAAGTGATGAAAGTCTTAAGGACATCCATAAAAAAGTATCTTTATTTAAAGACTTTTTAAAATCAATTCAAGCTACTTTATTAGATGATTGTATTTTACAGAGTTTGATTCTGCTAAAGATAAAAATTAAAGGTAGTTTTATAAAGGATTTATTAGAACATCGCAACGTTTATTTTGTGGATATGCCACAAAATTCAATATATGATATGGACAATATTAATCAGTTATCTTTTAGTGAGTTGCCCAAAGTTGACCTACCAAGTGAGGATTCTCCATTAATAGGAGTAATAGACAGTGGTATTATTCCTACACATCCTTTGTTGAAAGGGTCAATTGTTGCTTCAGAATCATTTGGTGGATTAAACTCACCTTTTGATGAACAAGGACACGGAACAATGGTTGCAGGAATTATTCAATTTGGAGACTTAAATAATGTGTTAAGCTTAGAATCTGTTAAACTACCTTTTAAACTTTTAAATGGTAGAGTAACCAACCAAAATAATAGTTTTCCAGATGAAAAAATTCTTGTAAACGTGATAAAAGAGGCAATCGAGGAATTTATTAATGAATATCAATGTGACATTTTTAATCTATCTTTGGGAGATAGTCGTTTTCCTTATGAAACGGATACAAAAATGGACCACTGGAGTTATATTTTAGACCAGATAGTACATGAATACAATGTTGCTATTATTGTGTCTGCAGGTAACTATACTCCGTATCATCACAATGGTCAAATTCTTGAACGATTTTATGATGATTTACTGGAAGATCCGATGGCAGCTTTAATTCCTCCAGCATTGGCGGTTAATTGCTTAACAGTTGGATCAAAAGTAAAAGACGATATACCTTATCAGAGTGACAAGAAACTTCAACATATAGCTGTTACGGGTAAGGAGCAGGCATCTCCTTTTACACGGGTAGGTTACGGCTATGGCAATGGTATCAAACCTGAAACTATTGCATATGGAGGTAACTATTCACTTAATACTGGTACTAAACGTTTAAATACTTCGGATCGGAATTTAGGTATACTATCTACTAGTTTATTTAACCCTACCCTTGGTAGTTGGTTTGAAACTCGTTCAGGGACTAGTTTTTCTGCACCATATATTACAAGGTTAATAGGGTTAATTAAGAAGAGGTTACCATCTGCTAAAGGGAATTTATTAAGAGCGATTCTAGTAAATACTTGTAATCAAGAAACAGGGATTAAAAATTACGTTCAGGAAAGGTATAAGAATAAAGAATTTAAACCCGCGCAGTTAAAAGAAAAATACACTAGAATACAGGGATTTGGAGATGTTAGAGAAAAGTTCCTAATAAATTCATATGACCACTATGTCACAATGTATTATGAAGGCGAAATGGAAATAAATAAGGTTAATATTTTTGAAATTCCAATTACTGATGAAATTTATAGTAAAAAGGGAAAAGCAACACTCAATATAACACTTGCTTATAATCCACCATGCAGAGATAGCAGAATAGATTATACTGGTGTAAAGATGACTTACGAGCTATTTAGAGGTCTGTCCTTAGAAGAAGTAACAAAATATACTTGTAAACCAGACGATGATGAATTCGAAAAGGACACATTGCCAAAGCACTTAAAAAAACATAAATGTAAATTAACTCCGTCCATGCAGGAAATTTCTAGAGGAACAATACTAAAATCAAGTCACAGAATATCCTCAAATGCCACTTCACAGCATGTATATGGAGATAAGTATTATTTAGCAGTAAAGTGTCAAGAAAGGTGGTATTCTGGCCCTAAACATCAGCCATATGCTGTTGTAATATCAATTGAGCATGATAATGAAGAAGCAGTACTTTACGAAGAAGTTAGAGGAGTACTAGAAGCAAGGAATCGTACACGTGTTAGACAAAGAAGTTAAACAAAAGTTTCAGGTTAGATTACATCGTTGAAAAGTTGAATGAACAATATTCAATAAATAAGTATAATTGATATAATAAAAAACCGACTATACACAAGGAAAATCGAAAACTTGTGTAAATTCGGTTTTTATTATATTTAATCATTAACTTTATTATAAATTTTTGATCGTTCTCTATAAATATCTATTTGTTTCCTAATTTTATTATCATCAATATAGGAGTCATTTTCAATTATTGCTGTTCTGATTGTATTTAATATTATTCTCTCTATATCAGCATGTGCATAGCCAACTAATTCCTTAGAAAGTTCTACAAAGCTAATTTCTAAACAAGGGTAACGTTTTAAGTTCTTCCTTAATAATTCTGTAATATGACTTTCTGTAGGTTTATCAAACATAATAACTTCATCAAACCTTCTCCATACGGCTTGATCCAGTAAATTTTGATGATTAGTAGCAGCGATTATAATGCTATCACCATTATAATTATCCAAAAGTTGCAAGAAGGTATTTACAACCCTTTTTAATTCACCATGTTCATCGACACTATCTCTTTGTTTTGAGATGGCATCAAATTCATCAAAAAATAAAATCCATGTCCCTTTTTCGATAAAATCAAAAATCTTCCTTAAATTTGATGCTGTTTCTCCTAAGTAAGAGGAAACAATGCTATCAAACCTTGTATATAAGATTGGAATATTTAATTCTCCAGCAATTGCCTCAGCAGTTACAGTCTTACCACACCCCGGTGGTCCACAAAATAAATATCTATTTCGTGGCTTCAAGCCATAAGATTCAAGAATTTCAGCGCCTTCGTATTCACGAATGAAGTCTTTTAATAATGTGCTAACAAAGTCATCTAAAATTAAATCATCTAATAGTATTTTTGATGTCTTTACATCAACAAGGTTAAAGTTTGAGTCTTTATCTTTCGGAAGGAGATGAAGCAAATTATTATTAAAGTTAGATTCAGCCTTTCTTAATTGTTTTAACGAGGTTGAATTAATTATCCTTTGCAAGTCATCTGCAAGTTGATAATGATTTTTTTTACGCTCATCATCTATAATATTATTTGCAATTGCCTTAAATTCTTCAGTATTCCCCTCATTAAAACTTTGAAAGAGTTTTTTTAAATAACTTCCTTTTGCCATCATTTTACACCCCCTTAAAGATTAAAGATATCTATATCTTATCATTATAATACCCATACTGTGAATAATTAGCGTAACAAATAAAGTTAGAACTTAACAATTATTGTGAAAAGAATCGAAATATAACAACACTTACACTTTATATAAATGAATAAAAATCCCTTATTTTTTATTATCCTTCTTACATTTTATATATTAATGGCAATTTAACAGTGATTTTTTATTTATTATTTTAAAATTATTATAAACGAATGAGGAAGGGAAAATGGACAAAGGAAAGGAAACAGTTATCATTCATTTAGATGATAATATGGTTTTAGCGAAAAGTGATCAATATTTGTCTCTGAAGTTAAAGTGAGACAGCAAAGAAGCAAAAAAATAACTATGTAGTTATTATTCATAATGAATTTATAAAAGGTGAGCAAAGGGAAATTTTAGCGAGAAATTTTGGATCTTCTTCTGCACTAATGAAATTTCTCTTCTCAATTATTCCTGAATACTTTATTAAACAAAAAGTCATTAACGAAACATACAATGCTATTCAAAAGTTAATTTCAAAGGGATAAAATTATTTTGCTTGAAAAACAAGGAATTCATAATTCCAAATTTAAGATGTAAGTAGAAACAATAATTTACTACAGAAAGGATGATATTTATGGACAATTATACAGGACGAGTACTTCTGGAAGATAATCTGGTTTATTCCTTCTTTGGTGATTATAATATAGTAATTGCTAAGGAACAGATTTACAGTTGGATGGGAAACAACCCATCTGATTCTTTATACTATGTGCTAATTGAAAAAGATTTAGCTCCTAACACACAGCAGGTAATGCATCTAAAAGTATTTACAACTATAGGTTTAACCTTAAAGTATTTATCAGCCATGTTACCAGAATATATTTATGATTTGGCTCTCATAGATAGAATCAAGGAGAATACAAATCAATTAGCATTTAAAGAAAAAAGTAAGGATTAGACCTTACTTTTTTCACTTTATTGAAAGGTGTGAAGTTGGTCGTGTTTTAATTCGCACTCTTATTTTACCCCTAAGGCTGTTTGACCTTCCTTCACTTTTATATAAAAAAATAGTAGCACAAACCACAGCTTTGATCTGTACTACTAATGTTAGTATGTTCTTGTTGAATTTTTCAGTACTAAATTAGTTAAGACTTATAACTTTTCTAATTTTTTCAATAGAGTTTGTTCTAAATCTTTATCCAAAATAAAAACCTCGATTCTTTCTCCAGTTTTGGTACTTATATCAGAGTGGGAGGAAAGAACCTTACATCCAGTATATTCTTCAACAATTTTTTCATGTTCCTCACTATAAAGCTCACGAAGTAATGTTCTCATTTGTTTAACAAGTTTTCTACCAGTTTTATTGCGGATAAGGTGTTTTTCTTCGACTGTAAGAACTCCTTTAAAACGCGTGATTAACATGTCATTAATAATATATGTTTTAGCTTCTTGAGGTCCTTTTCCGATTAAATCACGTTGAAACTTTATAAATGCTGAATTAATATCAGCTTCTAGATTCTTTTTTAAATTAAACATAAAGCCTCCATTGTAGATGTAAGATTTAAATGCTCAATATTAAATCCAAAGTTACCTTTAATAGGGCCTAAATTCATCAAAAAGAAGCTGTTAAAGTGGTCATTTTAAACAAGTATTTTTCTACAAAAAACATGGAAAATGGCCTTTCTCCAACAACGCTTACGGGGTTAGCTGTCGGATTCGGATGATTAGAGTCACCCTACCTTGTGAAAGGATTCACCCCAAGTATAATAGTTAAAGTGGTTCCCCCGCTTCAAATATGAATTCAGCGGTATTTTCTATGAATTAATAAAGTTTTAAATAATAACTAGAAAAATAAATTCACCTACTCTCTCCAACAACGCTTACGGGGTTAGCTGTCGGATTTGGGTGGTTAGAGTCACCCTACCTTGTAAAAGGATTCACCCCAAGTACAATAGTTAAAGTGGTTCCCCCGCTTCAAAATCGAATTAAGCGCTTGAGGTTAAAATCGAATATATCATACTACTAGAAAAAATCGTTGTAAAGGGTATCTGTTTGATCAAAAATTTCTATGCACTATGTATTTAAGAGAAATAATGTTAAATAAACTACTTAAAATGAGAAATATAAAATTTTAATTATTATAAATAGTTCTTAATTACTATTTACAATATTTGAAGTTTAAATTAAGATTTCAAACATAAACCAATTGTATATCGGCTTAATCCTGAGAACTCAGGAACGGAGGAACCAATCTTTTGGGGTTAATTCTACAATTGTAGAAGGGATGAGAAACTCTTTCGCCATCCTACCCGTCAGCTAACTTCGTCGGCTAAAGCGAAGGAGGTCACAAAGACCACCTTATTTCAAGGGGCTATTTTTGTATGGGTTCATGCAAAAAAGCAGCTTGATTGATACGTAGGTCTTTTTTATTATGCCTATAATTGAAAAAGTTTCGTGGAAGACAGAACGCAGAGAGGGCTTTAAGGCTTGCTAGGCGCTAAGTAGACCAATGAATACTTTTTCTCCATTCAAATGTTTTGCTGTTGCAAATCATTCATTCATCAAAATATGTGAATTTATTTTCACTATTGTGATTTGGATGTTTTTTGTACGGTTACATGACGGAGAAAGAGTAATCATTGGTCTTTTTTGTTTTACTTGCATTCAAGGAAATAGCAATCTTTATCGGCGAGCCAGTTCTATCTATTAAGGAGGAAATAAAAATGGAGAAAAAGTTAATTGTATGTAGTGAAAGCTTATACACGCCAATCGTTTCACTGATCGAGCATGAGGATTCAATGGTAGTTAAGTCATTTAACCAATCTTTTTTAACACAAATACAAAACAGAAAAACAAACATTGTAAACTTAGCAGATTTGATTGATCAATTCATGCAATATGAGGAAGTTTATATCATCGCAGATTCTTTAAATGAAGGGTTTGAATTAACCTTATTCTTTTCTGAAATAAGAACCAGAATGATTATTGTTGTCACTCATAACAGCAGATATATTCCAATTTATAAAATACTAGGAGCAAAAATTGTCATGATTACTAAACCTGGTGAGGATTCTTACCGTTGGTTGCACCGTGTTGTTTAAATTTAAGGAGGTGATTTTCAAGAATCAGATTTAGAATAACCACACTACTAATATGTCATTTAAGAAAGGGAGATTTATATGGATTTAATATCTATTGGCTTAATTATTTTATCATTTGGATTGTTTTTTGGATTTGCTAAATTTTGTAACGAAGTAATTGAAGAGAAAGGAGAAGAGTAATGATCATTTTACTAATCCTTTCGATTGGAATTGCTATTTATTTAACTGATGCACTTATTCATCCTGAAAGATATTAAATTTCATTTTACATGGAGGAAAAGAAATGGATTTTTTACAAATAGCATTGGTTTTGATTCTTGCACTAATTATTGCCATACCAATGGGTAAATACATCGCGCTAAGTTTTTCACTAGAAGAAACGAAGCTTGATCGTGTATTCGGTCAGGTAGAAAAAATCATCTATAAATTATCTGGCATCAATCCAATCAATATGAATTGGAAGCAGTATGCAAAAGCTTTATTGATTAGTAACTTAGTTATGTTTGCCATATGTTACTTGATTGTAAGGTTACAAGGTTTCCTACCGTTCAACCCAAATAATATAGGTGCTATGGAAGAATTGTTATCCTTTAATACGGTTGCAAGCTTCTTAACAAATACAAACTTACAACATTATAGTGGTGAAACTGGGTTATCATACTTTTCTCAAATGACTGTGATTACCTACTTAATGATGACAACACCAGCAACAGGTCTTGCCTTTTGTATGGCGTTCATCCGAGGGGTTACTGGACAAATGAGCTTGGGAAACTTTTATGTGGATTTAGTTCGTTCTCTGACTCGTATTCTCATCCCAGCATCACTTGTTGTAGGACTTTTATTAGTTGGTCAAGGAGTTCCACAAACACTAGATGGAACAGTAACTGCTACAACACTTGAAGGAGAAGAACAACAAATAGCTCGTGGGCCAGTTGCATCATTAGAATCGATTAAGCATTTAGGTACAAATGGTGGTGGATTCTTTGGTGTGAACGCAGCTCATCCATTTGAAAACCCAACACCGTTTTCAAATATTTTACACATACTTTCAATGCTGTTTATCCCAACTTCAATCGTATTCGCTTTTGCTTATATTGCAAAAAAACGAAAGCTAGGTTGGATTCTGACAGGTACGATGGGGGTTATATTCTTAGCGTTGCTTACGACGATTTACGTGAATGAATCAAATGGAAACCCAGCATTATCTGAAATTGGTCTCACCCAAGAAGAAGGAAGCATGGAAGGGAAAGAAGTAAGATTTGGAATTGCTCAAAGTGCACTATTCACAACTGTTACAACTGCTGCAACGACAGGATCAGTTAATAACATGCATGATACTTTAACGCCTCTTGGTGGATTTGTGCCATTAGTGTTAATGATGTTCAATAATATCTTTGGTGGAGAAGGCGTAGGGTTCGTCAATATCATCATGTATGCAATATTAGCAGTCTTTATTGCAGGGTTAATGGTTGGACGTACACCGGAATTTTTAGGTCGGAAAATTGAAGCCAAAGAGATGAAATTAATTGCTATTACCATATTAATACATCCGTTAATCATCTTAGTCCCATCAGCCATTGCGTTAGCAACAGAAATGGGTTCGTCTGCTATTTCAAATCCTGGTTTCCACGGAATATCTCAGGTAGTCTATGAATTTACTTCATCTGCCGCCAACAATGGCTCAGGATTTGAAGGATTAGGGGATAACACTCCTTTCTGGAATATAGCAACGGGTTTAGTCATGTTATTCGGTCGTTATTTTTCAATGATTGCGTTGCTTGCAGTTGCTGCGTCTTTAATTGTGAAAAAGCCAGTACCTGAAACGATTGGAACCATTAAAACGGATAATAGTACATTTTTAGTTTTCTTAGTGGCTACTGTAATAATAGTTGGGGCATTAACATTCTTCCCAGTTTTAGCATTAGGACCAATTGCGGAAGCTCTAACACTATGAAATTAGTTGAAAATAGAAGATCAAAGGAGTATTACGATGAATACAATGCATAAAAATTCGAGTATACCTATGAATTCCGAACGGAAATCTTCTCTAACGAATGGCCTGGTAAAACGAGCTATTGTTGACTCGGTTAAAAAGCTAAATCCTCGTGCAATGGTAAAGAATCCAGTGATGTTTGTTGTGGAAGTTGGATTATTGGTAACACTCATTCTAACTTTCTTTCCATCCATCTTTGGAGCTGAATCAAATCCTTTTTACAACGGAATTGTAAGTGTTATATTGCTTTTCACCATTTTGTTTGCCAACTTTGCGGAGGCTTTAGCTGAAGGTAGAGGAAAGGCGCAAGCAGAAAGCTTAAAGAAAACAAAACAAGATTTAATAGCAAGAGTGTTATTAAATGACGGAAGCTTTAGCCATGTTAGTTCAACGGACTTAAAAAAAGGTGACATTATTGTTGTGGAAGCGGGTGAATTCATTGCAGGCGATGGTGAAATTATCGCGGGTCTTGCTTCTGTGGATGAATCAGCGATTACTGGAGAATCCGCACCAGTAATTAAGGAGTCTGGTGGAGATTTCAATTCAGTAACAGGAGGAACGAGAGTGGTTAGTGATAGTCTTACCATTCGAATAACAGCTAACCCTGGTGAATCGTTTTTAGATCGTATGATTAGTTTGGTAGAAGGTGCAACACGACAAAAAACGCCGAATGAGATTGCATTAAATACGGTATTAGTTAGCTTAACATTAATTTTCTTAATTGTTTGTATTACGTTAGTACCGATTTCTAGTTATGTTGGTGTGATTATTCCAATCGCCACTTTAGTTGCTTTGCTTGTCTGTTTGATTCCGACTACTATTGGTGGACTTCTATCAGCTATCGGAATTGCAGGGATGGACCGTGTTACAAAATTTAACGTTATCGCGAAATCAGGAAAAGCTGTTGAAGCAGCGGGAGATATTAACACCATTATTTTGGATAAAACAGGAACTATCACTTACGGAAATCGAATGGCGTATGAATTCATAGCAGTTAACAATGTAAAACCAATTGATTTAACAAAAGCTGCATTACTCAGCTCTTTGCATGATGAAACGCCAGAAGGTCGTTCTGTTATTGAACTAGCTAAAAAGCTAGGAATGAAAGAAATGGAACTGAATATTCAGGAATCGGTCGGCATTGAGTTTAATGCCCAAACTCGTATGAGTGGAACAGATTTTCAAGATGGACTGAAAGTACGAAAAGGTGCAGTAGACGCGGTGAAGGAATATGTAAAACAATATGGAGGAAGTATACCTTCTGATATAGAGGAAAAGTCAAGAACGATTGCATCTGAAGGTGGAACACCACTAGCAGTTGCATCGGGCAATCAAATTTTAGGTTTAATCTATTTAAAAGATACAGTAAAAGCTGGTATGAAAGAACGCTTTGAGCAACTTAGAAGAATGGGCATTAAAACGATTATGTGTACGGGTGATAACCCATTAACTGCGGCAACAATCGCAAGTGAAGCAGGTGTCGATGAATTTATTGCAGAGGCAAAACCAGAGGATAAGATTGCATTAATTAAAAGGGAACAAGCAGTAGGGAAATTAGTTGCAATGACAGGGGATGGTACGAACGATGCACCAGCACTAGCCCAAGCGGATGTAGGGTTAGCAATGAATAGTGGTACGGTTGCAGCAAAAGAAGCTGCAAACATGGTGGACTTAGATTCAGACCCTACAAAAATTATAGAAGTTGTTGGTATTGGTAAACAATTACTCATGACTAGAGGGGCACTGACTACATTTAGTATTGCAAATGATATTGCAAAGTATTTTGCAATTATTCCAGCAATGTTTATGGTTGCAATCCCAGAAATGAGTGCTTTAAACATAATGAATTTAGCAACACCGCAAAGTGCGATTTTGTCAGCATTAATCTTTAATGCTTTGATCATTCCACTGCTGATTCCATTAGCAATGAAAGGAATCAAGTATACACCGATGAAAGCTACAAAACTATTAAATCGTAACTTACTCATCTACGGATTAGGTGGAGTCATTGTTCCGTTTATTGGAATTAAGCTCATTGATTTGTTGTTAGTGTCCATGAATCTTGTGTAAGTAACTAATTGAAAAAGGTGATATGAGATGTTAAAAAATATACGCATTAGTCTTGTTCTACTCTTCATTTGTGGTTTGGCATATCCATTAATCATGACTGGAATTTCCCAAGTATTAATGCCAGATAAAGCGAATGGAAGTATGATAACCGATGAAGATGGTAACGTAATGGGTTCTGAACTAATTGGTCAAAAATTCACAGACCCAAGTTACTTTACAGGACGTGTTTCTTCAATAGAATATAACGCTAGTGGTTCTGGTTCTGGAAATTATGCTCCATCCAATGAAGCATTGATTGAACGGACAAAAAATGATATCGAGTTGTTCGTACAAAATAATCCGAATGTGAATAAAGAAGATATTCCTGCTGATTTATTAACAAACTCTGGTTCTGGTCTTGATCCACACATCACACCTTTAGCTGCTGAAATTCAAATACCAAGAATTGCGAATGAACGAGGGGTAAGTGAAGAAGTGTTATTGAGTTTAATAAAAGAGCATACTGAAGGTCGACTATTTGGAATTTTTGGTGAACCTAGAGTAAATGTATTAAACCTAAACATTGCACTGGATGAATTGTAAAAATGAAAGGAGGGGAGTGCTCTCTCTCCTTTCCATTTTTAAATTAAGGAGGAATTTTTTTTGGCTGAGCATTTTAAAAGAAAATCCCCAGAATATATTCTTCAATCCATACAAAAATTAAATAGAGGGCATCTTAAAATTATTTTAGGGTCGGTGAGTGGGTCAGGGAAAACGTATCATCTACTACTTGAGGGTCAAGAGTTGAAGAAACGTTCTATTGATGTGGTGATAGGATTTACAATGATTTTAAACCATGTAAAAACAATTGACCAATTCAATCAATTTGAAAGAATACCACCCATTCAATGGGAAGATGATACGAGGCAATTTGATTTAGACCTGAACGCAATCATTAAAAGGAATCCTGAAGTAGTCTTGGTAGATGAACTCGCCCACTTTAATCGACCAGAGTCGAAAAACAAAACAAGGTTAGATGATGTATTAGAGCTTCTGAACCACAAAATTAGTGTAATTACTACGTTAAACATATATGAATTAGAGAATGTAAAACAAATCGCCGAAGAACAATTAGGAGCTCGTATTCCAGTACAGCGTTGTTTGCCTGAAAAAACACTTGATTTTGCAGATGAAATTAGGCTTTTAGATGTTCCTGCCAATGTTATTTTAAAACGACTGCAAAATAATAAAGATGAGAAAAATGGTTGTAAACAAAATGACTTCGAATCCATTTTATATAAACGTAATAATCTTTCTATATTAAGAGAATTAGCACTTCGATATGTAGCAGATGAAGTAAATGTTGAATTGGATGATTACCGTGAAAAGCGGGGAATGGTAGGAGCTTCTGGGGCAACAGAAAAAATATTAGTTTCCGTTCAATATCATTTGAATGGTTCCATTCTGATTAGAAGGGGGCAACAAATAGCGAAGCGATTAGGTGGTGACTTATTGGTAGTTTGTTTCCGTTCCGATAGAAAACTGCTAACAAAAAATGAAGCAACTTTTCAAAGGTCCATAAAAAAACTGGTTGAAAAAATAGGAGGAGAATTTGAGGAAATACCACTAAATTCAGGTGATGTTGCTGAAGAATTGGTTCATTATGCAATGAAAAAGAACATTACTCGAATTGTCATGGGTCAATCAAAAAGGAGTCGTCTTAAGGAAATCATTTCAGGATCTATTATTAATCGAATTCTAAGAAAAGCCCACAATATTGATATTTTTATCGTGGCAGATCGTTTTGAAAAAAGCGGGGAAAGAGTACTACCTGCAAAAAAGGCACTACCGAATCAAACAAATCCCTATCATAGGCTTACAAAAAAAGAATTGGATGCAAAAATTCATCAAATTAAATCCGGTACATTGAAAATCTATATTGGGGCAGCTCCAGGGGTAGGAAAAACGTACACAATGTTACGAGAAGCGAACCAATTAAAAAGGAACGGTATAGATGTTGTAATAGGTTTAGTCGAAACACATGGACGAAAAGGAACAATGGAACAGCTCGGTTCTCTTGAAATCATTCCTCTCAAGAAAATATTTTATAAAAACACCATTTTAAAAGAAATGGATATTGAGAGAATTATTGAACGGAATCCTGAAGTTGTATTAGTGGATGAACTTGCTCATACAAATATTCCTGGAAGTAAGCACTCAAAGAGATATCAAGATATCGAAGAAATACTTCAAGCAGGAATTTCTGTAATCTCAACAATGAACATTCAACATATAGAAAGTCTAAACGATCTGGTATTTCAAATAACAGGTGTCCATGTACGAGAAACGGTACCTGATCATATTTTAAGTGCAGCCGTTGAAATCGAACTAATTGATATCTCTCCAGAATCGTTAAGACAACGTTTGAGAGAAGGGGACATCTATGCTATGGACAAAGTCGAGCAGTCCCTTCATCATTTTTTTAAAACAGAAAATTTAATTGCTTTAAGAGAACTTGCTTTAAGAGAAGTAGCGGATGATGTCGATGAAAGATTGGAATCGCTGGAGCGCAATCACTCTTTAAGAGGCCCTTGGAGAAAAGAAGAAGTGATTTTTGTTTGTGTGAATTTGCGACATGACAGTGAATTATTAGTTCGAAGAGGTTTTCGAATTGCCTATCGTCTAAAAGCAAAATGGTATGTTTGTTTTATAAAAGATCATTCTACCTTGACTCAAGCTGAAGAAAGGATACTCATGTGAATGTCAATCAAAATGTTGACCACCGTGCTCATCAAAAAATTGACCACCATGGCAAAAATCAATCCACC
>NZ_JAFLPN010000058.1:0-15961 GCF_029870785.1 Brevibacillus sp. AY1
TGCACTTATACTATCTTCCGCTAATCTTTTTAGCGCTTTAGCGCACTTAAACTTTCCGATAGTATAAAAAAACCCTGATCTTCGTCAGGATCTGTTCTTGCCATACGCTACTTGAGCACGTGAAGCGGTACCTGAATAAACAAAGAAGTTGGCCATTTGGCTTTGGGAAAAGGAAAAAAACCACCATGCTAAGCATGATGGCTGTTCTTTACAGTATTTTGATTCCCTTATCCCTTCAGCTTGTCAGGATTGAGTCCTTCCAGCTCCGGCAGGACAAACAGACCGTCCTTGCGAATCAACACGTCGTCAAACCAGATCTCTCCGCCGCCGTACTCAGGACGCTGGATATTGACTATATCCCAGTGAATCTGGCTCCGGTTTCCGTTGTCTGCATTGTCATAGGCGCGCCCAGGTGTAAAATGGAAGCTGCCTGCGATCTTCTCATCGAACAGGGTGTCATTCATCGGATGCAAGATATACGGGTGCACACCAATCGCAAACTCACCGATATAGCGCGCTCCTTCGTCGCTGTCGAGAATTTGATTCAGCTTCTCGGTGTTGTTGGCAGTCGCTTCCACGATTTTGCCCTCTGCGAAAGTAAGCCGCACATTTTCAAACTTGGTGCCCATATAGCTGGTCGCTGTGTTAAATGTAATCGTCCCGTTCACCGAATCACGTACCGGGGCTGTGAAGATCTCGCCATCCGGAATATTGCGAAGTCCGGAGCAGATCACGTTGGGAATATCCTTGATGGAGAAAGCCAGATCCGTTCCCACTCCGACCAGTCGCACCTTGTCTGTCCGATCCATCAGCGCTTTCAGAGGTAAAAAGGCTTCATGCATTTTCTTGTAATCCACGGAGCATACATCAAAATAAAAGTCTTCAAACGCCGCTGAAGACATGTTGGCGCTCTGTGCCATTGCGGCGGTCGGGTAATTGAGCAGCGTCCAGCGACAGTTGTTGATCAGGTAGTCATTCAGCTCCTGCATCACCTTTTGATGGGCACGTCTGCGCTCTACCGGAACATCGGACATTTCGCTGTCATTAGCCGGGCCATTGATCGCGATATACGTATGAACGTCCTTGAACATAGGCTCTTCCCATTTGGCAAGAACTTCAGCACGCTCGCCACTCGCACCCATCATCAGCTCTCTCTGGATGGTTGGATCGATAATTCGGACAAATGGAAAGGCTCCTTTGGCGTAAGCCTGTTTCACCAGTTCTTTTGCAAGCGCATGCCCTTCCCCGCGCACTTCGATCAACAAGCTTTCTTTTTCCTGCAAACGAACAGAGTGGCTTAATAGATTCTCAGCCAGTTTGGCAATGCGTGGATCCTGCATATGATCTCCCCCACGTTCCATAGTATTATTAAAAAATATTTTACTGAAGTGTTCCTGACTTTTCAATTGTAAAATCGTTTCATCATTCTTTGCTTTCGAAAAAGATTGAAATTTTACTTGCATAAATTGCTATTTGTGGAGTATTCTAATCAACAAGAGTTGACTGTGAAATTAAATTTTAAAAAAGACAGGAGCTGTAACTATGGTTATCTCTGCAGTTTATATGGCTTAGGTAGGGTCTCTTCCCAGAGGCACTGCCTCTGAATGAATACCCTTATACCCTATAGCTAGACTACTGCAGGATGCCTGAACCGCTTCTGTCTTTTTCCCGATATGTTGTGGGAGACGCCAAGGGTGAAGTAGCTCGTTTTTATACCGTGTATAAAAGCAGCTCTTTGTCGCCTTTCTATGGTTGTCTTTGTGACCCACAAAAATCTGATATCGTCGAAAAGCGCAAGCGATGAGAGCTTCAGCCTCTCCCGTTTGCGCTTTTTTTGATGAAAAGGTCAGCACCTCTTACATCGACGTTAGCCCGAATGAGCTTTTCGGTTTCAGGCTACCTGCAGACATTGAAACAGGATGGAATGGAGGAATTCGTGTCATGCAATGGCGTTCGTGGGATTTAAATTTAAAGGTGCGACTGTTCGGTGAACTGATTACACATACGTTTTTTTGGATGTACTTTCCGTTTATGGCTTTGTTGTTCAGTGATTCATTCGGGAAGGATGTCGCAGGAATCCTGCTGATGATCCCTCCCCTGCTAGGCATATTCTCCAACCTTTTCGCCGGGTATCTGGCTGACCGGATCGGACGAAAACCGACCATGCTGATCTCGCTATTCGTATCTTCCAGCATGTTTGCCTTGTTTGCCTTTTCATGGTCGCCGTGGATAGACTACCTGGCGTTTATCGGAATCGGTGTGGCGGGCTCTCTCTATTGGCCTGCAAGCTCTGCGATGGTCGCTGATTTGACGACCGAGGAAGACCGTCGCGTCGTGTTCGCAACCTTTTATACCGCGATGAACATCGGTGTAGTCGCTGGACCCGTACTGGGCTCGTTCTTCTTTGTTCATTACCGTACAGAATTGCTGATCGCCTGTATGATCATTGAGTTTTTATTTGCGATTACGGTCTTATTCCTGATCAAGGAAACCTTGCCTGCCCACACACGGGAAGAAAAAGCAAAGGAAGGCTTCTCGATCAAAGAGCAATTCCGGAGCTACGTCGTCATTTTCCGAGACAAGGTCTTTGCTCTTTATACGTTGGCTGGTGTTTTCGTTGCGATTGCCTTTATGCAGCTCGACCTGTATATGGCCTTGTATGTAAAAGAAAATGTGATGCAGCAGCCTCTTTTGTCTTGGGGTGACTGGTCCTTCCAGGTTGGCGGTACCAGCGCGTTTGGCTGGCTGATGGGGCTCAATGGCTTGCTTGTGGTTCTGTTTACACTCCCTGTCACGAACTGGTTCCAGCATTGGAGTGACCGGAACAGCCTTGTCGCATCCTCTGTCCTGTACGGCTTTGGCATGTTCATGATGGCATTCACTTCGAATATCTGGCTGTTGTTCGGCTGTATGGTGATTCTGACGCTGGGTGAGCTGATCCGCACACCTGTTGCGCAGAGCTTCGTCAGCAAATACGCGCCGGAAGATGCACGCGGTCAGTACATGGGTGCTTCCTCCCTGCAGTTTTCCATCGGACGATTTATCGCTCCCCTGACGATTGGATTCTCTGCTTGGATGCCGCCAGTTGGTGTGTTTGGGATTATCCTCGGCGTCTCGCTCTTGAGTGCTTGTGTGTATATGTACATGTTCCGCTTGATTCCTGCCAATCAGGAGAGCTAATCTCTCCTGCCGCTGGAACTTATCTGACTTTTATTCGTAGGAATAGATAACCAGTTTAAGGAGGGAGCGCCAATGCGTTACAAAGCGGGAGGTACCACCCTTACATGCCCTTGCTGCCAAAATGATACCTTTGACAAGGATAAACGGCAGTTAAATTCGAGAGGAGCTACTTTCATGGGGCTGGATTGGGCAAATAAAGTAGCGACGATTCTGGTTTGCACACGCTGTTCGTATATCTCCTGGTTCATGGTCGAACCAATGGAGCATTCGCAATCATAATAGAGAATCGAAGGTGATCCACATGATGGAAATGGGTGGTGGTGGCGTATTTTTCGCTTTTTTCCCGATCCTGCTCTTTTTGCTTGTTAACGTCGTCAACATATTCATCAGTATCTGGGCCTATCGCGATTCCCGGAAACGGGGCAACAGCAAGGAATTTTCTTTGATTGTCCTGGTTGCATTACTGTTTTTCCCGATTATTGGACTGATTGTTTATCTGGTTATTCGGAAGGATTAAGGCAGGTATAGACATCATCACCCTCCATTTTTCTTGACGTTTGGGAATAATCCCGTATATGTTTCTATCGAGCAAGAAAAGCTATTGGAGGTGTTTTGATGTACTTCCTAAGGATTCACTTGCCTCGTATCTTACTTTCATTGATTTTCATCGGTGCGGGATTTAACGGTTGGGTCGTGATTCTTGGTTTTGATCCCATTTTTCCTACCAGCCCCGATCCTGGCGATTTTTGCACCCATTGTCGTAAACATTCTGCTTTTTCACATCTTTGATGACCCTTCCTTATTGCCCTTGGCGATCGTTGTCTCTTGGTTGGAGGCGTATTTGCTCTGGATATACAAGGGCCACTTCAAAGGATTGCTCGATAGAAAAGGAAAGTATCCTATGTAGCTGTGCGACCTCTCACGAGAGGGGATTTCTATCGTCACCAAAAAGAGCCTGTTCCCCACACGGAGAATCAGGCTCTTTCCTATTATCTTACTACGGCATCACGTTATCATCCATAAATTCTACCCGGTCATAGCGTCCACGCATCCACTTGTAGGTGTCATCATAGATGGCACGGATCGCTTCGTCCTTGCTGCGGACAGCGTTGAGCAGCGTTTTGGAGCCGTAATAATAAGCGTGTACATTATTTTTGTCCATTCCCGCTTTGTGGGTAGCGGTCAACTGGTTGTAGTAGAGCTGGTAGAACTTCGGATCGTTGTACATTTTGTGGTCGCCTTCGATCTCGATATCCATCCCGTACTTCTGCACAGCGTCCAGCACACCCTCGATCCGTTCGATGGTGACAGGCTTGTCGCTGTAGTAGTTGGGCTGCAGGAAAGCGCGGTCGAAATAGAGACTTTTCCACTCTTCCACACCTGGCGCCCCAAAGTACGGAATCCAATAGAAGCGAAGGGCTTCATCATGAACCATGCTCGCGGTGCTGCGAATCAGCTCCCGTTCTTTTGGGGCACTATCTTCAATCAGCTCGTGGAACCAGTAGATGCCATCGAGATGCAGATAGCTGTAGCCCGCTTTGTTCCAGCGCTTCTGCAGCTCATCGAAATACCATTCAACGGCCTTTTTGCGGTTTTCAAAAGCCATCTGCTCACCGATTCCGGCAGGGTTGAAGGAGAGCGACTTCGTTTCCCCTGGCAGTACACCAAAATCCTTCTGGTTAGCATTGGGATACGGAATCGCCAAAACCACATTTTCCTTCGTAGGTGTGCTGTACAAGGTTCCTCGCAAACGATTGTATTCGCGCATGGCACTGTTCAAGGCATCCAGCTGTCTGCCCATGCGGAACAGATCGTTGAGATAACTATTCCAGCTGTTTCGAGTGGCTGGCATGGTTTGGTACGGCAACAGCAGCACAGTGTCAAACATCTGGTCGCGCATATAGCCATCCTGCGTCAAATAACCGACCATTGGCAGGAAGTCTTCCTGGGTCCAGGTTCCCAGATCATCATGCATGCCGGTGTAAGCAAGCAGCATATTTTCAACGGGGCGTCTGGTCTGTTCGTTATCGATGGGCTGTGTCAGGTTGAGCGGTGGAAGCAAGACTACGCCATCCGCACTCCCTGCCGCTGCATCCTTCGCCCATACCTCCAGCTGGCGGGCAAAGACGAATACCTTCACTGGAAAGGTAACCCGTACATAGCGCGCTTCCAGCTCGGGCAGCGTCACAGCGAGCGTGCGCGTCACCATTTTTTCCTCGGAAGCTGGAACGTCGTGGAGGGCTTTCCCCGCGTAGGACCATGACTTGCCATCCTGGGATACCTCAACCTCCATCGATGGCGGCAAAGTAATCCCTGAGGTTTTGCGTTGCTGGAAGGTGAGGGTGACACGTTCGACCGCCTTGCCCTCTGGCAATGCTACGGTGGCCTTGCGCCCGTACTGACGGTTGAAGCCTGTCCATTCCTCGGAGACAGCAGACAAACCGCCAACTGGTCCAGGATATTGCTTCTCTACTTCACTAAAATAGTTGTCGGCAGGACCCACGGTTTTCACCGATGTGAAGCTTTCCGGCGCAATATTGACCAAACCTGCTTCCTCTGCCGGTGCAGCCTCTTCCGTAGCCTGTTCTTCCTCCGACTCCCGCGTTCCGGTGACTTCAGTTGCTGCTTCTGACTTTTGCTGCTCTTCTTTTTCCTGTGGCTCATCAGGAGCAGATACGGCTGCTTGCGTGATCTGTACCGGAATCGTCACCGTATGAAAGCCGAGCGTGACCGTCACATTGCCTGTCCCGACAGTCGGCCCCGCTACGAAGGTGCCATCCGGCATGATCGCACCGAGCTCCGGTCTGTCAAACGCAAAAACAGGGGTGAACGGAAGCTTTTCTCCGTCCTGACTTTTCACAACCAAACGCTCGCTGCTTCCCGCCATGACGTTTAGGCGGTCTGTATTCAATGCAAACTTCGCGTTTTCTGCCTGTTGATACCTTGCATCCAATACACGCTCTGCAATTACGGCTGCTTCTGCACGTGTAACGATTCCGAGGGGACGAAACGAGCTACTTGCCCCAGTCATCCAACGCTGGTTGGTCACTGTGACGATCGCGTCTTTTGCGTAATCCGCGATCTCCTCAGCATCCTCATAGGTCACGGTACTGGAGGCTGGTGCTGGCTTGATCGAACCCGCTTTCATCAGACGTGTCAAAATCACGGCTAACTCCTGACGAGTAAGCGGATCTGCTCCGCCGAGCTGGTTGTCCGGTCTGCCTTTCAGCACTTCAAGCTCTGTCAATGTGTACACGTACGGAGCGTACGGACTGTCCAACGGCACGTCCTCGTACAACGCTTCGTCTGTACTTTTCGGTTGCATCCCGATGACTTTGCTCAAGAGAACCGCTACATCCTGGCGAGAGATCGGATTTTGCGGGTAAAACTGATCCTCCCCCACACCGCTGATCAAAGAAAGAGAGGCCAACCGGTTGATCGCTTCCTTGGCGTAGCTGTTCTCCACATCCTTGAAGACGATAGGCTGTTCACTCGCAACAGCTTGTGCCTCTACCTCTTCCGTCTGTACTTCCTCTTGTCCCGTTTGTTCTGCCGTACCCTCCGCCGAAATAGGTGCCGCTACCGTCAACAGCATCACCAGTGCCAGACAGGCTGCCACGAATCGGCTTGAATACGCATGATGCCTTTTCCTCACTTTACTCTCTCCTCCCACAAACCCTTCTCTCGCTTATTCGGTTGGGGCAACCACAGATGGACGAGGGGGTCTTGGTCCAAAAAACTGATAGTAGTCTACTTTGATATTCCCGTTGTACAGCTTTCTTTTTTTGCTGGCCTGACGTCCAAAGTGCTCTTCGAACTGCTCGTCCGACGTAATGATGTAGAAGGACCAGGTATCCAGCTCAGCAAAGGTCTTACCCATTTCGCCGTACAGCCTGCTTACCTGCTTCCATTCGCCCAAACGTTCCCCATATGGCGGATTGCAGATCAGATAGCCGTATTTACGCTTGGAGCGAATATCCCGGACGTCCATGCGTTGAAAGTGAATCTGATCGTCTACACCTGCTTCTTCTGCGTTGCGGCGCGCGATCTTCAGAATCTCATCATCCACGTCTGTTCCGATAATCTCCAGCTTTTGATCATAGCGGGCCAAATCATGCGTCTCTGCGCGTGCTTCACGCCACACGGTCTTGGGAATGACCGGCCAGCTCTCGGATACAAATTCACGGTTCATCCCCGGCGCAATGTTTTGGCCGATCAATGCCGCTTCGATCGGAATCGTCCCGGAACCGCAGAACGGGTCCATGAACACGCGATCCGGCTTCCAGCGCGACAAAAGGATCATCGCCGCAGCCATCGTCTCCTTCAGGGGAGCGGTCCCAATCAAGCCGCGATAACCGCGCTTGTGCAAGCCAGGACCAGAGGTATCGATAGTCAGGGTTGCGATATCCTTGTGCAAAGCGACCTCGATCTTGTACATCGGTCCCTTCTCTTCGAACCACTCTGTCTTGTAGGTCCGCTTCAAGCTTTCTACGACAGCTTTTTTCACGATGGCCTGACAATCCGGCACACTGTACAGCGTCGATTTTACAGACTTGCCTTCTACCGGAAAAGTCGCGTCTTCCGTAATCCAATCCGCCCAAGGCAGCGCCTTTGTCTTCTCAAAAAGCTCGTCAAACGTGGTCGCTTTGAACTCCCCTATCTTTAGACGCACGCGATCCGCGGTTCGTAACCACAAATTGGTGCGGGCGATGGCAGAAATATCAGCAGAGAAGCAAACTTTCCCATTTTCCACTTCTACCTGGCTGTATCCCAGTGCTTTTACTTCCTCGGCAACTACCGATTCCAATCCAAACGTCGCCGTAGCGATCAAATCAACTTTTTGCATGCCATTTTCTCCCGTCCGTACAAATTCCTTGGGTCATACCCTTATACTATATTACCCGATTTGCTTGTGGGGTTGGTAATCCTATGTAAAAAGACGCAAAGATGGCATGGCTCGCTACATGGATGGAGAGCCTACCCATAAAAACCTGCGGGAGGATGACACATGCCAGAACTGCCTGAAATGGAAACATATCGCAAATTGCTGGAGGAAAGGATCACGGGGAAAGCATCTGCTGTTTGAATGGGTGTCCGGCCATGTCCTGCTGCTTCATCTCATGCTTGGCGGTTTTCTTTATTGGGGAACCACAGAGGACAAGCTCGATCGCAGCGCACAGGTGACGCTTTCCTTCGCTTCTCACATTCTCTACTTCCACGGATTGCGTCTCGGCTACTTGCATCTATTGACGCCGGAACAAGTGACTGAACGATTGGCTGACCTGGGGCCTGAACCGCTCGCACCGGCTTTTACCTTCTCCCAGTTCACACAGCTTTTGGACAATAAAAGAAGCCTGCTTAAAACGGCTCTCGTGGACCAGCACTGGGTAGCCGGGATCGGCAACTGCTATGCAGACGAAATCTGTTTTCATGCCGGTGTATTGCCCACGAGGCAAATTCCTGCTCTTACTTCCGACGAAAGAATACGACTGTACCACGCCATCCAAGCTGTTCTGCAGGAAGCGATGCAGTTTGGCGGGTACATGGAACCTCCGCTGTATCGCCATGATGCGCTGACCGGCGGCTACAACGAGCGCTGCCGCGTATACGACAGAGAAGGAGAGCCCTGCCCGCGATGCGGCAACACCATCGCGAAAAGCATGCTCTCCTCCCGTAAAGTTTTTGCCTGCACGCGTTGCCAGAAGTAAACGCTCGTTCTCAACCCTTCACTTCTGCACCTTGTTCAAGCTTTTTGACCATGTATACCTGCTCAGTTTCGGATGGACCAAAGCCTGCACTCTCCAAGACACCCAGGAGCAGCTGCTCCTTAGATGGCAGGTTGAAGGTTGTACGGCGGCAATCCAGCTCATGGGGAGCATATAGCTGGTTCAGCGCCAGGCGAAGGATGTTCTCTGCATCCGGGTGATCAGGCATGGCCACGCATTGCCGCAAAGCGATCACGGTTACCTTACCTTCTTCGTTCAGCATGCGTTTGTACATGGCATATCCCACTGTCTGACCCTCATGGTCATCGATCAAAATGACCTCCGCATCACGCAGGCTCATCCACTGGTTTTGCCAAGGCGCATCCGCTTGGTAGAAAGAGAGCTGCGCTGCCTCCTGAGCGATGCCCGTCCGCACGCGATAGGATTCTGCATGCTTGACCCTAAAAGCGTCTGCTGGCAAAGCACCTGTATGCTGCCAAAAGAGCAATTGATCGATTACATCGTAGCCGAGTTGTTGATACAGGGCGATTGCTTTTTCATTTTTGCTGATCGCCTCCAAGGTGGCGTCTTCAACACCTGCTTCCTGATAAAGCTCCAATGTTGCTTGCATGAGCTGACGTCCCACACCCTGACGCCGATATTCGGTTGCCACACCTGTACCGCCGTTCCAGGCTATTTTACGACCGTTGATCGTGCGCAGGCCGCTTGCTACCAGTCCAATCGGCTCATCACCATCGTACGCCACGACAGACAGAGAAATCGTATAGCCCTCTGCCCCCAAACGCTGCACAATGTTCTCTTCTGTCATCGAGACAGGGAAAAAATAACCTTCGAAGCCTCGGTTCCAGGCTTTGGTGATTTCAGCAATCGTACAATCGCTCATCCGCTTAATGGTAATCAAGGTATCACCTTCCATCGATTTTGGTAAAATAATTTTAATCGATAAAATCATAAAATTCAATCATTTATGTATGTGCTGCCCTGACTGTCCCTTCACCCTTTGGCATGATAAGATGGTAAAAATTCGTTTTTGGGAGGTGCCTATGCGCAAAGGACTTACTGTAGGCTCGCTCATCCCTGGAAAGTCTAGAACCGTTGCTTCTGAGCTGCCATCGCACCATGACAAAACGGCTGCCGTCGCGAAAACAAACGCGAACCCACGGATGGTACGCCTCAAACAGCGCAATCAGGAGCATTCGATACCTTTCGTACCGGGCGCAACGCTACTCGATGCGGCTCTTCAACAAAAGGAAGCGCTCGCTTACAAATGCAAACAGGGACATTGCGGCAAATGTACCGTACAAGTCATTTCCGGCATCAGCCTGCTGGGCTCTCCTACTGAACAGGAACGGACTAAACTGGGAAGCAAAATTGCGATGGGCTATCGTTTGGCTTGTCAGACTACTTTTGCTACCCCCTACAACGATAAGAGATAAGGATGGCTTTTGCATGACATCAAAACGCATTTTGCTATTTGCAGGCGGTAATCTGGGAGAGTGGGCAATCCGTCATATACAGGAACATGACGTGCTCGTCGGGGTGGACAGAGGGGCCTGGTTTCTCATTGAGAACGGCATCTCACCCCACCTTTCCATCGGAGATTTTGACTCCGTCACACAAGAAGAAAAAGATCAGATCAAGTCAAGCAGCCAACAGATGACTGACTGTGACCCGATCATGAAGGATTTGACGGATACGGAGATGGCTCTGCATTGGGCCATGAGCCAAGAGCCAGACGAGATTCTGATGATCGGCGTATTAGGCTCTCGTTTCGACCACACCTTGGCCAACGTTCACCTGCTGGCTAAAGGACTGCATGCCCGGATCAGCTGCCGAATCATCGACGCCTTCAACGAAATCCGGCTGATTACAGACGCTTGCACCGTCAGTCAGGATGATTTTGCCCATCTCTCGTTATTGCCCCTCAGTCAAGAAGTCACGGGCATTACCTTGGAGGGCTTTCAATATCCGTTGGAAAATGCCACTCTGCGCATCGGTGACACGCTGGGCATCAGCAATATCCTGATCGAGCCAATTGGACGAATCTCCCTGAAGACCGGGCAGCTTCTCGTGATCCGAAGCAAAGACTGAACATCCTCGCTGCCTTACGGATTGAGCGGCAGCTGCCAGTCGATTGGGGTCATGCCTTGGGCACGGAGGAACTCATTGGTTCGTGAAAAAGGGCGGCTCCCCAAGAAGCCCCGATGCGCAGAAAACGGACTTGGATGCGGCGATTCGATGATCAGATGTTTTTTTCGATCAATAAAGGAGGCTTTCTCCTGCGCGTGCTTTCCCCAGAGGATAAACACCAGAGGAGTCTCCCGTTCATTCAACCGATGAATTACTTGGTCGGTGAATATCTCCCACCCCAGTCCTTTGTGGGAGTTCGGATTGCCGTCTCGCACCGTGAGGACCGTATTGAGCAGCATCACGCCTTGCCTGGCCCAGTGGATCAGGTACCCGTGAGCAGGAATTGTGCAATTCAGGTCGCTCTGCAGCTCCTTGTAGATATTTTGCAAGGAAGGCGGAGGCTTGATCCCCGGCTTTACAGAAAAGCTGAGTCCGTGTGCTTGTCCTGGGCCATGATAAGGGTCCTGTCCCAGAATCACCACCTTGGCTTGCTCGTAGCCAGTCAAATGGAGGGCGTTGAAAATATCGAACATGTCCGGATAGACAGTCTGATTCTGATATTCTTCTTTTAAGGTTTGTCGCAGCTTTACGTAGTACGGCTTGGTGAACTCTTCAGCCAGTACCGTAGCCCAATCATTTTTTAATTTCGACATTTCTCGATCTCCTAATCTCTTCATCTCTCTACTCCTCATGATACCGTTGATCCAGACAGGATAAAAGTATCTTTACGCATACCTGCTTTTCTAGGACTTTTCCCTCAACAAGCCCGCTTCTCTATCGTTTTTAGGCTAATCTCCCTAGTACCCTCGTTTGATAGCTGACTTCGGCGATTTTTGCCATAATGTTCATAGTACAAAAGTCGACAAATGCTGACTTGGCAGATCGACGGGTTACGGGGAGAGATTCGCACTTATGAAATGGGATATGAAATCATTACTAGGGGGCATCGTCATCGGGTCGGTGCTCTTTTCAGGGATTGCTATGGCAGCTCCTATTTTTCCCGATGTATCGGAAGCAAAACAAACACCTTTTACCTACTACTTTGAAGGTGTTCCCAAATCGCCTGCCAGCGATGTCCAAGGCATCATGTACAAAAACTCCGTCTACGTACCGATTCGTTTCGTGGCAGAGAATCTGAACAAACCGGTCATTTACGATGCGCGCACGAGATCCATCTACATCGGCAAGCTGCCAGCAGGCAAAATGTACTCCAAGCTGGAAGCCATCGAGCTGGTCAAAGGCAAGTTCGCTGGAAGCATCACACCAGCCCATGTAGTCGAGTACAGCCACGATGACGATAAAGGGCATTACGTCATCCATGTCTATCAAACCCACATCAACAACTTCCAGTCGGGTGACAGCTACACCAGCACCTACGGCTGGTTCGTCGTCAATCCGAATAGCGGAGAGATCAGATCCTTGTTGCAGTAAAAAAAAGCAGCGAACCCTCACCATGGGTCGCTGCTTTTTCTGTGTGATTGGCACTTCACTTACCCTGATTCAAGCGAGCTTACACCAACAAACCGCCGCCACTCTTGCTGTACTTCAAAATTCCCTCTGCCGCGCGATACGACAGCGCCCCCATTGTCCCGGTCGGATTGTAACCGCTGTTGTGGGCAAAGGCAGAAGCACCGACTACAAACACATTCTCAGCGTCCCACATTTGCAGGTAATTGTTGACCGCAGAC
This sequence comes from Brevibacillus sp. AY1, assembly GCF_029870785.1. Lineage (NCBI taxonomy): Bacteria > Bacillati > Bacillota > Bacilli > Caryophanales > Paenibacillaceae > Brevibacillus > Brevibacillus sp. AY1. The sequence goes on from NZ_JAFLPN010000058.1 coordinate 12,725, forward strand.
GTCTCCGTTGATGCGCCCATGATGACGCCACCGGTATTATGAGTGGACTGATAGGGCGTGATGTCATACGGCCCGAGCTTCCGGTTGATTTCGATCTTGTCTGTGGCACCCATCGCCTTGATAATCTCCCCGCATTTGTCCGCACAGTACTGAGCCAATTGCCTGTCCTGTTCTTCGAAGTCATAGGTAATGCGAATAAGTGGGTCACCAAATACGTCCTTGTAAGTAGGGTCCAGATCCAGAAAATGATGCCGGAATGGCATGGAGGCACCTTGTGCACCTACTGATAGTACACGGGTATAGTATTTGATGGATGCCGCTTTGAATTCTTTCCCCCAGCTTGGCGTGCCAGCAGGTACCTTGTTATTTGCGATGGGACGCTGGCCCGTCTGGGAAATGGCGATATTGGCTCCGTGAATAAAATTCAGATCAGAGTGATCGAAGTTGTCACCATTGAAATCGTCAATACTCATTCCCAATGCTCCAGCGCCAGCGAACACGTTGAATTCCCTGTCGTCAAAAAAGCCGACAGCACCGCCGCGAATCACCTGATACGCATAGTTCTTTCCAATGACCCCTTTTCCTGTATTCGGATCATAGGGACGTCCCAGTTTGGACAGCAGCAACAGACGTGAATTGTTGAACACATAACTGGTCAGTACCACAATGTCTGCTGGCTGTTCAATCTCTTCACCCGTCGTCACGTCGGTATACATGACCCCAGTGGCCTTGTTGCCGCTGTGCAGAATCCGGCGTACGTGCGAATGGGTGCGAATCTCAAATTTCCCCGACTTTTTGGCAACAGGGATAACCGTAACGACGGGGTCTGCCTTGGCGCCATACTCACAGCCAAAACGCTCGCAAAATCCGCAGTACTGGCACGCGGCACGGGAAACCCCGTCCGGATTGGTATACGCTTCCGACAGGTTGGCCGACGGCATCATATAGGGATTCAGTTTCAATTTTTTCGTCGCTTCACCAAACATTCTCAAGGCAGGAGTCGTCTTCATCGGCGGAACAGGGTACGGCTTTGAACGCTTGCCGCCCAGCGGGTTCTCCTCCCCGGCAATGCCAGCCATTTGCTCAAACCGATCGAAATAAGGCTCCAGCTCATCATAGGTGATGCCCCAATCCTGAATGGTCATCCCGTCCGGAATCTTCTTTTCTCCATATCGTTCGATGGTCTTGCTGCGAATCTCAAAATCGTACGGCAGGAATCGAAAGGTTTGTCCATTCCAGTGAACGCCGGAACCACCCAAACCCGTTCCCAGCAAGAAAGACCCGTATGATCGCATCGGCAATGCCCGGACGTTGGTCTTGCTGCGAAACGTGATGGTCTCTTTGGACAAATCCTGCATCATTTCGTAACGCAGGGCATACCGGAGCTCATCGTGCACCATGAAGTAATCTTCCGTTTTTCGCTCCTTGCCACGCTCCAAGCCAACCACATTCAATCCCTGCTTGGTCAGTTCAGAGGCGATAATGCCTCCCCCCCATCCTACGCCTACCACGACCACGTCTACCTTCGGCAATTTTCTCGCCATCCTTGACACCCCTTATCCGTGTTGATGATCACGCAAGCTCAATGGCTCCATTTTGGCGAATTCATCCTGCTCGATAATCTGCGTATACGCCATCTGATTTCCTGGGAATTTTTTCATTCTCCAGCCGTCCATGTTTTTGTTGCCCCCGTACAGAGGGTCAGCATATACGCCTTCAAGCGTGGTGGCTCGAAGCATGGCAAAAAAAGCACTGGCTGAGATCGTGGTGAGCTTCACCTCGTCTGTTTCAAATGCTTTGAGCACCGTATCCTGCTGCTCTGGCGTCAACTCGTAGAATCGAGCGTTGTGCAAGCTGTTGCTGTAGTTGTTCATTTCTTGAATGCCAATATCAAAAATCTCACGCCGCTTCAATCGGCCCTGATATCCCTGGGTTACTTCACCGGGATAAAACGGACCTTGCATATAGTCGCGGGCGTTAAAACCCCATTCACCAGCCAATTGGTGATCGATGAAATACGCAGCGCCCAGCGCTTTGGCCCCAGGTCCAAGCTCATCCTCCGGGTAAATGCGTTCACAAGCCGCATCCACGACCTTGAATTGCTCCGGAGAGAAATACATCAGCGCTTGATTGAAATCGGCTGTCGGAGCAGGCGTCTCACCAGGCTGTTGTGGTGCCTGTTGTTTTCCCAGCAAGCTCCCTGCTACTCCACCTACGACCAATCCACCAAGAACCAGTCCGGAATTTTTCAAGAAGCTTCTGCGCGATACAGGCTGTTCTTTACGATCATGCTGTTCCAACACTACCACCTCCAGTTGTCTCTATTCTTCTTTTTGTGCATATTTTCGACAGGATAAACAGATACTTAGAAAAATTTCCCAAACAACTGAACCACCGTGAAGATGAGGTCGGTTTTTGGGAAAGCATCAGGTAGAACTCACTGGAGGGATCATTTATGAAACGCATACCCAACTGGGTAGGAACTGGTAGTATAGGTTTACTTCTGCTCCTGACTGCTTGCAATAACAACCAGGCTACACCACCACAGCAGCCTCAGACACAATCGATGAATCACGCCGCGCATATGGGACAGCATGCAGATACTGTGATCCCCAGTGTTGATCGTGACAAGCGGCTGACGACCAACAACTACGGAACGACTTTTAGCGGGATGGGCACATCTGTCTACAGCAACATCGGCAGCTCCAATCTGCACGGAGGAGGACCCTCCACCAGCCTGGAAGCACGCCTCCAAGCAGCCGGCATCCACGGTGTGCAAACGCTGATCCTCAACGATGTCATTCTGGTCTGCCCGACTTCTGCCAACACCACTTCCATTAATCAAATGGACCCGATGCAATCCCATCTTCTCTCCAGTTTTTCGGGCAGCTCTGCTCGCGGTGGCGAAAATGGCAGCGGAATTGCGGGAACTGCTGGAACTGCTGGAACCCTGGGAGCGAGCGACCGCAATCATACGCTCACACAAGCACGTACTCAGATCGAAAGAATTTACGGCTCAGAAGCTAAGGTTTGGACCATTACTTCCAGCAAAGGCATACAAGCATTTGAACAAGTAAAAAAACAAATGCGTGACAACAAAAAGGACGAAAATATGGTTGGGCAGATCAGCAATCTCCTGCGTGAAGCAAAGCACCAGCCATAAAACATTAGAAAACTTGGCTACGCCAAGCTTTTGGCGGAGCCTTAGTTGCACTTATACTATCTTCCGCTAATCTT
>NZ_JAFLPN010000059.1:0-15928 GCF_029870785.1 Brevibacillus sp. AY1
TGGTTGGGAAGCTGAAGATTTCATTCAGAATACTTCGACAAATCACAAACACATTTTTTATGCAACGCTAGTGCGTTGCCATTATCTGTTCTGTTTGGACACAACTGTTCTATTTCCTTCTGATTATGATGGAAAAAAGGAGGAGTAAGCATGATTTTGTTCCAATATTTCCTGATGTGCATGATTTTCGGCACGACGTTTTTGGCTATCAAAGTGGGTATAGATGCGGGTGCATCCCCATTTTTCTCGGCAGGCATTCGATTTTTCCTCGCAGGGGTTATCCTGTTTATCATTATGGCGTGGAAGGGAAGGGCAACTGTATCCATTCTGCTACGCAAAGAAATGTTCCTGACTGGAATGGGGCTGACTTTTGGGGTGTTTGCCAGCCTGTATTGGGGAGAGCAGTATGTAAGCTCTGGGATCGCGGCTGTCCTGTCCGCGACGGCTCCACTGATCATTCTACTGCTTCAATCCGGTATTTCACGTCAAAAGCTGTCTACTCTTTCCTGGGCAGGCTGCTTCATCGGGCTTGCCGGTGTCATCTTGCTGCTTTTGCCCGGTGTTACGGTGACATTTAGCATGCTTTGGATTGCAGGCTGCACCGTGATTTTATTTGGTCAAATCTTTTTTGCGGCCGGGACCGTATACTCCCGTCGTGTGGCACAACAATTTCAGGAAGTATCGCCGATCACACTGAATGCCGCACAGATGATGTATGGAGGGGCGATGCTTCTTGTATTATCGTTGATCACCGAAGATGTCCACATGGCTTCGATGTTGGCTCCAAATGCCCTCCTGTCGCTTTTCTACTTGATCATCGTTGGCTCCATGATGGGGCATAGCATCTTCTATTGGCTCGTCGCCAGAACCAATCCAGTATTTCCAGCCACCTGGCTGTATGTCTCACCATTGATTGCACTGTGCCTGGGAGCCTTACTCTATCATGAGCCGATTTCATTCCTATCGCTGCTAGGAGGAATCACGATTGTCTTCGGAATCGTGCTGATCAACCTGAATAGTCTAAAGCAGCTATGGAGCAAGAAACGGGCAACCACTCCAGCAGACAATAAGGTGTAGCTGCAGTGAATAGCAGCTGATGAGGTGAATGGTATTCAACTCTGTTGATCATTTTTTTCTCAATGGCTATAATCAATGCAGGAATGAATGATGAAGGGGTTGTTTGGCATCGAGTTGTCGGAGATTGGTAAGCGAATTCGGAAAGCAAGATTAGGCAAAGGGTTTACACAACAAGAATTGGCGGATCGCTGCGGCTTTACCAAGAGTCTTTTGTCCAAAATTGAGAATGGACAAACGGCTTCAGCGGTAGCGACCTTGTCCAAAATTGCAGAGCATCTGGATACCCCGTTGGCCTGGTTCTTGGAAGAAAATCGGGATGAACATCTTGTGCTGTCGCCATTGTCAAAGCGGACGATGAAGATGGGAAGCAAGGAAATGGGGTATTTGTATGAAATATTGGCAAATCGCTCCAGATTCAGCAAAATCGAGCCCGTGCTGGTCACGGTTCCACCGGATATGACGGTGACGGAGCCTTTTACGCATCCCGAAGAGGAGTTTATCTACATCGTGAGTGGGACCATCATTCTGTTTTACGATGGGGAAAGGCATGTCATGGGAGAAGGGGACACTGCGTATTTCTCAGGTATGAAGCCGCATATCTTTCTTCCGTTCAATGAACAGGAAGCAAAAGTGTTATCCATCTTTATTCAACCGTCCAGCTAAAGGCTAGTTACGCTCGGCGCCTTATAAGTCAAAAAGCCAGTTCTAAAACGTGATGTTTTAGGCTGGCTTTTTGCGTTTTCTGCATGCGACCTGAATATTACGAATAATACCCCATTTACACAAAGCAATTCGTGTAGTAGTATAAGTTCATTTAACAAAGTTGAATCACATGAAACCAAGGTGACTGGGGTGATCCTTTCTTTGTAAGCGCTATTTTTGGGCGGATCGTAAGCAATAGAGACAAGGAAAGAAAAGACAGATAGAGTAGGAGAAATCACGATGACAACGACGAGAATATCAGGATTTTATCGCAAAACACCACAGGAACGCCTTGGTCAATTCGCAGACTTTTTCAAATCTGCTTCGGGTTTGATCTTCACCCTCGCTGCTGTGCTGATTGCTTACTTCTCCAAGGGGAAATGGGTCAGCATTGCAATGATTATTCCGTTTGCCTTCTTTATCAGAAGCTTGGACCAGTTCAGCTTTCAGATCGTGGAAAAGCACTTGAGCATCAGCTTCTTCCTAGGAATCGCGATCGGCCCGATGTTCTATGATCTGCTGCTTTCCATGTCTTCCAGTGCAAGAGGCGGACTCATCCGCAACTCGCCAAAAGAGTATCATCTTGCACCAGAGGTACGTGCATGGAAGGGCTTTTTCCCGAATCCATTCCGGGTACTGACAGGCAGACAAACCGCGCATACATCGATCACTTCCTTTATCTCTTCGTTGACGTTTGCATTCAGTCCAGTCGGGATGACCTCCCTGATGGGGGAAATCGTCGGCTCGCGTAATAAAGGCGTGTATAAGAAATCGACTTCCAGTCTGGCAGCAATGAATGGTGTCACTGAGTCCACTTATATTGCGGAAGCGATCATTCCGTTGTTGGCTTTCGGTATCCCGCTCAGTCCTGTTGCTCTGGGACCTGCTGCACCGTTGTTTAATGCACCGCCTGTCTTTACCAGTGATCCGGTCAACAATCTGCACAACCTGCTGACACCTTGGGACTTCTTCTTGTACGGATTGATCGGTCTGGTTATTGCAACTGCGATCGCGTATCCTTTTGCCATGAATTACGCGCGAACAGCTACTGTGTTTGTCATGAAAAATATCAGCCAAGAAGCCATCGTCGGAATGTTCGTCGGTTTGGCTTGCCTGCTTGCTTTCCATGAAGCGCAGCTGGTGGGTGTCATGCTCGCTCTGACTGTCGCAACCTTGGGTGGCTTGCTCAACCGTGTATTGGGTGTAGGAGCAGGTGTGCAGTTCATGATTTTCTATGGATCGACGTATATGATGACAACTTTACTGGGAGCGTAAGCCGAATGGATATCTCATCGAGAAAGATAACGGTCAAAGAAGTCGGTCCGCGTGACGGTTTGCAGAATGAATCGGTTTTGGATCAATCAACTCTCTCATACCGGTGTCAGCTACATCGAGATTACTTCTTTTGTGCATCCCAAATGGATACCCGCATTGTCAGACGCCGTAGAAGTCGCGCAAGGCATCGAGCGGGCTCCGGGGGTAACCTATGGAGCGCTTGTTCCAAATGCCAGAGGGCTGGAGAGAGCCTTGCTGGCGAATATAGATGACGCCGCTGTGTTCATGTCCGCGAGTGAAACACATAACCAAAAAAACATAAACAAATCCATCGAAGATACCTTCCCCATCTTAAAGGAAACGGCACAAGCTGCGCTGGCTGCCCAAAAAACAGTTCGCGGGTACATCTCGACTGTTTTTGGATGCCCGTACGAGGGAAATGTAAAGATCGATGCTGTGATTCGCGTGGCTGAAAACCTGCTGGAGATGGGAATACAAGAAATCTCGCTAGGGGATACCATCGGCATTGCTCATCCGAGACAGGTCCAAGAAGTGCTGGAAGTCCTGCTCAAACGTTTTCCTGCCGAAAGGCTTGCCATGCATTTTCACAATACCTACGGGATGGCCTTGGCCAATACACTGGTCTCGGTCGAAATGGGGATTTCCACCTTTGACAGTGCTGTAGGTGGCTTGGGTGGCTGTCCATATGCTCCTGGAGCTTCGGGCAATATGGCTACCGAGGATTTGCTGTACATGCTTCATGGAATGGGTATGACGACGGGAATCGAATCGACGAAAATGCTGGAAGCTGCGCGTTTTCTGCAAGGGAAGATGGGTAAGAAGTTTTCCAGTCATCAGATGCAAATAGGTGAATGAAAGAGAATGAGTAATACGAGGAGGGTGGCATCTCTTTGTGTTGCTCATTCTTTTTATTGACTCCCTATGGTTTACCTCCATATTGAAATATTTGACAATTGTTCTGAATAACTCTTATAGTTAGAAAGAAAAAATGCCAAGGATTGAGGGAAAACCATTGGGGAAAATGATTATTTTTTCGATCTTCTGGTGGCTGACTGGAAGTCCTTTTGTTGCGCTGATCATCATATTATTGCTGTTGTACGTGCTAGATCTTCGCTTTGTTCGGCTGCTTCCTGACATCACCAAGCCCTATCGGAGATGGCGCCGATTATCATTGCTGAAGAACCAGATACGTCTCAATCCGCATGACACCTCTGCAAAATTGGAGGCTGCGCGCTTGCTTATGGAAAAACGGCAGTATGCAGATGCGTTATCCTATTTGGAGGGCATTACGACGGTCATGCAGGATTCTCCCGAATACGTGTGCGACAAAGGGATCTGTTACCTGAAGCTGGGCCGTATGGAAGAAGGTCAGCAGTTGATTGAGCAAGCATTGAAGGCCAATCCACGGGTCAAGTACGGAGAGCCTTATCTGAGACTGGCAGAGGCCTATTCGAAGCAGCAGCAGTTGGAAAAGGCACTCGCGAGTTTGGAAGAACTGGCTATGATGAACATGTCGTCATGCGAGGTCTACTTCAAACTAGGAGACATGTATACCGAGCTTCACCAGAAAGAAAAAGCCAAGCAAGCTTACCGGGAGGCAGTCGAAGTCTATCGTGGCCTGCCATCCTACAAACGTCGTCAGGAAAGACGATGGGCGTTGATGGCATGGATAAAATCAAAGCTGTAAGATGTCTCAAGCGATCCTGATAGAGGATCGTTTTTTGCTCAGTTGTACCCATGTAAGAGCCGAGGGAGGTGTGCCCAGATGGAAAGCGTGAAGATCAAAGCCGTTATTCGCAGTCGTGGATGGGAAGGCAGCAGGATGTATTGCACTTCGCAAGATTGAAGAAGGAATATGTGAAATGAAACGACTCTATGTTCGAGAAGCATTTCGGGGGTATCAAATCGGCAAAAGGCCTATATGAGACTCGATACACTGCCTACGATGACCAAAGCTCAGGATCTGTATCGCGCATTTGGATTCTATGAAATTGAGCCTTATGTATTTAATCCAATCCAGGGAACGAGATTTATGGAATTAAAGTTGTCATGACAGATGTTTGATGAAGTTCGAAGGAGCCTGCCATGGATAACCAATGGAGGATATCGGAGCATGATTGTAGGTTTCGTTTCATAATGAAAAGGGAAAAAACCATTATGAGCCTAGTAACACACCGCTATTTGAAGTTCTTCCCACCTTTTTTGTCGACTGTAGCGGATTTACTTGGTAAGATTAGACAATATTCAACTCTTAATGGTTATTTTCACAAGGAAAGAAGGGTAAGAACGATGAGCATCATTCGCAACTTAAGTACCCGTGGCAAAATGGTTGTCCTAATCATCTCATTTTCCGTTTTTATGACTATTGTAGGCGGGATGGGGTACATCTCGCTAAAGTCTTCCAGTGAACAATTGGAAGCGATGTATGAGGATCAATTGCTGCCTGTAAAATGGATTAACGACTGGCGTCAAGAGATGCGAGCGATTGACAGCCTCGTGTACAAAATGATCCTGAATCCCGTACCTGACTTTTTAGAGGGCTACAAATCTGAATTGGAAGCGCGGAACCTAAATGCCATGCAGCTGTTCGAGAATTTGCAGCTGTCAAACCTGGATGAAGAAGAGCAGAAAAAGGTTCAGATGCTTCAAAGTCTGGTCACGCAATATCGAAGTGATCTGGTAGACGTGGTCAGCATGGTTGAAGATGGGAAGGTAGACACGGCCTACACCTTTTATCGGGCAACCGACAAGACACTGAACTGGATCAATGATGAGCAGCTGTCTTGGGCTAACTACCTTTCAGACCAAGCTGATCGGATGCAAACCGAGTATGCAAAGCAAGCCGAACAAACCATTCTGCTGCTGTTGATTATCGAAGCGGTTGCTTTGATCCTCGCCATCGCGCTCGGTGCTGGTATTGCCAGAATGATCAGCACCCCGCTGAGGGCTGTATCTCAGAAGATGGAGCTGTTGGCTCAAGGAGATCTTTCTGTCGAGCAAGTTACCCATATCGGGCGGGATGAAGTAGGAAAGCTGGGAGTGGCGTTCAACGGCTTGGTCATCAATTTGCGATCCCTGATCGAACAGGTGAAGGTTGCAGGAGAGCAGGTAGCTGCTTCCTCAGCCCAATTGTCAGCCAACGCTGAGCAATCCGCGCATGCGACAGAACGTTCGCTGGGCAGTGTTCAACAGATTGCCAGCTCCTCCGAGGTGCAAACCCAGCGCACACAAGAAAGCGTACGTGTCATGGAGGAAATGTCTATCGCTATTCAACGCATTGCGGATACAGCCAGTGCGGTTTCTGAGTCTTCCATCCAAGCAGCGGATGAAGCACAGCAAGGTAATGAGCATATTCAATCCGCCATCCAGCAGATGGAGTCGATCTCCACATCCGTCAATCAGGCTGCACAGCTGGTGCACGAGCTGGGTGTACGTTCAGAGGCGATTGGTCAAATCGTAGACGTAATCACGGGAATCGCTTCTCAGACCAATCTCTTGGCCTTGAATGCGGCGATCGAGGCAGCACGGGCAGGCGAGCACGGTCGAGGTTTTGCTGTCGTAGCAGACGAGGTGCGCAAGCTGGCTGAGCAATCGGACGAGTCGGCCCGAGAAATTGCTCGCCTGATCACGGAAATTCAACAAGAGACAACACATGTGGTAACCGTTATGAACGACGGTACTGTCGAGGCGCAGAAAGGTACTGCAATCGTACAGGAAGCAGGCGAGACCTTCCATCGAATCGTGGCCTCGTCACAAGTGGTAGCCGAGCAGATTCAGGAAGTATCGGCAGCGACGGAGCAAATGTCGGCAAGTGTGCAGCAAGTGGCATCCTCCATGGACGAAATGAACAATCTGGCTGCAGAAGCCGCCAACCATACGCAAAACGTCTCAGGCCATGCCAATGAACAGCTGGAATCCGTTCAAGAAATTGCACGTTCCAGTGCGGATCTCAATGAACTGGCTCAGGATTTGCAAGAGTCGATTCAGCAATTCAAATGGTGATTCCGGGTCCTTGATCCTTTCACCACAAAAAAGACTGGCACCTCTATAAAGAGGCAGCCAGTCTTTTGCTTTGCATGACTCAAGAGGCGTGAGATTGTGTAGAGTGAGACGTGACTTGATCATACTGTTTGGCAGAAACGATGGACGCATTCCCTTTCATGACCCAGGTGTAGATTGCAAGTGAGATCAGCAAGCCAATCGTCCAGGCATTGTCCCAAACGATCGTAAGTCCAGGAATGTACTTGCAGATGAACGGAATGGCAATCCCGATCAGCATGGCCCAAAGGGCGTGCATGTTGTAGCCGCTTTTGTAGGAATAAATCCCGTTTGTCTTATAAAGCTCTGTCAAATGAATCCGTCTTTTGCGAACCAGCCAGTAGTCCGCTATGGCGATACCGTCGATGGGACCGAGGAGCGCTCCGTAAGTGCCCAACCAGAGGAAGATGTAATTGCCAAAGTTGTCGAGGATGTACCAGGGCTGCATGAGCAAGGAGACAAATCCTGCGATCAGAGCTCCGGTTTTATAGCTGAGACGGCGAGGCGCGAGATTCTCTACGGCACGTGCTGGGGCTACGATGTTGGCAGCCACATTCGTCGTCAAGGTAGCCAGCACAATCCCGATGGTTCCCAAAAAGATGGCGAATGGAGAGAATTTTGCCAGTACAGCTGCCGGATCCCAGATTGCTTCACCGTATATGACTACCGTAGCAGAGGCAACGGCTACCCCGATAAAGGAGAAGAAGCCCATCGTTGTCGGCAAGGAAGAGGATTGACCAATGATTTGTGCTTTTTGGCTTTTAGCGTAGCGACAAAAGTCCGGAATGTTCAACGCCATTGTTGCCCAGAAGGCGATTGCGCCCGTGAGAGCTGGGAAAAACACTTTCAAGAATTCCCCTGTAGTAGTGAATTTGGATGGTGCCGAAAGCATGGGGCCCCAGCCGCCTGCTTTAGTCAATGCCCATACCAGCAAGGCCAAGCTCATGATAATCAGCACAGGAGCTGCCCACGCTTCCATCTTTCTGATTGCTTCAGGCCCCCGATAAGCCACCCACACGTTGAGTGCCCAGAATCCGAAAAAGGCGATCCACAAGTGACCAGGGACGCTGCCCCAGTTGGTCATGGACATCAACAGCGTATCGATGGCTGCCCCGCCAAACCAACAGTTGATCCCAAACCATCCTGCTCCGATCAAGCCTCGGGCGACAGCAGGAATGTGCGCGCCTTTGGAGCCGAACCAGAGACGGGCAAATACGGGATAGGGAATTCCAAACTTGGTACCTGCGTGCGAATTGAGAAGAATGGGGATAAGGACAATACAGTTTCCGAGAATGATGGTACAAATGGCCTGCCACCAGTTCATGCCTAGTGAAATCAAGCCAGCCGCCATTGCGTAAGTAGGCAGACAAATGGACATACCAATCCACAGACTTGCGAAGTTGTAGCCACTCCAACTGTGTTCTTCCAATGTGGTTGGACGAAGCCCTTCATTGTATAGCGGGCTGTCCTTGACCAAATTTTCGCCTTCCTTTGTCAGAGTGACGATCCCATTTGTGTCGTGCTGTGTTTTCACAAATATCCCTCCTTTACTTGGACTGACGCTTACATTCGGACAACCGCCCAGTTTGTCTCGAATATAAGTTGGTAAAGTATATTGGGGGAGTGCAGACCTAATTCCAACATTTTCAAAGCGAGACTTTCGATGTCAAAGACGGGATTGGTGATATCGCTTTCTTTCCCTCTGGTGGTAAAATGAACCAGAGGTGAGACAATGATGACAAGGTCAAAGAGAGTTCGCCTCTCCTTTCAGACCAGAATGATTTTATTGATTACGTCTGTGATTATTGGCATTATCAGTGTAATTGGATTGATTTTTTCTTCTATTATTGCTTCTTCTATTGAGGAACAGGTAGGACGAAGAGCGTTAAGCGTCGCCAAAATAACGGCAAACGACCCAGAGCTTCGGGCGGCATTCTATGCGGAGAACCCCTCTGTGCTGATTCAGCCCATCGCAGAAAATGTTCGCATCCAGACCGATGCAGAGTTTGTCGTTGTGGGCAACAGGGAAGGGATTCGGTATGCCCATCCCATCGAGGATCGTATAGGCAAGGAAATGGTCGGAGGCGACAATGATTTGGGACTCTTGCATGGTCAATCGTACATATCCAAGGCAGTGGGCAGCATGGGACCTTCACTGCGTGGAAAAGTACCGATTAAAGGAAACGATGGAGAGGTTATCGGGATCGTTTCCGTGGGTTATCTGCTGGAAGACATCGAGAGTGCGATAGCCGATTATCAAGAAAAAGTGTTTTTGATCATGGGCATTGCTGTTCTGTGCGGCGTGGTTGGAGCGATTGCTTTAAGCCGTTATCTCAAGCGGGCGATCCTTGGTTTGGAACCGGAGGAGATCGCGGCCTTGTACGTCCAACGCAACGCCGTGCTGGAATCCGTGCGTGAAGGAATCGTTGCCATCGACAAAACCAACCAGATTACCATGATGAACAAAGCGGCGCTTCGTATTCTAGAGCTGCCAGAAGACGAAGTTCAGGGTAAGCAGATCTACGAGGTTTTGCCCGACAGCCGTATGCCAGAGATCCTTGAAACAGGGGAATACCAGCTTGACCGAGAGACACTGATCGGGGGCAAGGAAATCATCGTCAATCGCGTTCCGATCAAGCTGAGTGGTCAAGTTGTAGGTGTTGTAAGCAGCTTTCGCGCCAAGTCTGAAATCGACCAGCTGGCATCTGAGCTGTCCCAGGCACGACGATACGCGGATGTCTTGCGTGCGCAGACTCATGAATTTCATAATCTTCTGTATACGATCTCCGGTTTATTGCAGCTCGGTTCCATACAAGAAGCCGTCGAACTGATCACGAGCGAGACATCCTCTCAGCAGGAACTGATTCTTTTTCTCGCCAAACAAATTCCAGACCCGCTGATTGGAGCTTTGCTGCTAGGCATGCATAACCGTGCAAAGGAACTGAAAATTCAGTTTATGATCCATCACGACAGCCGCTTGCAAGAGCTGCCAGCCACGATCAACCGACAGCAGTTGATTGTGTTGCTCGGAAATCTGCTGCAGAATGCGTTGGAGGCTGTCAATGGAGTCGGCAGTTCAAAAAAAGTCGTGGAGTGCTATCTCTCGGATGCAGGGGAGGAAATCTTGTTTGAAGTGGAGGACTCCGGTCCCGGGGTGCCAGAAGAACTGTGGGAGCGGGTCTTTGAATACGGTTTTTCTACAAAGGAAGGAGAACAGCGTGGAATTGGTCTGTCTAAGGTACGCGGTATCGTAGAAGAGTTAGGTGGCTATATTCTCGTGGGCAAAAGCGAATGGGGCGGAGCTTTGTTCACCGTATCCTTGCCTAAAGATTGGAGGGGTAATCATGAAGAAGGTTGAAGTGCTGATCGTGGAGGATGATCTGCGCATTATTGATATCAACAGACGTTTTGTCAGTAAGGTTGAGGGCTTTGAAGTCATTGCGACAGCGACGAATGGAGCCGAGGCGAAGGAAATGCTTGCGTATACAAAGCCTCATCTAGTCTTGCTGGACGTCTATTTGCCTGACATGCTGGGATCGGAACTGGTCTGGCATATTCGTCAGCACCATCGGGATGTGGATATCATCATGATTACAGCAGCGAAGGAAATCGAGATGGTACAGGAGGCATTGCGCGGAGGAGTCTTCGATTACATCGTTAAGCCCCTCGTGTTTGAACGTTTTCGCGAAAGGCTGGAAAGCTATAGGGAGCATCTCTTGCGTACACGCGAGCTAGGAGAGATTGATCAGGAGGCAATTGATCGAATCCTGATGCGCAATCTAGCTGTAGGCAAGCCAAGAGAAGCACTATTACCCAAGGGCATTGATCTCCTAACGCTGGAAAAAGTGTTGAATGCCATCAAGCAGACAAAGGACACGGGTGTTTCTGCCGAGGAGATCAGCAAAGAGATCGGGACGAGTCGGACGACGGCCAGGCGTTATCTGGAGTATCTCGTCGTCGAGAAAAAGGCGCGAGCGGATCTGATCTATGGAACAGTGGGGAGACCTGAGCGGAAATACCGTTATGTTGCCTCCCCATAACGTGAACATAATGAACAAAAAGTACTTAAAATTCATAATAGGCTTTATGCACGAAAACTATTCTCCCGCACCTCTCGCATGTTACTTTTGAAACAGATTTGAAGGCGCTTACATGTATAGAAGGAAGAGGGGGAATTGCTTTGAAAAAGAGAAATCTGCTTCTAGCCGTGTCCAGCATCCTTACGCTGGCACTGGTCGCCTGTGGGGGTGGCGGGAATACAAACACGGGCAGTGGAACCACCGGAGGTTCTACGGGTACCACAGCCGAGCAGCCAGCATCCAAATATCCGGAGAAGCCCATCATCATGGTAGCACCGTCAGGAGCCGGCGGCGGTTGGGATAAAACCGCTCGGTCGCTCGGAAAAGTGTTGAATGAAAGCAAATTGGTGGAGCAAGCCATAACCGTTGAGAACAAGCCAGGCGGCGGCGGTGTCGTCTTCATGGCAGAGTATGTGAGCAAGGATAAAGGCAATGCGTATCGTCTCTTCGTCAATTCACCGCCCATTTTGATCAACCACAACAAAAAAGAAGGAAACAGTCCGTATGGGTATAAAGATGTCACTCCACTGGCGCAAATGACAAAAGATTTTGGTGCTGTAGTCGTTCGGGCGGATTCACCTTATCAGGATCTGAAGAGCTTGCTTGAAGCCATCAAAGCAGATCCGAGCAAAATCACGTTGGCGGGCGGATCCGCACCTGGATCGATGGACCATCTGATCAGTGTCTTGCCAGCCGCGAAATACGGAATCGATCCGAAAAAGGTCAAGTACGTCTCCTATGACGGCGGCGGAGAAGCTATTGCAGCACTCTTGGGCAATAATGCTGACATGATTGCTACGGATGCTTCCGGAGTCACCGAATACCTCAAGGCAGGAAAAATTCGGGTGCTGGGTGTAACGTCTGAGGAAAGACTCGGTGGAGAACTGAAAGACATCCCTACGTTAAAAGAACAAGGAATCGATGCAACCTTTAATATTTGGCGCGGAGTGTTTGGCCCGCCAGATATGCCGGCAGATGCCAAGGCGTACTGGGAGGGCAAGCTGAAGGAGCTTTCCGAGAGCGATGCTTGGAAAAAAGAGCTGGAAGCGAATGGCTGGGCAAGTGAGTACAGAGGTTCAGAAGATTTCACGAAGTTCCTGAACGAGCAGGACAAATTGGTAACCGAGCTGCTCACATCGCTGGGGATGTCGAAATAAGGAGCGAAAGGAGAGGGGAACTCCCTCTCCTTTTTCAACCAAAGGAGGGTCCATACGGTGAACCGGACATTTGACCGATACAGCAGCATTTGCTTTGCGTTGGTAGGCATTTTGTTTGTGGTAGAAAGCCGCAATATTTCTACAAGCGCTTACGGGAGTGAAGTGGGGCCAAACATGTTTCCGCTGGGTTTGGGATTGATTCTGATCCTGCTCAGCTTGCGCCTGTTTTGGGAGTCCAGCAGAAAAACGGCAGGAGATAGCGCCTCCGGGAACGTGGCACAGCTTCAGTACAAACGATTTTTTATTATGTTGGCAGCTACATTTCTCTATGTGTTTTTACTGGAACCGATCGGCTATATCCTCACGACATTTCTCTTTTTATTCATCTCCTTCCAGATTATGGGGAGCAAGAGCTACCTGAAGACGACCTTAGTCTCTTTGTGCTTTTCCGTAGGTGTCTATTACGTGTACGTCAACTTGCTAAAAGGAACCTTGCCAGGTTTTCCTGTCTGGTCAGGCATGTAAGGAGGACAATGAGATGAGTGCCATTCAATACTTGGCTGACGGTTTTTTGATTGCGTTACAATGGCATAATGTGATTTACGCATTTATCGGCGTGTTGATTGGTACAGCAGTAGGCGTTCTGCCCGGAATTGGTCCGATGAGCGGTGTCGCCTTGCTGATGCCCGTGACGGCTTCGTTGACCAGTGGCCTTGAGCCGGAGCACGCAGCGGCAAGTGCGTTGATCCTTTTGGCGGGCGTGTACTATGGCGCGATGTATGGAGGTTCGACCACCTCGATTTTATTAAATACACCAGGGGAATCTTCTTCTGTCGTGACGACCTTGGACGGGTATCAGATGGCCAAGCAAGGACGGGCAGGCGCAGCGCTTTCCATCGCGGCGATTGGTTCCTTTATCGCGGGCTTGTTTGCACTGGTTGCGCTCGTATTTCTAGCTCAGCCTCTATCCGATCTCGCTTTGCAATTCGGACCAGCTGAATACTTTTCGCTTATGCTTCTCGGGCTCTGTGCGGTTAGCGGACTGGGCGGCAAGTCGATGACGAAAGCACTGATCATGACGGTAACCGGACTTCTCCTGGCCACGATTGGAATCGACAACGTATCAGGAGTAGCACGCTTTACCTACGAGATTCCGAATTTGTACCAGGGCCTGGAGTTTCTGACGATCGCTGTCGGTTTGTTTGCTCTGGGTGAAGTGTTCAAAAGCATCATGGAAAATGACAACTCCTCAACACCGGTGATCAAGGTTGGGCGAATTTTGCCAACTGCCCAGGATCTGAAACAAAGTGCGGCACCGATTGCGCGTGGTTCCATCCTTGGTTTTTTTGTGGGTTTGCTGCCGGGCGCTGGCGCCACATTGGCATCTTTTTTCTCCTATATATTGGAAAAGAAATGGAGCAAAACCCCGGATCGGTTCGGTAAAGGAGCGATTGAAGGGGTAGCAGGACCCGAATCCTCCAACAACGCAGCTTCGGGTGGAGCCATGGTACCGCTGCTGACGCTCGGGATTCCGGGATCGGGTACAACGGCGATCTTGATGGGTGCACTCCTCATGTACAATGTTCAGCCGGGGCCATTGCTGTTTTCGGATCATCCACAGGTTGCATGGGGTCTGATTGCCAGTATGTTTATCGGAAATGTCATGCTGCTTGTCCTCAACATGCCCTTGGTTAAAGTGTTTGCAAAAATCATTGAGACACCGCCGCATTTTCTGATTCCGTTGATCATTGCCATCTCCGTGTTTGGTGTGTACGCGGTCCAAATCACCACCTTTGATCTCGTCTTGCTTGTCCTATGCGGGATACTCGGCTATTACCTGAGCAAAAATGACTTTCCACTGGCACCTCTCGTCCTTGGCCTGGTCCTTGGCCCGATGATTGAGAATAACATGCGCAGAGCTTTAACGACCTCCAACGGAGATTTCATGATCTTCTTGACGAAACCGCTATCGCTTATTTTTTTGGCATGCGCCCTGCTTTGGCTGATCATTCCACTGATTTTGAAATGGCGAGGAAAACAGGTTGTGATCAATGAGGAAGCATAATGAAAGGATAGCTTGACAGATTCAGCTCTCCCCATTATCCTTTAAAAAATTTCGGGCTACTGTTCTGCCGAGAAGATCAGGCAGTACACCGAATTTAAGGAGAATGGGTATGCTGCAAATCACACCAGTCATTTTGGAAGGAAAACGGGTACGTCTGGAGCCATTGCGTCAAGGCCATGCAGAAGGGATATGGGAGGCTGGACGACATGAGTCCATCTGGACCTATATGTCCAAAAAAATGGAATCGTTCCAAGATGCCGTCGCCTTTATCAGTACGGCGATGGACAATGAGGCAAAAGGTACGGAGTTGCCTTTTGTGATCATCGACAAGAGAGACGAAAAAATCATTGGCAGCACGCGCTTCATGGCCATTTCAGTCAGGGACAAAGGGCTGGAGATCGGTCATACCTGGTTGACTCCATCCGTGTGGAAAACAGCGGTGAATACGGAATGCAAGTTTCTGCTTCTGAAGCATTGCTTCGAGGCATTGGGGTGTATTCGGGTTCAATTGAAGACAGATCTGCGCAATCACAACTCTCAGCGAGCGATTGCCCGGATCGGCGGGGTAAAAGAAGGAATTTTGCGCAGCCACATGATCGTACAAGACGGATATGTCCGTGATACGGTGATGTTTAGCATCCTGGATCGTGAATGGTCTGGGGTGGAGGAGAAATTGCAAATGTATCTGTTTGGTGAATCATGAGCGACTTGGATTGTAGGGAAACACGCTGCATGTGTACAATAGAGAAAATGAAAGCCTCCGCTAGAAAAGAGGGTGCACATGAGACTGCGAATTTCGCCGGCAGGCTATGTATTGCTGGTCGGGGATCTGGTCGCGTTTTGGCTGTTTATCTACTATGGGAAGCTGCTTCACCGACTGCCTGCTAATTTCCTCGGTATTTTGGAAACATTGATGCCGTTTTTGATCGGTTGGCTGATCGCTGCGTTTGTGTTTCGCAGCTATGGAAGGAAGACATACGGGAATGGCTGGAGACTGCTCCTCTCCACGGTGCTGACTTGGACTTTGGCTGCACCGATTGGTCTGATACTCCGCTCCATTTGGCTGGGTGCTCCAATGACCTGGATTTTTTCCCAAGTCACCTATCTGATCACGCTGGCTTTTTTATTGGGCTGGAGAGTCCCTTACGCCATCATTTATTCCATGAGAGGACGCTTTCGTCGAATGGAGACGAGGCCGATCAAATGAGTAAAGAGAGGACAACTGGTTACGCTATCCTTTGATACTTAAAGCAAGGGAGGTGTACACAGATGGGCAAGAATAACAACAGCAAGGACCTGGGGAAGAACCGTGGGAAAACATTAGACGAAAATGACAAGAATACAAACCTTCGCCAATCGCATCACAACGATCGCAACGAAGGGACCGGTAAGAACCAGTAATCACTCAGCGGGCAGGCTGTCGAGATAATCGGCAGCCGCTTTTTGGTGTGCCACGCATGGCGATTAACTAGGTGGTGAAAGTCCACTGTGGGGGTTTGTAGTTACCAACCACT
>NZ_JAFLPN010000006.1:0-167060 GCF_029870785.1 Brevibacillus sp. AY1
TCTGGAATGTTGATGGTTGAAAATCTAAGAATGAGTGAGCAAACGCGAGAAAACATTAATTTATAGTGGGAGGATTGATACGATGTATAAGAATTGGTTCTCCGTTGGAGGTTTATTGATTGGCCTGATTGGATCATTGATGTCATTAATTGTTTGCTATGACTATATTTTTGGTGAATCCTTTAAAGGCCTCGACTTCTTGCTATTTTTGCTGATCATGCTTCCTGCCATTTGCGCTTTAGTTACGTCCTTCGTAGCCGCACCGATAATCTTGGTACCTTTTATTTGGTCGTTACCGTTCAGTACTTATCTGTTTATTGCATCAGATGTAAAATGGTTTGCGATTTCCTGCGTTACGTACCTTATTTCCGCATATCTAAAATTTCAGGGAACCAAAGACCATATCCATTTATCAAATTGAGCATTTTGTAAAATCCTGAGCAACCTCTAGTTGTCCATCCTAATCAAATCATTTAGAATTTACTGGATATAATTTCCATACAGGAGGGCTAGAGCATGCTTCCCGTTAGTCTTTTAAAATTACTCGCAGTGCTAATCTTGACAGTCATTATTTATAACCTAATTGATGCAATCTCTAGAAAAGGTATCGTTGATTTTGTTGATTCAATCGCTTGGTTGTTATCGTTAATTGCATCTACTCTTATAGTCCAGATGCTCACAGAAGACAAAGACCGTTAAAGCTATTTAACATAATTGAGCTTGTGTTTAATAGGTTCACTTCTCAACAATCTTGCCAGTAAAGTTTAACGCCTGTGCCAATTTAGCACGATATTATTCAGTCTACATCTGCATTGTCTTGCAATATTTGCTTTGAGCAAGGGAATCTTTTGCTCTGTTTTTTGGGGGGATAGCCAAGAGGCTGTCCTCTTATTATTTTTGTGAATATAGGACACGTTGATCTAGCAGTAGCGGTGGGCACCCCAAAGAACTTCGCTTTTTTCTCCTGCTTCCATCCGAAGCGGAGTAAAAAAAGAGAAACCTGCCTTTAGCGTCCACCCATGAGATGCAACTTGAAACGGCTGCTATGGACGCGGGTTTCCCTGTTTTTTCTCCTACACAAAAGCACGGTCGATAACGTTTTTCTTTTAACCAACAAGGAAGAATATTCCGGTATAAGCTGTCATAAGGTCTACTATACATTCTTCTAGAATTTTGGGTTGACAAGAAAACGGATTCAGGAGTATATTAATCACACAAATATGAAACCGGTTACAGATAATTAAATTAGCTAATTATCTTATTTTTTTAATTTATGTGTAACCGGTTACACATTATTATTCGGAGATATGATCATGCCAACGATTCGAGATGTCGCCAAATTGGCGGGAGTATCCGTAGCAACAGTCTCGCGGGTGCTCAATAAAAACAGCTATGTAAACAAGGACACCGAACAAAAGGTGGTAAAGGCGATTGAGCAGCTCCAGTACGAGCCCAGCACTGTTGCAAGGGGATTAGCTGGGAAAGAGACGGGAACAATAGCGTTAATCTTGCCTGATATTTCCAACCCTTTTTTTCCCGTTATCGCCAGGGGAGTGGAGGACGTTGCCCAAAGGCACGGTTACACGGTGATTTTGTGTAATTCGGACGATCATGGACAGAAGGAAAAGGGCTATATAGAGATGCTGCGAAAAAAATACGTCGATGGCATGATCTTCGCTTCTAGTACGTTGAGCGAAGTGGACGTAGAGCAGATGCGGAAAAACAAGATTCCCTTAGTCGTCCTGGACCGTGCGTTGACGAGCCAATCCTACAGTGTCATTCGCGCACGCAACTACGAGGGAGCAAAACTGGCTGTCCGCCATCTGTTGGATAAAGGCTGCAAGAAAATCGCTCATCTGTACGGACCGCAAGAGATGATTACAGCAAGGGAACGGCTACAGGGGTATGAAGATTCCGTGAAGCATGCTCCTTGGTATACGCCTAGCTTGATGCTGCCTGGTCACTTTCATATGGATGGTGGCCTTCGAGCAGTCAAGGATTTGATGGAAAAGCATCCTGATATAGATGGTATTTTTTGTGGAAATGACCTCATGGCTGTCGGTGCGCTGAAGGGCTTGCACCAATTGGGGATTCGAGTTCCGGATGATGTGGCCTTGATCGGTTTTGACGGCATTAGTCTGACAGAAATCACGCAGCCGGAGCTGTCTACCATTGCCCAGCCAAACTATGACATGGGTAAGCTGGCAGCAGAGGTGTTGTTTGAAGCCATTCAGTCAGGAGTCGTACAGCCCAAGCTGTATGAGCTGGAGGTTACGCTCATCGAGCGAGATTCGACTGCACGCAAGCCAACAGACAGGCCATAGAGAAAGGGAGAGACGCATGAGTCAAAAGCCGCACATTGCCATCATTGGCAGCTTGAACATGGATATCGTGGTAGAAGCAGATCGTCCGCCTATGCTCGGAGAAACCGTCATGGGCAAGCAGGTTCATTTTATCCCCGGTGGAAAAGGAGCCAATCAGGCGGTTGCCTCTGCACGACTTGGAGCGAAGACAACGATGATCGGCGCTGTGGGCAACGATGCCTTTGGTCAAGAGCTGATTCTAGCCATGCGTCATGAAGGGATTGATACAGAGGCAGTAAAGACGGTGAGCGATAGCCCTACGGGAGTGGCATCGATTGTTTTGGCGCAAGGAGACAACCAGATCATCGTCGTGGCAGGAGCCAATGAGGCTTGTTTGCCGCAGGACCTGACTACCCAGGAAGATCGGATAGCCGACGCTGATCTGGTGCTTTTGCAGCTGGAAATTCCGCTGGAGACGGTCGTTTCTGCAGCCAAGACAGCGAAGCGCTTGGGCAAAACCGTCGTTCTGAACCCTGCACCTGCCCGACCCTTGCCAGACGAACTGCTGCAAAACGTCGATGTGCTGATTCCGAACGAATCGGAGCTGTTCTTGCTAGCGGGAGTAGAGGCGGGGCACGATATAGAGTCTGCCATGCGTTCCCTACTGAACAAAGGGGTCCAAACCGTCGTCACGACCTTGGGAGCCAAAGGAGCAGCCTATCTGTCAGAGTCGGATGGAGCCGGATTTGTTCCCAGCCATTCGGTACAGGTCGTGGATACGACTGGGGCAGGAGATTCCTTCAACGCGGGCTTTTCCTATGCGTATGCGACAGGCTGCAGTGTTGCAGATTCCGTCGCTTTTGCCACCAAAGTAGCGGCGCTGGCTGTCACCAGATTGGGTGCACAAGCAGGTATGCCTACCCTGACACAGGTCGAGGAGTTCAACAGAGAATAAGGGGTTGTCGATATGAAGAAATTGGGCATTTTAAACAGTGAACTATCAGCAGTTATCAGCCAACTCGGGCACACGGACCAGATCGTCATCTGTGACGCAGGTCTGCCCATTCCCGATTTTGTGACACGCATCGACCTGGCAGTTGTACCGGGGCTCCCCTCCTTTGCTGATGTTGTGGAGGCCGTATTGCTGGAAATGCAGGTGGAAAAAGCGATTGTCGCGGATGAACTGGCTGTGGCTCAACCGCCATTGCTCGATCAGCTGAAAGAAACACTGCCGGATGTCCAATGGGAATCGGTCAGTCACGAATCCTTCAAGGATCTGACCAAAAAGGCAAAAGCGATTATCCGCACAGGGGAATGTAGCCCATACGCCAATGTGATCCTGCAATCCGGTGTTACGTTTTAACTGGATCTAAGGAGAAGGGAGGGAGAATGCATGTCGGGTTATTTGTTGGAGATGAAGAACATCAGCAAGTCTTTTCCGGGAGTCAAGGTGGTGGACAATGTCCAACTGAATCTGAACAGTGGCGAGCTGGTGGCCCTGATGGGGGAGAATGGCGCTGGGAAATCCACGCTGATGAAAATCCTCGGGGGCATTTATGAGCGGGATTCCGGGACGATCATCGTCAAGGGAACCGAGCAGGAAAAAATGACGCCGGATATTGCCAGCAGTCTGGGAATCGGGATCATTCACCAGGAGCTCAATCTCATCTCGCATTTGTCCGTCATGGAAAATATTTTCCTGGGGCGTGAGTTTACCTACGGAATCACGGGGTTTGTCAATTGGAACAAGATGAGAGAGGAAGCCAAGCACTGGCTGGATCAGCTGGATATCAAGCTTTCGCCGGATACGTTGGTTGGAGATTTGTCTGTTGGCCAGCAGCAGATGATTGAAATCGCGAAGGCCTTGTCCATGCAAGCCGACATTCTCGTCCTGGACGAACCGACAGCAGCACTAACCAACCGAGAAATTGAAGCCTTGTTTCAGGTGATCAATTCCCTGAAGAAAAAAGGCGTCGGCATGATCTACATCTCGCACCGGATGGAAGAGATTTTTCAGGTAAGCGACAGGATTACGGTACTGCGAGACGGTCAATACGTAGGGACAGTCGAGACCCCACAGACGAACATGGATGAGCTGGTGAAAATGATGGTTGGTCGCGAGATTACAGATCGCTTTCCCAAAGAGCAGATCGAATGGGGAGATGTACGTCTGCGCGTGGAGAATCTCAGTGTCAAAGGAAAGCTGGAGAAGGTCAGCTTTTCTGTCCGAAGCGGCGAGATTGTAGGAGTGGCAGGACTGATGGGTGCTGGAAGGACCGAGATGGCCAAAGCCATTTTTGGTCTGGAGCATGTGCATGAAGGCCAGATTTTCGTGGATCACCAGCCTGTGCGCATCACGCGTCCCATCGAAGCGATACACGCTGGGATTGCCCTGGTCACGGAGGACCGTAAAGAGGAAGGCCTGGTTCTGTCGCTTCCGGTACGGGAGAACATCTCATTGCCCAATCTGGAAAAAGTCTCGTCCTTTGGCGTCATGAAGCCGAAGCAGGAGCTGGACTTGAGCAACGATGCCATCAAGCGGCTGTTTATCAAGACGGCAGGCGGCGAGCAGATCGTCGGATCTCTCTCGGGCGGCAACCAGCAAAAAGTCGTTATCGGCAAATGGCTGGCGACCGAGCCGAAAATCCTGATTCTGGATGAACCGACACGTGGTGTGGATATTGGCGCGAAGAAAGAAATTTACGATATCATGAACCGCCTCGCCCAAGCTGGGGTAGCCATCCTGATGATCTCATCGGAGCTGCCAGAGGTCCTTGGAATGAGCGATCGGATCCTGGTCATGCATGAAGGGCGCATCACTGGCGAATTTAGCCGAGAAGAGGCAACACAAGAACGAATCATGCATGCCGCAACGGGAGGGAAGAGCCATGCCGTTTAACTTTTTGAAAAAAATGGGTCCCCTTTTGGGGCTGGCCTTGATCATCATTGTCCTATCCGTGATTACCACCGACTTTCTTACGGTGAGCAATATCTTCAACGTTTTGCGTCAGATTTCGATCAATGCCCTGATCGCGTTTGGGATGACGTTTGTCATTCTGACAGGCGGAATCGACTTGTCTGTCGGCTCCATTCTGGCACTCTCCAGCGCACTTACAGCTGGTCTGATGGCGGGTGGAATGGATACGACGCTTGCCGTACTGATCGGTCTATTGGCTGGAGCAGCGATGGGGGCAATCAACGGAGTGATCATTTCCAAAGGGAAAGTGGCTCCGTTTATTGCGACATTGGCTACGATGACGATTTTTCGCGGTTTGACTTTGGTCTATACAGAAGGAAGGCCGATCACCGGTCTCAATCCTGACTTTGCCTTGTTGGGAAAAGGATTTTTCCTGGAAATCCCGATGCCTGTCATCTGGATGCTGATTTCCTTTGCCATCCTCTACTTTATTCTTCGTCATACTACGTTTGGACGCCATGTGTACGCACTTGGCAGCAATGAAGAAGCGACCAGACTGTCTGGAATCAGTACGACGAAGGTAAAAGTAAAGGTCTATGCGATCAGCGGACTATTCGCTGCAATCAGTGGGATCATTCTCACGTCCCGCCTCAATTCGGCACAGCCGACAGCTGGTACATCCTATGAGCTGGATGCCATTGCTGCGGTCGTGCTGGGTGGAACCAGCTTGTCTGGGGGCAATGGGTGGATCGTCGGAACCTTGATCGGTGCGATGATCATCGGTGTGTTAGATAACGGTCTCAATCTGCTGAACGTCTCTTCCTTCTACCAGTCGGTAGTCAAAGGGGCAGTCATTCTCTTGGCAGTATTGCTCGACCGATCTAAATCAAAGAAATAAATA
Source organism: Brevibacillus sp. AY1 (assembly GCF_029870785.1). Classification (NCBI taxonomy): domain Bacteria; kingdom Bacillati; phylum Bacillota; class Bacilli; order Caryophanales; family Paenibacillaceae; genus Brevibacillus; species Brevibacillus sp. AY1. The sequence goes on from NZ_JAFLPN010000006.1 coordinate 6,122, forward strand.
GCATGTTAAGCAGGAGGGATGGTTTTCATGAAAAAGTTTTTGAAAATGGCACTCGCATCAACAATGGTTTTGGGCGTTTTGGCAGGCTGCTCCACTTCGTCTAATCTGGAGAACAATACACCGGGGCAATCGACCGGAAATACAGGCACTACGGATGGAAAAGTAACCATCGGCTTGGCCGTTTCTACTCTCAACAACCCATTCTTTGTTTCTCTCAAGGAAGGGGCCGAAAAAGCGGCGAAGGATGCTGGTGTAGAACTTCTTGTCGTAGATGCACAGGATGATACAGCGAAGCAAATCAGCGGCGTAGAAGATTTGATCCAGAAAAAAGTGAGCGTCTTGATGATCAACCCGACGGACAGTGCTGCGATCGTGACAGCAGTCGAAGCAGCGAATGCAGCGAACATTCCGGTGATTACGGTCGACCGCGCTGCTGAAGGGGGTCAAGTTGTGTCCCACATCGCTTCCGATAATACCGCTGGTGGTAAGATGGCGGGAGATTTCATTCTGGAGAAGCTGGGTGGCAAAGGGAACATCGTCGAGCTGCAAGGCATTGCCGGAACCTCCGCTGCACGCGATCGAGGTCAAGGCTTCCACGACGCGGTAGACAACAAGGAAGGCGTGAATGTAGTTGCTTCCCAGCCTGCTGATTTCGACCGTGCAAAAGGGCTGACTGTCATGGAGAACATCCTGCAAGGAAACAAGGACATCCAAGCGATCTTTGCGCACAATGACGAGATGGCACTGGGTGCTCTGCAAGCGGTTGAAGCACAAGGCAAAGACATTCTGGTCGTAGGCTTTGACGCGACCGATGATGCGGTAAAATCCGTTGAAGATGGAAAAATGGCAGCCACCGTTGCGCAAAAGCCTGCTGCTATCGGTGAAACCGCTTTGCAAACCGCTGTGAAAGTGGCGAAAGGCGAGCAAGTGGAGAGCAATATTCCGGTAGCGCTGGAACTGGTGACAAAAAAATAAAAAATGATGTCAGACTAAGTCTCGCGAGTAGTGTATTCTACTTGCGGGGCTTTTTTTGTACTATCGGAAAGTTTAAGTGCGCTAAAGCGCTAAAAAGATTAGCGGAAGATAGTATAAGTGCAACTAAGGCTCCGCCAAAAGCTTGGCCGTAGCCAAGTTTTCTAATAGATGTGAGTCCAAATTACTGGAATTGATTGCGGAGTATGAGAAAGACTACGACGAAATCGTAGAGGAAGACGTAGCTTGGGAGATCGCAGACGTGGAGATCGCCAAGGTAGAGGATGGCGAAGTGACTGCTCTCAAGAAAGGTCGTACAACCCTCACAGCTTACTATGGTGGAAAGAGCACAAAGATCAACGTTAACGTGAAGTAAAAGGGAAAGTGTCAGCCCGAATCTGAGCTGGCACTTTCTTTCTCTTTTGATCAGAAGGTAGAGATCGCTCGCTGACAGAATGATTGCAAGGCGTTCAGGACATAGTTATAGAAAGGAAAAAAATAAACGGACCTGTCCTGAAACTGTTTACAAAACGAATCATACACGATATATTTACCTAGATTAGGATGAGTATTTCTACATATGGTGAGATGACAAGATGAAAACAATCATACATTTGGATACAATCGAAAAACAGTTTGCTGGTTCTGTCGTCGTTCCCCCTTTTTCTCTTTCAATAGAAGAAGGGGAGTTTTTGACATTGCTAGGTCCCAGCGGTTGCGGCAAGACTACCTTGCTGCGGATGATTGCGGGCTTTGAAGAACCGACCTCCGGTGAAATCTATCTGGATGGCAAACCACTAGCGCATGTCCCAGCTTATCAGCGGGATATGAACATGGTGTTTCAGCAATACGCTCTCTTTCCTCATATGACAGTCGAACAGAACATCCTGTTTGGCTTGAAAATGAAGAAAGTGGACGGCGCAGAGCAGAAGCGGCGACTGGAAGAAGTGTTGCAGTACGTTCAATTGACCGAGCTGAGAAAACGTACGCCGAAGCAGCTTTCTGGCGGTCAACAGCAGCGCGTAGCGATTGCCCGGGCAATTATTAACAACCCGAAGGTTCTGCTGCTGGACGAACCATTGGGTGCGCTCGATTATCAGTTGCGCAAAAGCTTGCAGCTGGAGCTGAAGAATTTGCAAAAAAACCTGGGCATTACCTTCATTTATGTAACGCATGACCAGGAAGAAGCCATGGCGATGTCTGACCGGATTGCCGTCATGAACAAAGGACGGATTGAACAGATCGCTTCGCCTGCTGAGATCTACAACCGACCACAGACGTTGTTTGTTGCTACCTTTATTGGGGAAAACAACATCTTTAAAGCAGAAGGCTCCTGTACGGCTGTGCGCCCTGAAAAGGTGAAGCTGTATCCGATTGATACGGAATCCGACAAGCACAAGAAGACTGGCAGAATCACAGATGTCGTATTTCTTGGAAATCTGCGAAAGATTTACATTCGCTTGGATGGAACAGAAATGAGCGTGTTGGCCCATCAATATGCCAATGAAGGCTTCGACTGGCAGGTGGATCATCAAGTGGCGATTGGTTGGTCACAGACGGACGAGGTGGTGCTTTCTTGTTGAAGACAAAGCGTATCAAACTACTCGCGCTTCCGACACTCGTGTGGATGGGGGCGCTCTTCGTCTTGCCGATGATCCTGATGCTGGTTCTCTCGTTCCTAACGAGAGGCACGTACGGGCAAGTTGTCTATCAGTTTACGATTGACAACTACATTCGCATCTTCGACCCTTTGTACGGACTGATTTTTTGGGATACGCTGGTCGTCGCAGTTCTTACGACAGTATTTTCGATCCTGTGTGGCTATCCATTGGCGTACTACATCTCCAGGCTGGATAAATCCAAGCAGCAAATCTGGCTGCTTCTCGTGATGATTCCTTTCTGGATCAACTTTCTGGTTCGTTCCTATGCGTGGGTGATCATCCTGCGTTCACAGGGGGTCGTGAATACGCTCCTGCAATGGCTGGGCATCATCGACGAACCGCTGACGCTTCTTTACAATTCAGGCTCTGTACTCGTCGGGATGGTGTACACGCTGCTGCCTTTCATGGTTCTGCCCATCTACGTTTCCCTGGAGCAGATGGATCACCGGAAGCTGGAAGCAGCATACGATCTCGGTGCCACACCGCTGAAGGCGTTCTGGCATGTCACACTTCCCATGACCAAGACGGGTGTGGTGACGGGTTCCATCCTGGTCTTCGTATCCTCGATCGGCATGTTCGTTGTACCGGACGTCATGGGTGGTGCGAAGTCAGCTTTGATTGGGAATGTCATTCAAAACCAATTCCTCTCGGCGCGTGACTGGCCATTCGGATCGGCTTTGTCCATCGTCCTGATGCTGTTGTCCATGCTGCTGATTCTTCTTTACTTCAAGGCTACGCAAGCTGGTGAAGCCAAGGAGGGATCAGCATGAAAAAGCGCAATAATGCGTTGACGGGATTTTCCTGGCTGATGATCGTCTTCCTCTACCTGCCGATCGCAATCCTGATTCTTTATTCGTTCAATGAATCGCGGATCAATGCGGTGTGGAACGGCTTTACCTGGAAATGGTACATCTCTTTGTTTGAAAACAGACAAGTCATGCAAGCACTCACGAACAGTCTGACGATTGGTTTGATCAGCAGTATACTGGCTACAGTGTTAGGTACAGCAGCGTCCATCGGGATCAAGCACTATTCCTTGCGCTGGCGAAATGTAGTCAACGGCTTGATTTATTTGCCGATTGTCATTCCGGAGATCATGCTGGGATTGGCTTTGCTCGTTTTGTTCAGTCAAATGAAAATGGATTTGGGTAAAGCGACGTTGATCATGGCGCATACGACCTTCAGTATTCCGTTCGTCATGGTCATCATCTCCGCGAGACTGGCCGATATGGGCAAGGAGCTGGAGGAAGCCGCGCAGGATTTGGGTGCAACCCCTTGGCAGACGATGCGGTACGTGATCCTGCCTTTGATCATGCCAGGGATTGTTGCAGGGTTTTTGATGGCCTTTACGCTTTCCTTGGATGATTTTATCATCTCGTTTTTCGTAGCAGGTCCCAATTCCACGACCTTGCCTTTGTACATTTACGGACTCGTGAAACGAGGCGTATCACCAGAGGTCAATGCACTCTCGACGCTGCTGATCGTCAGTACCGTACTACTCGTGATCGTGGCAGAGCTTTTCAGACGCAAGGATTCAAAGACAATTACCTATTGATAGGAGGATGAAAAGATTGAAACGTTTCAAATCATTGATGGTTGGCGTATTGAGCGCCGCACTTGCATTCACGGCCGTGGGCTGTTCTTCGTCATCGGGAGGAGACGCTCAGGTTCTCAACATCTACAGCTGGGCTGACAACTTTGATCCCGATGTGATTGCTGATTTTGAGCAAAAATTCAACGTCAAGGTAAACTACGATGTGTACGGCAGCAACGAAGAGATGCTGGCAAAAATCCAGGCGGGCGCATCGGGCTATGACCTGATCCAGCCATCGGACTACATGGTTGCGACCATGATCGAGCTTGGACTTTTGGAAGAGATCAACAAGGAGAATGTTCCGAACCTGAAGAACATCGTCTCGACATTCCAGACACCTCCTTTTGATCCAGGCAACAAATACTCCATTGTGTACACATGGGGCATTACAGGGATCGCGTATAACAAAAACTACGTAAAAGAACAGCCAACTAGCTGGAATGACCTGTGGAAGGACGAGTACAAAGGCCGTGTGATTTTGTTGAACGACCCGCGTGAAGTCATGGGTATGGCTTTGATCAAGAACGGTTTTTCCAACAGCTCTACCAACAAGACTGAGCTTGAAACTGCGTTTGCAGATATGAAGACGCTTGTGCCGAATGTCATCGCTTTTGATACCGATAATATCAAGCAAAAAATGATCGCTGAGGAAGCGTGGATCGGCTCTGTATGGTCTGGTGACGCAGCGTATATCCAGGCTGAGAATGCCAATGTCGATTATGTGATCCCGAAAGAAGGGGCTACCATCTGGGCAGATACGATGGCGATTCCAAAAGGGGCTAAAAACAAGGAATTGGCAGAGAAATTCATCAACTACCTGATGGATCCGGAAGTAAGCGTGAAGAACTACGAATCGATCGGCTACAGCAACCCGAACGAACAGGCGTATCCGCTGCATAGTGAAGAGTATCGTTCGAATAAAATGATCTTCCTCGACCCAGCAGACATCGCTCGCGCTGAGTGGCTGGTAGATGTGGGTGAAACGCTGCAAGAATACGATCGCTACTGGACAGAAATGAAGAGTGGACGATAAGCCAAATCGCAAAATCAAAGCCATGACTGGAAAGATCCGGTCCTGGCTTTTTTTTTACAAAATATCGACACGAGAAATAGCCCGGATGAGCCATATGGTACACGCCATCCTTCTGGTAGTGTTATGAATACGAAAGTGGAAGGTGATAGGTATGAAACGTTATCTGTTCTCCTTGTGGATTATGCTGATGCTCGTGTTCAGCTTAGGCGGGATGGCATCCGTACAAGCGCACGCCGGCCTGATGGGCAGCACGCCGCAGGAGGGAGAGGTGCTGAAAACAAACCCCGGTCAGCTCTCCTTTCAATTTACCGAAACCCTGGAGCCGGACCTGGTATCCATTCGACTGTATGACTGGAATGGAATCGAGGTCAGGCTGGAACAGCCTACCCTTCAGCCAGGGGATGCTTCCAGGGTGAATGTGCGACTGCCAGAGCTTGCGCAGGGAACCTACAACGCGATCGTAGCTGTGGTCTCGGAGGATGGACACCCGGTGGAGGAAAGGCTGTCGTTTTCGATTGGTCAAAAAAGTGCCACAGCAGTCATGCCGGAACAAAGACAAAGTGATTCGACCTATTTAATCGTATATCGCCACCTGACCCAAGGACTCCTTCTTCTGGGAGGCGGCATGTACTTCGTCGCCTGGCGGGCACAACGCTTCGGATTGCCTTCCTTTACACAAGTATTGGGGATGGGCAGGCAAATCGGGTGGTTCCTCATGGTGATCGGATTGTTTTTTCTTTGGTTTCTCTACGACGAGTCGCTGCCGGCTGTGTCTCTTACCACGATCCTGCTGCAAGGCAATTGGGGGGTATTGCTCCAATCACCCTTTGCCATCATGCTGCTGATCTCGCTCTTATGGCTGCTGCTGCTCGTGATTCCTGGCATGGTCACAGGCTGGTATCTGTTCATTTGGGCACTGCTGATCAGCACACAGGCTTTTGGCGGACATGCATGGGGGATTTCACCAGTGTGGCTGTCTCTTGCCCTGCGGCTCTTGCATGTAGGTACGGTCGCCCTGTGGCTTGGAGCGCTTTTCTATCTGCTGCTCACATCCAGACAGGTTGAACAAGGGAACCCGGTTTTCAAACGTTTCTTCTTGCGAATGGTGGCTATTGCCGCAATCCTTGCTGTACTGACCGGAGCTCTGATGCTGGCCGTACAGACAGATGTGGGAAGTCTCTTGGAGAGCTCCATGACCTGGAACTACCTGCTGTATGTCAAACTAGCGTCTTTCTTGCTCATGCTCGGAATCGCATTTAGACAAAACAGGTACTGGCGCCAGCAGAATACTTTGCAGGCTAGTTTGTTGCGTTGGGAATTGATGTTGGGAATCGTGGCAATGCTGGCTGGATTGTGGATGAGCCACACGCAATATCCCGGAACATAATAGAGGAGGACGTAGGTATGAAAACGACAAAATGGATGAGTAGTCTGCTTGTAGCAGGAGCGATTTTGACACTGAGCTCAGCTGCACAAGCGCATGTAAATGTGTATCCCAAAGAGACGACGACTGGGGCCTATGAGAAATATACGGTGCGTGTCCCGGTGGAAAAAGACGTCAATACAGTCAAGGTAAAGCTGGAGTTCCCGTCAGGCGTGAAGGTAAGCACCGTACAGCCAGTGCCGGGCTGGAGCTATGAATTCGAAAAGGACGCTGAGGGACGAAATACGGCTTTGATCTGGACCGCGACAGATGGCGGTATCAAAGCTCACGAATTCATGGAGTTTGCCTTTGTCGGCGCCAACCCGAAAGAAGCGGGTGAGGTTGCTTGGAAAGCTTACCAGACGTATACGGATGGAGAAGTCGTGGAGTGGACAGGAGAGCAGGATTCGAAAACCCCTGCATCCGTGACGACTATCAAAGAAGGGGCAGGAGCAGGTGACGGACATGGTCACTCGCATGGGGCAGAAACAGCAGCTCCTGCAGCAGGAAGCGAAGGAACTGGCAGCGACGGAAACAGCCTGCCCTTGGTTCTCTCTGGTCTGGCTTTGCTGCTTTCCATCATTAGCTTTTTCCGTAAAAAAGCCTAGAAGATTTACTCCGGAAGGATAGGCAAATGGTGTACAATGGAAATGTGTGTATTTTCTATATAAATGGAGGAATGTTAGAATGTCCACGGCCATTTTAAACTCGGGAAAATCCATTCGAAAAATTTTGGTGCACCAGCTGCAATCCTTACCTGAAGAGTATTTTAACGTTCAACCAGTCCCCTTCAACAACACGGTCAACTGGAACGTGGGTCATATTATCGTCTCGCTGAATACCTTCTTGTCTCTGTGTGGGATCGATACCATCGAATTGCCGGAAGGCTATCCAGGACTTTACAAGATGGGAACAAAACCTGCGGATTGGACAGATGCCCCGCCATCGAAGGAAGAGCTGCTGCAATACCTGACATCACAGTTGAACCACTTGTCCGAAGTCGCTCCTGAGGCGTTGGAAGGAGCTTTGAACTCTCCGATTACGATGGGGCCGTTGCAATTTGAGCAAAAAGCTGAGCTGTGCAACTTTGCCTTCGTTCACGAAGCGATGCATGCTTCCACGATTGCGAGCCTGTTAAAAGTCATTAAGCATCAAGAAAGCGCGACAAAATAGTCATCAGAAGAACGTACTTTTCTAATCGAGAAGGTACGTTCTTTTTTTCGAAAAAAAATATTCATGCCTGATTTTCGGTCACGTCCATTTTGTCACATGGTTTTCATGCATATAGAGGCAGTAGGCGAGGAGGAAATGGATGGACTCGGTAATGAAAGAACACTATTATCAATCACTTCTCGATAAAAACACCGAGTACGAAGGTGTATTTTATGTCGGGGTTAAAACAACGGGGGTCTTCTGTCGACCGACCTGCCCTGCGAGAAAGCCTAAGCTTGAGAACTGCGAGTTTTTTGAAACGGCAGAGCAAGCACTGCTGGCGTCGTTTCGACCGTGCAAGAGATGTCGTCCTCTCTCTCATCCCAATCAAGTATCTGAACTTGTCCAGAAGCTGGTCGATGCAGTGGAAGCCGAACCTGAGAAACGATGGACGGAGAAAGACTTTGCAGCGATGGGCGTAGATGTTTCAACGGCTCGCAGGCAATTCAAGAAAAGGTTTGGCATGACCTTTGTGGAGAATGAGATCATGTTTTTTCACTGTATCCAATTATTTCAATTCCGTTATAATAAAGTTAATTCAATTTGGAGGTGTACTTGCATGCAAACATTTTCTCATGCTGTTCAAAACGTACAAAACGGAGTAAAAAACAATCGGTAGAACGACACGTGCGCATTTGCTTTTCTAGGGTCGTGGACAACTGAATACGCAAGTGAACCGTGACGTGTTGTCTGCCGGAAGGGTGGACACAGTTAAATGAAGTTACACGCGTCACATCTATATAGGATCATGTCGTTTATCCAGTCCTTTGCCAATAGCACCATGTTTACGACGTATGCCATTTTCTACATAGCGACACTGGGGCTGAACCCGCTGGAGCTGTTGATCGTCGGGATGGTGCTGGAGTTGACCGTTTTGATTTTTGAAGGAATCACTGGTGTGGTGGCAGACACCTATAGTCGCAGGCTTTCCGTCATTGCCGGAATGTTTGTGCTCGGCAGTGGATTTGTCCTGCAAGGCTTTATTCCATCACTAGATGGGCTCATTCCGCTCGTCACAGTATTCGTTTGGGTGCTGATCAGTCAGTTCGTATGCGGCATCGGCTACACCCTGATCAGTGGTGCAGATACGGCTTGGATTGTGGATGAAGTCGGCGCCAGCCAAATGGGCAATCTGTTTTTGAAGGCGAAGCGCTATTCCTTGATGGGGACGCTAGCGGGTATTGCGCTGAGTGTGGCTCTATCCACACTCGGAACCCATTTGCCCTATATGATCGGAGGCTTTCTCTACCTGGTGTTGGGGGTTTTCCTGCTTGTTTTCATGCAGGAGCAGCGCTTTGTCCGACCAGAGCGTGTGGAGGGAACAACGCATTGGCACGAGATGAAATCGACATGGCTACATGGAGCCAAAGTCATTCGTAGACAACCGGTGCTGTTGATGATTTTGCTGGTTACTTTATTCAGCGGTGCTGCTTCAGAAGGGTATGACAGACTTCGCGAAGCACATCTGATCTTGGAGGTCGGAATACCGGATTCCAACCTATCGCTGGCGATGTGGTTCGGGTTGATCGCGGCCGTTTCTACATTTCTCAGTATCTTTGTCGTTCGATTGACTGAACGGCGATTGGATATGAACAACGAGCGTGTCGTACTAAACGGCATGTTTGTCCTGACAGGGCTTCGGATCGCTGCCATTTTGGCGTTTGCTTTTTCACCCAGCTTTACCTGGGCTCTTGTCTCCCTGCTGCTGATCGGAATGCTGGGAACACTGATCGAGCCTCTCTATGATACCTGGCTCAACTTGAACATCGAAGGCAAGGTAAGGGCGACCATCCTCTCCATGATGGGTCAGACCGATGCCTTGGGACAAACAGCAGGTGGTCCCTTTGTCGGCTGGGTCGGGAGCCGTTATTCGATTCGGGCTTCGCTGATCGTAGCGGCAGTCCTGTTCATGCCGATCTTGATGGTATTTGGGCGTGCGTTGCGCAAGCGGTAAATTCAAGCTAAAATCAGGCGACGAAAGGAGGCGGATGAATGGAGCTGCTCGTGGTAGGAATCATTTTTGTGTTTGTCTTCATGATTGTGTTGATGAATGCTGGCAAAAAAGGCAAGAAAAGAAGAAGGTACGGTTCCGCAGGGGATGGCGGAGGCGGCGGGGGCGACTGATCCTGTTGCATTTCGCAGTCCCCATGTTACAATAATTGGGTAGAAAACATCCAGACCACCAATCGGGACATGGTATGGAGGTAAAAAAGGAGAGATGTTTTATGGTAAAAACGAGCATTGTTGAGATCGCAGAAGTCGGGTCACAGGAATCCTCCTTTTAAACGAACCACATACCGTTTACCAGATGAGGATTCTACTGTGACTGGTTTTAGGCATGTTATGTACAAACCATTTGCAGGGGGAATCCGTAGGTGAATCAGAATCAACAAGGAAAACAAGATCAAGCTATTTTACAAAAAATGGGCTGGAATGCTTTTTTTGCAGAGCATTTTGCCCCTTACGCCGAACAAGGCTACAGCGTGGGACGCATTACGCTGGAACATAAACGTGTGTACCGTCTTCAAAGCGAGTACGGTGAGCTTCTGGGTGAAGTGACAGGAAAACTGCGCTATGAGGCAACGGGGCGTGAGGATTACCCGGCTGTCGGAGACTGGGTGGTGATCAGCCCGCGGGCGGAAGAAAAGAAAGCGACGATCCACGCTCTGCTTCCGCGCAAATCCAAGTTCTCTCGCAAAGTAGCAGGATCGACAGTGGAAGAGCAGATCGTGGCGACGAACGTCGATACAGTATTTCTCGTGAATGCCTTGAACAATGACTTCAATCTGCGCAGAATGGAGCGCTATCTGATCCTGGCTTGGGAAAGTGGCGCCACGCCTGTCATCGTGCTGAGCAAAGCGGATTTGTGCGATGATCTGGATGCACGTCTGAACGAGGTAGAATCCGTTGCGATTGGCGTACCCGTACATGTAGTGAGTGCAGAGCAAGGAGAAGGTTTGGATCAACTCTCCCCGTACCTGGGTGTGGGCAAGACGATTGCCTTGCTCGGTTCCTCCGGTGTAGGGAAATCCACCTTGATCAACAAACTGAGTGGCGTCGAGATGCAGCGAGTCAGCGGCGTGCGTGAGGGAGACGATCGTGGACGTCATACGACGACACATCGGGAGCTGTTTCTTTTGCCGAGTGGTGGGTTGATGATTGACACACCGGGTATGAGAGAGCTGCAGCTGTGGGAAGCAGACGAAGGCTTTCGCGGGACCTTTGACGATATTGAGTCGATGGCGGAAGACTGCCGATTCCATGATTGTCAGCATCTGCGCGAACCGGGATGTGCGATCCAGGCAGCACTCGCAGACGGCTCGTTGGATCAGGCGCGCTATGACAGCTATCGCAAGCTGCAAAGAGAGCTTGCCCACCTGGCTCGCAAGGAAGATGCGAGACTACAGGCGGCAGAGAAGGATAAATGGAAGAAAATCTCGATGGGGCAACGTCAGAAGAAGAAAAAAGTATAGGGTTCAAATGAAAACAAATCCCTCGGTTTGATCGGATGACCGAGGGATTATTTTTTTTGATCCAAAATTTTGTGAGATTCTTTTCTTTTCAAAAAAATAACGCTTGCTCCTGCTTTGCCAGATATGATAGATTGGTCAATATCGAAAAAGCATACTGCATGCTCGTATAATTTTGGGAATAAGGCCCAACAGTTTCTACCGGGTGACCGTAAATCGCCTGACTACGAGTGAAAGAGCGTCTAGGGTTCCGTTTTTCCTGTGGCCTGATTGGGTTTTCTACGGCTGTCTGGAAAAAGCTGGTCCGAGCGGCGCTGGCACTTCATTGTGCTACACCTGAGGGAGAAAAGCCCAGAGGGACAGGTTTCACTTGGTGTTGGTTGTATGAACCAGCAAGTGACCTGTCTGCTCTGGGCTTTATTTGTTTAGCTGCGCGAAGAGGGAAAGTATGGAGGGGGACAAACAGAAATGAAAGAACTGCAAGAGCGTATCATGCGTGATGGGAAAGTGTTATCCGAATCTGTCTTGAAAGTGGATTCGTTTCTGAATCATCAGGTTGATCCGCAATTGACCATGAATATCGGGCAGACCTTTGCGGAGCTGTTCAAAGATGAGGGCATTACCAAGGTGCTGACGATTGAGGCGAGCGGCATTCACTTCGCGATGGCAACCGCATTTGCGTTGGGCGTACCGTTTATCTATGCAAAAAAGAAAAAGGCGATCACCTTGTCTGAAGAGGTTTACGCCGCTCCTGTACACTCCTTTACTCGTCAGGAGACGTATCAGATCAGTGTCTCCCGCCAGTATCTGTCAGCGGAGGACCGCGTCCTGATCGTAGACGATTTTCTTGCGACAGGTGCAGCGCTCATCGGACTTACACAGATTATCAAGGAATCCGGTGCACATACCGTGGGTATCGGTGCAGTCATTGAGAAAAGCTTTCAGGAAGGACGCGGATTACTGGAGCAGACCGGTATTCGGATCGAATCGCTGGCAAGAATCAAGTCCATGTCCGTCAATCATATGGAATTCATCGAGCCTGCTACGAGTCGTGTATAAAAAATAAGTAGGATAAAGAGGAGAGAGTCAAACCGTCATGCTATCCAAACAAAAAGTAGTTACCTTAGGCTTGCAGCATGTCTTGGCCATGTATGCTGGTGCAGTAGTCGTGCCCCTGATTATCGGGGGAGCTTTGAATCTGACACCTGCCCAGATCGCCTATTTGATTGCGGCTGACCTGTTCACATGCGGTATCGCCACTCTCTTGCAGGTGATTGGTACGCGCTACACCGGGATTCGTCTTCCGGTCGTGCTGGGCTGTACATTTACCGCCGTGGGGCCGATTATCGCGATTGCCTCGACGAGCAACCTCGCCACCGCCTACGGTGCGATTATTGTCTCTGGTATATTCGTCGTACTGACGGCTCCTCTCTTCGGGAAGCTGCTCAAATTCTTCCCGACAGTCGTACAAGGCTCTGTGGTTACGATTATCGGTCTCTCTCTCATTCCGGTTGCGATGAACAACGTGGCAGGTGGACAAGGCAGTGCTGATTTTGGCCAACCACGCAATCTGCTGCTAGCGTTAGGTACACTGATCGTTATTCTGTTGATCAATCGCTTTACAACTGGATTTATCCGTGCGATTTCGGTATTGATCGGATTGGTCGCAGGTACGGTTGTGGGATATATGATGGGTATGGTCAATTTCGGAACGGTAAGCGAAGCATCCTGGTTTAGTGTCGTAGAGCCTTTCTATTTCGGGGTACCTGAGTTTAGCATTGTGGCCATTATTACCATGATCCTCGTAAATATCATCAGCATGGCGGAGTCTACGGGGGTTTACTTCGCACTGGGGAAAGCAACCAATACGGAAGTAAGCAAGCAAGATGTCGTAAAAGGCTTGCGTGGAGAAGGGGTAGCGATCGTGCTCGGCGGGATCTTCAACGCTTTTCCTTATACCGCCTTTTCACAAAACGTTGGTCTGGTTCAATTGAGCGGAATCAAAAGCCGCGACGTGATGATCGGAGCAGGGGGAATCTTGATCGTATTGGGTCTGTTGCCAAAGCTGGCTGCGCTGACGACAGTAATTCCAAACCCTGTGCTGGGTGGAGCAATGGTCGCCATGTTTGGAATGGTCGTAGCATCCGGGATCAATATTTTGTCTCAGGTCGATCTGCGTCAAAACGAAAATCTGCTGATCGCTGCATGCAGTATCGCGGTGGGACTTGGCTCCGCTGCTGTGCCAAGCATGTTTGATCAATTGCCTACCATGATGAAAATGCTGCTGCAAAACGGAATCGTCACCGGTTCCTTGACAGCGGTCGTGCTCAATCTCGTTCTGGTTCACTGGAACAAAAATTTGCAGCAAGCCATGACAGAAAACAAAACAACCGTATCTGAAGCTTCGTAATCCAAGCAAAGATGCGCCATGGACAGGGTGATCCACAGCAGGCAACTGCTAGTGGATCACCCTTGTTTTTTTACAAAGGCAAAAAAGGCACTCTTCCTCCTGCATCTGTCCAATGTTCATGGTCAAGTTTGACATAGGATGTAATCGTGATGGCATCCGGAAAGGGAGGGATTGCATGTCTACGTACAGACAAGCGCTTCAAGCCAAGGAGAGACTGGTGAAAAGATGGCACAAGATGCCAGGTGTGGTCGGGATCGGCGTCGGATTTGCCAACGGATTAAATCGATCAGGCGGCATGTGCGTCGTGATGTACACGCTGAATGCGAGTGCATCGATTCGAAAAAGCTGTCCGCGAAGCGTGGCAGTCAGATGCAAAAAGACGGGGAGAAGCGTACAAGTACCTGTCCAGAGAGTCACCTCAGGAAGATGCTCCTGTCATCCAGCCTTCAAACCAAGAGCAACGAGTCGATCACTGCGAAGCCGAATTCGTCCAGTAGTAGCTGGTTATAGTGTGGGGCGACCCGGCATATCTGGAACGGCAGGGCTTATCGTGGCTCGTGCAGCCAATCGGGCACAGCGCTTTTTGCTGAGCAACAACCATGTCTTGAACCGACATAATACAGGGGGATACACAGAGACGCTACAGCCGGGAGGAGCAGATGGCGGTCGCTACGGCAGAGACAGGATCGGCAGATTGTATCGATTTGTCCGTCTCAGTAGAAGTGGAGTGAATTATCTGGATGCAGCCTTGTCCATTCCACTGAACAATCGTATGCTTGCTCCCACTTATGCCAGGGTGGGGAGGATTCGCGGATACGTGCGCTCCTATTCACTGGGAAGTCGTCTGAAAAAGGTGGGACGTACGACAGGGCTGGTCAGCGGTGTCGTCACCTCGATCAACACGGACGTAGCCGTAGCTTACGGCTCCTATGGGGGATTGGGAACGATTCGTTTTCGCAACCAGACAGTCATTCGCAGCAGCCGGGCCAATTCATTGCCAGGCGATTCGGGTTCTGTCTGGTTGACATCGGGAAATCGCGCAGCAGCCGTGAATTTTGCCGGTTCGGAGGATGGCCGATTTTCCATCTCGTTTCCGATTCAATGGGCCATGCAGGCCTTTGGCATCCGTACTGCCGGAGCAGTAGCAAGCAAGGTCAGGGCAGCACGCTCCACTAGACTAAGCCATACAGCCTCGACCAGATGCTTGTCCAAGAAAGAGTTGAGCGAGGTAAAAAAACATCTGTCGAGGCGTATACAACGATGAGTGAAGTGACGACCGGCTAGCAGAAACACTTTGAAGCGAGTCCAGGAGATTGTTGATTTTATTTTGCATGCCTTCGATCGTTGTTTGGAAAGAGAGAGCAGATATCGACGGAAAGAATCGGAAAGACGCTCGATGGTTGTATTGTCTTCGATGATGTTCATCAAGTGCGAAAATTCTCTTAACATGAGGTAATGACGCTCTGTAATCGATTCCACATGTTGCTTTAGCAAAGGATCCAATTGTTTCAGCCGGTCTAGGTCTTCTTGATTGATTTGCAAAAATCTCAGCTTTCCTTCTAGCTGATCTGGAGCCGTTATATTGCTTTCTTGGATGCGGTTGGCTACGACAGCAATCTCTGATCGCTTTTTCCCAAACATACTTTCCCTCCGCTGTTGGCATAAAAAAACAGCATGAGAGAAAAGGCTGATTCCATTTGATTCTTGTTAATTTATAAATGGTTCGGGACAATATTTGCCGAACTTGTGTACCCCATGAAGAGGAGGATTGATTAATCAAAGAAAACCATATGATGCTTTTCATCCCGATAGTAAGCGAGGCGATCCTGAAGAGTTCCCGTATGCAGCTCGAATTTATGACCATCGGGATCAGTGAAGTAAATCGACAGCAAGTCGCGTTCATCTCTCTCCCGACCAGGCAGGATGTTGACCTGATGCGTTTTCAGATGCTCTCTCCATGTCGAAAAGGAATCCTTGTCGATTGAAAAGGCTAGATGCGTATACGAGTCATGGATTTCCTTGCGCGGGATATTGGATTCCTCATTCAAGGCAAGCCAGTATCCGTTCCATTCAAAATAAGCCAGCTTTCTTCCCTTTACCAAAGGGCGAGCTCCCAAGACATCCCGATAAAAAACAAACGAGCGCTCCAAATCTGAGACGGAAAACAGGAAATGGTTGATGCCGTTTAGCTTGGGCATTGGATGTCTCCACCTTTCAATATGTATGTTGTGACTCCAAGCCTGATTGTATGAAAGAACAACACAAAATGCAAAAAACAGGCAGGACCGTCAACCGGATTCTGCCTGTTTGGCTTGCAGCTGCAATTATTTCTGCTGTTGCTGCTGTTGCTGTTGTTGCTGTTGTTGCTGCTGTTGGGTTTGAATGGTCGATTGTACCTGTGAAATCATCGTTTGAGCTTGGGCAATCTCTTGTGTTGCCTGCTTCAATGCTTCCTCCGCCAGCTGGGGATTCGCTGCGGACTGTTCGATGGCCTGGGTGATCATGGTTTTTGCAAGTGTAGCGGAAACTTCCGCTTTTTTCAGGGAATCCGTATTGATCTGACTCGGCATTTGTTCATCCTCCTATCTTATCAACTCATACCCCTTTACTTTGCCCTTTTACCCCGGGGTTATGCAGGAATGGCGGCCGCCCATCCGTAAGAGTGCCCAACCGCAACAGTAGTCGGAAGCATACCCTTTTAGAAGGGAGGAATGCCGGATGCGCAAAAAATGGATTCAAACCATTAGAGCTGCCGAGAGAGGATTCTGGACCATCGTGTTTTCAGCAAGAAAGCGTGTAGGGGGACGAGGGGTATTGCTGCCGAAACGGTTTCATTCCGTACCCAAAATTCGCCGGTTTTTACGTAAAAACATGACCACCTGCTTGGCCAACCGCGTGATAGGTAACCTCGATTTGCGTCGGATCAAAGGTCGTTTGGCTGTGCCGGTAGGTGATGGGATTGGGGCACCGCCTATTGTGAAAACGAAGGTATTGTCAAAAGGGACGCGGCGCGTGACCATTGCCGTGTGGTTTGCTTTTGATCCAAGCGACCAGTTTTTCCGTGTCTATCAATTGAAAAAAGTACGGGGGCGCTGGATTGTAGTGGGTCGTCATCCGCTTGACTATCCTTTTGACAAGCCAGGTAGACGCAGGTTTTTGGCGGGCTGCTGTGCGCCGTGCAGGGGGAGAAGATAGAGCGGGCTCATGGCAGGCTGAGAGTGAGAGGAGGTGGGCATGAGCAAGGTTTTTGGGAGCACGATCTTACAGAAACTGAAACCTTTCCTCAAATAAAAGGTAATATGATTATAAGAAGACTTATCGACTGGAGGGAGCATATGGGAATCTTGTCAAGGATAAGAGATATTATGAGCAGCAATTTGAACGCATTATTAGAGAAGAGCAAAGATCCGGAGAAGACGATAGATGAATTCATGCGCAGCGTAAACAGTGATCTCGGCCAGGTCAAAGCCGAGTCTGCTTCCATGCTGGCGGATGAAAAGCGGGCCAAAAGAGCGCTGGATGAATGTACGGCGGAGATCCGAAAGCTGCAGCATTATGCCGAGAAGGCCGGGGAAGCGGGCGATGACGAGAATGCGAGAAAGTTCCAGGATAAGAAGGAATTGCTGGCAGAGAAAGAAGCCCGGCTCCAGGCGGTGTATGAAACAGCTGCTGCAAACGTCGCCAGCATGAAGCAAATTCAAGCAAAGCTGGAAGCCGATATTGGTCAGCTGGAAGCAAGGCGTGCAAAGCTGAAGGAGAAGCTGGCAGCTGCTAAAATTCAGCAAAAACTGAATTCGATCGGTTCGACGATGAACGGTAATGATGCGGTGTTCGATGCCTTTGAAGAAAAGGTAAACCGTACCTATGATGAAGCTATGGCTATTGCCGAGCTTCGGGCAGAAAAGAAGGACAATTTTGACGAGCTGTTCGAGCAATTTGAAAAAGGTAAGAAGGAATAGCCCTTTCTTCCATATAGAGGTGAGCGAATGCCTATTATCGATTACAAATGCCCAAACTGTGGCAGTGGCATGGTCTTTGACAGTGAGACCGGGATGTTGTCTTGTCATAGCTGCGGTAGAAACGAAGATATTCAGGATAGCCCTGATCCTTTGAAGGTACATGTTTTTTCAGAAGGTGAGGCAACCGAATATCATTGCAAAAGCTGCGGGGCTGTGGTGATGACTGAGTCGGAGACGACTGCGACCACTTGTAGCTTTTGTGGGTCTGTCGTCGTACTTGGAGATCGTTTGACCGGGGAGCTTGCCCCGCTACAGGTTATTCCTTTTGCGATTAGCAAGGAAGAAGCGGTACAGGCCTTTCGGAAATGGTGCAGGAAGGGTCTGTTGGTGCCCAATGAGTTTATGGCAGCCGATCGCATCAAGGGAATAACCGGGATGTATGTTCCCTTCTGGCTGTATGATATACATAATGCGATTGAGGTCCATGCGCACGGTAAGAGAGTGAGAACGTATGAGCAGGGGGACTATCGCTATACGGAAACACGGCATTACGATGTGTACCGCAGAATTCGCCTTAATTATGTGAATGTGCCGATCGATGCTTCCGAGAAAATGAACGACCAGCTGATGGATCGATTGGAGCCGTTTCCATACGACCAGTTAAAAAGCTTTAACACGGCCTATCTGGCTGGCTACGTCGCAGAAAAATACAGCTATGACTACAAGGAGCTATTTCCACGGGCGCAAGATAAAATCAGCGATTATATCGATTCTTATATATCATCTACGGTGTCACAATATACATCGGTGAGTTTTAGTGAAAAGAACATTCATGCCAAGTGCAGGGATGCAAAATATACCCTTCTTCCAGTATGGGTGGTCCATTATGACTACAAAAACTTGGAATATACCTTTGCCATGAATGGCCAGACTGGCAAGGTAGTGGGCAAGCCACCGATTAGCAAGCTGAAGGTGCTCGCCTGGTTTGCGGGAATATCAGGTGTCTCTTTCCTTTCACTGAAGCTGGTTACCTGGATGATGGGGGGAGGATTAGGGTGAAAAGGAACAGAGTAGTGCTGTCAGTCCTGATCTTTTTCGCTGTATGGCTTTGCTTCTCCATCGGAATGAAAACAAGTGTGGCAGAAGAGGCGGGATGGAAGCCGTTGATTTATGATGAGGCGGGTCTGCTGAATCAGGATGAGATCGATGAACTGAATGAATTGGCCAATCAAATGGGGGCACTAAGAGAAACGGATATCATCATTTGGACTTCTGATAATCCAGAAAATATCGACGTGGAACTCATGACCGAAGATTTTTACGACGAGCAGGCACCAGGATACGACAAGCCTCATGGCAATGCGGTTATTTTGACCTTGGACATGAACAATCGAGAGGTGTACCTGGCCGGTTTCTATAAAGCAGAGACGTATCTGGACAACGACAGGCTTGACGAGATACGCTCTCAAATTACTCCGGATTTAGCAAACGGCGACTACAAGCTTGCCTTTCAAACGTATATTGAAACCGCGGGCGCCTATTTGGAAGTCCTTCCTGAGGTGAAACCGGATATCACTTACAACAGTAACAATAGCTACAACAACGACTACTCGCCTCCCGTGCAGTCACCGACGCATGCTACAGATCAATATGTGACGTCTCGCCCTGAGGTGAATCGGGAACCGGATAATCTTTTCTTAAATACGTGGTTTCAATTGGCGGTTTCCTTGATCATCGGAGTGATCAGCGTAGCTGTGATGGCATATCGGTCCGGGGGGCGCGTAACGGTAAATAGCCGTACCTACGAGGAAGCTCACACATCTGGGATTCTGGATTCCCGAGATGACTATCTTCACACCACGGTAACGAAACAGAAGATTGAAAGGAACACCAACAATGGCTCGGGCGGCGGGTCGTCTAGCGGAGGCGGAATGACCAGCGGAGGCCACTCACATAGCAGCAGCAGAGGATCTTTTTAAAGGAAGGAAGGGTGCACCATGTCATTTTTCGGAAATCAATTTGCGAATGTAGTGGAATGGGAAGAATTCAGAGACGATATGATTTTTTGGAAGTGGAGCAACCGGGAGATTAAAAAAGGAAGCAAATTGATCATTCGCTCCGGCCAAGACGCCATTTTTATCAATAACGGAAAGATCGAAGGGATATTTGAGGATGAAGGGGAGTATCAGATTGCTTCTGAGATCGTTCCGTTCCTCTCCACGTTGAAAGGGTTTAAATTTGGCTTCAACAGTGGGATGAGAGTGGAAATCCTATTCGTGAATACCAAAGAGTTCACGGTCAAATGGGGAACGCAAAATCCGGTGCTGATCCCGACTCCCCAGCTACCAGGAGGCATGCCGATCCGCGCGAATGGCACGTTCAATTTCAAAGTCAATGATTACGTTACGCTGATTGATAAGATTGCCGGGGTAAAAGAAAGCTATCTTGTGGATGACGTCAAAATCCGGATTACCTCCGTGCTGGACCAGTTATTGATGAAGTGGATCAGCCGGGAAGGAAAAGATATGTTCAATCTGCAAGCGAATGCGCTTGATATTGCCAAAGGCATTCGTGAAGACCTTGATATGCAAGTGATGGACATCGGGATGACGATTACAGGCTTTCAAGTCATGAGCTTCAACTATCCGAAAGAAATTCAAGATAAGATCACGAAGACAGCATCCTACGAAATGATCGGAAATCTGCAAAAGTATCAACAGGTTGCCATGACGGACGGCATCGTATCAGGCAACGTCCAAGGCGGTGGAGCTGCTTCGGACATGGCTGGCATGATGATGGGGATGAACCTTGCGAACGAAATGATGAAAAATATGAATGCCGGTCAAAAGGTTTCGGCTGAGGCCGCAAATGCCCCTTCGACATCGACTTCTGAGGGGAAAAAACCGAACTTTTGTCCAAACTGCGGAGCGAAGAACGAAGGCGCCAATTTCTGTCCGAATTGTGGCCAGAAACTGAGCTAGGATCTATCTTGGGCTAGAATGAAGAACCCCCAGCTAACAGGGGGGTTCTTCATTTGATCTGGATGGTAAAACTACTTTTTTCGAACTGGAAAATATAATGAAAATTCAGCGTTTTGCCGTTCTGTCATCGAATAAACCTTGGAATACATTTCGAATCCGTAAGACCCTGCTTGCACATATTCTGACTGGGTGATCCAATCATATAATTGTCCATAAGCATCCCCAGCCCTGTCGATGTCCCCTTTGTAGTCTAAGACAGCATAGGTTGCTTTTGGAAGCTCGTATGAAATCATGCCCTCTGGCGGCTCCGCATCATGGAGAACTTCTACCCCAGCTATCCATGAAAATGGGTCGGTATCAGGATTGTAATTTGGCGGATCTACGAAAACTCCATATGTAACCGGGAGTCCGATGGTATTCTGTTGTTTCCATGAAACCCCTCTAACAAATGGGCTCAGAGATATTTCTGTGAAGCTGGATCTTCTCCTAGCATAGGTGCAACCTTCCGTGCTCATCTGCTTCAACAAGTGAAAATGAGATTGTCGAATAAACAGAAGATGAGACGATACGAAGTGGTGGCAGTTTTTTTGTCAATCAATAAAATAGAAAGAGGAAGGTCTGCCGGAAAAACGCTGTTAGAGCCTGATAAATCAATCTTTTATGTCAGATTTTCTACCATCTCAGTGCTTGTTAAATGGAAAAAATATCCGGTATTGCGTGCGTATCAATTTGTCTGTATAGTATTTAAGTGTCAGCGAGATTTGCGAAAAATGTCGAATGTTGCTGACTTGTTTATGCCGGTATGGCGGAATTGGCAGACGCGCGCGACTCAAAATCGTGAGGGAAACCGTGGGGGTTCAAGTCCCTCTACCGGCACCATCTACATTACATATGATCACCGCTATAAGGTGGGAAACAGCGAATGAAACCTGTTTCTCACTTTTTTAATGAAAAATGGTCTTTGAGATCCAGCCGAAGTGGTGGGCAGGAAACAGGAGAAAACGCTCCAAGATCTGCGCTTATTTGTCCTGTTTCCTGAGGACAGCTTCAAGCGAAAGTCTTTGGGATTCCAACCGAAGCGGAATGAAAAAAGAGAAACCTGCCTTTAGCGTCCACCCATGAGATCCATCTTGAACCGGCTGCTTTGGAAGCGGATTTCCTTTTTTTATACTATCGGAAAGTTTAAGTGCGCTAAAGCGCTAAAAAGATTAGCGGAAGATAGTATAAGTGCAACTAAGGCTCCGCCAAAAGCTTGGCCGTAGCCAAGTTTTCTAATAGAGCCGGGCAGGGATGACCTCCAGCAGGAATCCCAAGAACTTGGAGGGTTTTCTTCTTTTTTATCTCCTCCACAGAAGCCCGGGCAAAGTAAAGTCTCATGGAGGTTTCCATAGAGGGCTTCCTACCTGTACAATGATAAGGAAAGGGAGGCTGATTCCATGAGATTATCTGGCAAGAAAGTAGTCTGCTTCGTCGAGTCGGAGTTCGAAGATCTGGAGCTTTGGTACCCAGTGCTGAGACTTCGGGAGGAGGGAGCAGTCGTTCATTTGGTAGGACCACAAGCCAAACAGGTTTACATAGGCAAATACGGCGTTCCCTGCGAAGCGGAAATCGCGATGGCGGATGTGAATGCGGCTGATTACGACGGCGTTCTGGTGCCAGGGGGCTGGGCGCCTGACAAGCTGCGCCGCTATCCGGAGGTTATTTCCTTCGTCCAGGCCATGCACCAGGCGAAAAAGCCGATCGGTCATATTTGCCACGCGGGCTGGGTACTAGCTTCGGCTAAAATTTTGCAGGGTGTAACCACGACATCCACGCCCGGCATCAAGGATGACATGGAGAATGCAGGAGCGATCTGGGTCGACGAGCCGGTTGTCGTAGACGGACACATCGTAGGTTCTCGTCGTCCACCTGATCTGCCTCCATACGCCAAGGCATTTGCTGATCTGTTAGCTGAAAAATAAAACCGTGAGAAGGGCCTGTACGTTCCAGATCGTTGGATGTACGGGCCCTTATTGCTTATCCTTTTTCTTGCTTTCCACGGCGGATCGCCAAGCTCGTGCAGTTTGCTGACGATTCGATCCAGGACGAAGGGAACCAAAGCAGAGAGCAGGATGCCAATGATCATGAGATAGATCGTAATCTCACCAAAAAAGGTTGTCATGACGCTCGTTCTCCTCCTTATCAGTACCCTGAGCGGTTTATTTCACCGATGTTGCGGATAAAGACACGAGCTTCCACCGAAATCATGCTTTTTTCAAATAGACGTTTTCCTGAATGCCAATCTTGCTTGATCGTTTTCCATAAAGCGTGATGGTTTTGTTTCAGCTAACTATCCAAGCGTAGAACGTCCACTTTCATCTGCTTTTGCACTTTACTGATCGTGTCGTGACTCAGCCTCATAATCTCTTGCGCAAAAGCATGCCATGCGAGATCAAGATTTTGCTCGTTCGTCTGAGGTCGGGATCGCGCAGAAAAAAATCAATGGAGTTGGCGAATCCATTCGGGGAATTGGCAATTTGTTCAGAGATGACCACGACCTTCAAATGCTGGTAAAAAGGGGCGCGGCTGGAACGAGTAGCGATTTCTCTGGACGCTTCGAACAGGGAATCCCCTCCGAGGCGATGTTATAAAAGGGCCTGTCTTTTGATCCCTGGCCGTTTCCGCGCTGTGATCCAATCGCCATGCTCGCTGGAACCACTCGTTGCTGGGTGACCAGATAGCGCTGTTGACCTTCTGGCTTGCCAGGGGCTTCCTTATCTGCGTTTTTCTCTGCTTCATCCGTTCTGGGTGCATCAATTGCTACCGCCACAAGAAAATGTCTTCCGCATGGCTGAACAAGCTCTTGAAAATCGCGATATTTTCCTGCAAACTCGTGGATAGTTCCTGCGGGAAATGGGCTTCCGACGACTTCTGATTCTCGCTGTACATCTAGGAGTCCCTCCCCGCCAGGATGTGAATAAGATGTTAGTGCGATTTTTTCCAATCAGAGGGGAAGTATGCGGATGAAAGTTCCACGTGCAAACTTTCACACAAATAATTGAACAACCCCAGCAGGTATGATACATTCGGCTTGGTAGATATGGTGGGATAAAAAAGAGAGCATGGATTTGGAGAGGGTGGTAAAGATGCCTCATACGCAAGTGATGGAACCGCAGACGGATTTTGCCCGGATGGCAGATCTGATGGAAAAAGCGGCTGCACATATGAAGGAAAGCGGCGACGAGCAGACGCCGGGCAAGCTGATTCAGTTGGCTGATAAAACGAAACGTGCGGAGTTGAACATCGCTTTTTGCGGACACTTTTCTGCGGGAAAATCGACGATGATCAACACTTTGTTGGGAGTAAAGCTGCTGCCTTCCAACCCGATTCCGACGAGTGCAAACGTCGTGAAAATTCGCGGTGGTGAGAAGGCTGCGCGTGTTTATACCAAAGATACCGGAGTCGTTACATTCGATCCAGATACAGAGATGGAGAAGCTGAAGCAGTTCGCTGTAGATGGCGATACCGTTGAATGGGTGGAGGTACAGTACCCAGGAACTTTCCTCCATGAACAAGCCAGCCTGTTGGATACACCGGGAATTGATTCGACGGATGCTGCTCACAAGATCGCGACAGAATCCGCCCTGCATTTAGCAGATGTCGTGATTTATATGATGGACTACAACCACGTCCAGGCTGAAGAGAACTTCAACTTTACAAAAACCTTGAAGGATCGGGGAAAACCGGTCTATTTGGTGGTCAATATGATCGATAAGCACATTGATTTTGAGCTTGATTTTGACAGCTACAAAGAAAGTGTCGAGGACGCGTTTGAGACCTGGAACATCCATCCGGACGGGATTTTCTATACCTCGCTGGCAGAACCCGATCATGATGAAAATCAGTATGAAGAGTTTCAGGCCCTGCTGGCTCGCTTGATCTCGAATCGCGAGGAGCTGGTTGTGACCAGCGTACGTAGCGCAGCAGAGCATTTGGTCGACGAGCATGTGCAGGTGCTGAAGAACCGAAATGAGGAAGTACGTCGAGAGCTAGAAGGCAAGCTGGACGAAGTGCAGGTAGAAGGGCTGGACAGCCATGATGCGGAGCAGGTCGTCCGTGCCTTGCAGCAGGCTGAAGCAGCAGCTCAGGCACTTGCCAACCGCACGGCTGATGCGCGCAAACAGATGGAGAAGGAGCTGGGTGTTCTCCTGGACAACGCTCGCCTGACCTATTTCAGCACCTCTGAAGCGGCACAGAGCTACCTGGAAAGCCGCAAACCTGGATTTAAAGCGGGCATTTTATTCGCAGGAAAAAAGACAGAGGAAGAGAAGGCCAAGAGGGAAGAGGCGTTGCTGGCGGATCTGCGTGAAAAAGTGGCGGGCAATCTCGATTTCCACTTCAAAGAATTGATGGCGAAGCAGCCACAGGCATACGAACTTCGCGACGAAGCGTATCACGCTGCAGTGCATGCGACCAGCATTGCGTTGACAGGGGAGTTCCTCGCTTCTCACATCAAGGATGGAGCGGGCTCTCGCGAGTATGTGATGAATTACTGCAACGATCTTTCCAATGGGATCAAGCTGGAGTACAGACGTGCAGGTCTCGCTTTCATCGAGCAGGTCGTGGCGAAGCTGGAACAGCAGGTAAAGGCAGAGAATGGACAGCTGCAGGAGCGATTGGCTGATCTGCGCAAAATGGCAGAGGTTCATCAGGAATTGACGAAGCTCGCATCCAAAGAGCAAGCCGCCAAAGAACAGTTGCAGGCGATCCTGCAAGAAGGAGCGTAACGTACGATTATGAACCAGTTGAGAGAGAAGCTATTTGCCGCAGCGGAGCGCTTGCGGCGTGCAAGTATAGAAATCACAGATGTACCGGGTATGAAGAATCAGGCGCAAGCGATGCTGGATCGTGCAGATCGCTTGACTGCCAACCGCTTTACTGTTGCCTTGTTCGGGGCTTTTAGTGCGGGGAAATCGTCGTTTGCCAATGCCTTGATGGGAGATCTGGTGCTGCCGGTATCGCCCAATCCGACGACGGCTGCAATCAACAAAATTATGCCTCCAACCGAGGAACAGCCCCATGGAACCGTTCGTGTCGTGCTGAAAAGCAGAGATGCCATCGAACAGGACGTGCTCCGTTCCCTGGCTGTATTCGGATTGTCCGCTCCCGATCTGGAGGGCGCTTTGGACGAACTGAACAAAATTGACGTAGCGCAAATCCCTCCAACCGCGAAACCTCACTACACCTTCTTAAAAGCCGTCACGAAGGGTCTAGGTGAGATGGCGGATCATCTCGGCGGCGAGTTGCTGGTAGACATGAAGGCGTTCAAAGGCTTCGTAGCCAAGGAAGAAAAAGCGTGCTTTGCCGAGTACATCGAACTGTTCTACTCTTGCCCGCTGACGGATCAAGGAATCGTCCTGGTGGACACGCCCGGTGCGGACTCGATCAATGCTCGTCACACCGGAGTTGCCTTTGAGTACATGAAAAACGCGGATGCTGTTCTGTTCGTAACCTACTATAATCATGCCTTCTCCCAGGCTGACCGCGAATTCCTGCTGCAGATGGGACGTGTAAAGGACACCTTTGAGATGGACAAGATGTTCTTCATCGTGAATGCTGCTGATTTGGCTGTCTCAGAAGAAGAGCTGCAGGGTGTCATTACGCACGTAGAGAAAAACCTGCTTACCTGCGGAATTCGCCTACCTCGGATCTATCCGGTATCCAGTCAGACCGCTTTGCTGGCGCGGATGCTAGAGGCTGGCAAGCTTGCTGGATCTGCTGAAAAAGTGTACCGTCAACGCACGCAGACAGCAGAAGGTGAGCCTTTGATGCCAGCGGAAGAAGGATTTGCCCTGTCTGGAATGGCTCATTTTGAAGAAGATTTCCTGCGGTTTACCATCGACGAGCTGACCCAGATTGCGGTCAATGCCGCAATCGCTGAGATTCGCAGGGCACATGAAACCTTGTCCGAATTTATGCGCATGGCAACGTCCGGAGAAAGCGAACGTCTGGCTCGTCGGGATGCGGCCAACGAAGCGCAGGCTGCGGCGCTGGCTGCAGTAGATGCTCTCTCGGTCACTTCGATGGAGCGGGATTTGGACAAAGAGCGAGAAGAACTGCTTTTCTACGTCAAGCAACGTCTCTTTTTCCGCTTCAACGAGCTGTTTGGTTTTGCCTTCAACCCGGCTGTCCTAAAAGAGGATGGACGCAACATGAAGCAGGCTCTGCAAGGCTGTCTGACGGATCTCCTCCGTTCGATCAGCTATGATCTGGCACAGGAGCTGCGTGCGACCACGCTGCGACTGGAGAAGTACATGAACAGACAAGGAGTCACGCTGATCCAGCAGTGGCAACGTGATGTTCAGGCCCACGCGACCAGTCTCTCCCTGTCTCCATATCAGCCGAGGCAGGTAGAGACGCTGACATTCGCGGAGGATTTGCCTGTAACCAGCCAGGCCTTCCAACCTGCGCTCTCCCTGTTTAAGAACACCAAGGATTTCTTTGAACAGGATGGCAGAGTGAAAATGCGCGAGGATTTGGAAAAGCGCCTGCAAGAGCCTGTATCTGCCTATGTCTCTGGCGGAAGCGAGCAATTGCGCGACCAGTTTTCCACACTCTTTTCCACAATCGTGGAAACGGAACGTGCCCTTGTCAAGGAACAGGTTGCCTCCTACTTCACAGGTCTGATTGCCGCGTTGGAGATGAAGGTAGACCTGAACGAGCTGGAAGGCAAATTGAAACGTGTAGCAGCTGAACTGGAATAAATAGGGATGATAAAGAGGTGCTCCGAATCGGGCGCCTCTTTTTCTTTTTTCTCCTCCTTCATATTGCCACGTTTTGTTCATCGATCGTTCATATTGGGGAGCTATATTGTGGGCAGAGCGATCACCGCAGCAAGCGGTAAACATCGAGCAAAGGGGGGATGACAGTGCGGTGGTTAACCAAATCGTCTTTGCAAAATCCGGCTATGGTGGTGCTCCTATCGCTACTCGTCGCATTGGGTGGGGTGTTTTCGTTTCTAGTGATCAATATTGAGAGCGAACCCCAGGCAAAGCTGGGGATGCTTACGGTATCCACCTCTTATCCTAACGCATCAGCAGAAGATGTGATGAACGACGTTACCAAGCCTTTGGAAAGAGCTGTTGAGGCTGTAAGCGGCGTGAAAACGTACATTTCCAGCTCACAGGAAAATCACTCCATGCTGACGATATCGATGGAATCCAATGCGGAAATGGAAAAGGTCAGAGATGAGGTGGAAAAGAGCGTCATTAGCACAAAGCTGCCAGCCGCAGCAAATCTGCCCAAGGTAAAGCTCAGGGTTGTCGGCGGAGAACCGATGTATTTTTTGGCGATCAGCAACAAGGAACAGCTTCGAACCAACGAGGCATTTTATCGCTTATCCTGTTTGCTTTTCTACTGGCTGCCATGCTCGTGATCAGTGTGGTCCTGATTCTGGTATTCACCCGTTATCTGGTGAAGCCGCTCAAGACCTTGACTCAGGCTACCAAAAAGCTGGCTGAAGGCGAGTACGAGATACAGCTGGATATCCTGCGCCGGGATGAGATAGGCAATCTGGCAGCCAATTTTGCGCAGATGACACAATCGCTCAAACAGTTGGATGATATGAGGCAGGAATTCGTCTCCAACGTCTCCCACGAAATCCAGTCTCCGCTCACATCCATCCAGGGCTTCTCCCAGGCCATTCGCAGTGGTGAAGTGAGCGCAGAGCAGCAGGAAGCCTACCTCAAGATCATCGAAGAGGAGAGTAGAAGACTCTCCTCTCTGAGCAAGCAGCTGCTTACCCTTGCTTCCTTGGACAAGGAGACGAGCCTCTATGAGCCGTCCGTCTATCGCCTGGACGAGCAGCTGCGGCAAGTTCTGCTGATGCTGGAGATGCAGTGGCAGGATAAGCGCCTGCATATCGATCTGGAGCTGCCGGAGACATCGATTTTTGCAGACAAGCTCCTGCTCAATCAAGTATGGATGAATCTGATCACGAATAGCATCAAGTTTACACCACCTGAAGGGACCATTCGCATCGGAATCAGAAAAGACGAACGGATAGTGGTCACCATCGAGGATACGGGAACTGGCATCTCCGAAAGTGAGCTGCCACATGTGTTCGATCGTTTTTATAAAGGAGACAAATCACGCAACAGGTCATTGGTGGGAAGTGGTTTAGGGCTTGCCATCGTCAAGAAAATCGTGCACATGGCAGATGTGAGAATGTACGTGACTATAAGTTTCCAATTGTTTGCCAAGTCATACAATACAATAACCTCTAATTTGGATGTTCTAGAAAGGAGCAGACATCACTGTGGAGACGGAGAAACTGGAAAAGCTTTTGCACGCCAAATACCCGGATTTGGCCAAGGAATCCCTGCGTGTAGATGATACAGGATGGTACAATCTTGTACTGATCATCGGGGAAAGGATGATTTTTCGTTTCCCCAAGACAGAAGAAGCCAAGAGCATCATGGCCAAGGAGCTTCAGATCTTGCCCCAGCTTCACGCTGTTCTCCCTGTTGCAATCCCTCAATTTATCTATTCCTCGAATGAGTCTGATCAGATCCCCTATGTGGGTTATCCCATGATAGCAGGACGTCCGCTTTTTCCTGTGGACATGGCTGGCTTGAATGATCAAGAGCAAGAGCAGCTGGCCAAGGAGATCGGGGCATTTTTGACCGCCATGCATGCTTTTCCTTTGGATAAAGCATTTGGAGAAGCGGCAGAAGCTTCACAGATCAAAGACTACTACAGGGACCTGTTCAAAACGATAAAAAACAAAGCGTTTCCCGTTATGACCCCCAAGCTGATTTCATGGACCAGGCAAGTCTTTGATGACTTTTTAACAGACAAGGATTCATTCCGGTTTACACCCTGCCTTTTACACAATGATCTGAAGCCAGAGCATCTGCTGTACGATTTTGAAAAAAGAAAATTGTCCGGTGTGATCGATTTTGGTGCGATGGGGGCAGGGGATCCTGCCTATGATTTTGTCGGGATCTGCCGGGCTTACGGAAAAGCTTTTGTAAATAAAGTAATTCATTTTTACAAGGGACCGCTGGATTCGGCCTTTCTCAAGCGCATCGATCATTTTTACACAAAAATCGTCAGTTTCTGGTCACTTTTTCATGGAGTCGATACGCAGGATCAGCAATTGATTCAGATGCCCTGGATAAACTGCATGAACATGCAAAAAAAGGCTCATGACGGTTTTATCTCTATGAAAAGTATCGATACGTGTTTTTCCGCATTCAAAAGGATGGTTGCCGCCGTTACGCGAAAGACTTGCCGCCGCATATGGTATCGAATGATATGAGAATGTTGAGGTGAGAAAATGCGTGTCCTGTTTTTGGAGAGCCACCCGATGTGGATTTATGGATTGCCGAATGGATTTTGCGATTCAGGCCATAAAGTGATGATTTCAGGACCTCTGACGGATCAGAATATCCCTGAAATGATCGCAGAGTTTCAGCCCGATCTCATCGTCATGCTGGGGTGGGGACCTGAACAAACAACGGAGAAGCAGGAATGGATCTGTAAACATGTACATGCAGCGCAAGTACCGCTCGTGTATTGGGCAACGGAAGATCCTACTTTTACGAGCTATTTCACGTTGCCATTGATTAAGCGAGTGCAACCTGACTTCGTGTTTACCATTTGTCCGGCACGAGTGGACTATTACCGTCAACAGGGTATAAAAGCTGCTCATATGGATTTTGGCTATCACCCGAGCATTCATTGCACCGTGCCGAGTGAGGAAAAATACCGTACCTCGATTGCAGTCGTGGCTAATGCCTATCCCCAGGTGTTTGAACAATATCCCAATCATTATCGCCTGGTCTCTTTATATACGTTAATTCGACCGCTCCTTCATGCAAATATACGTATTGATTTTTACGGTCGTGACTGGGACAAAATGAAATTTTACTTAGGAAAAGACATCCCTGCGGAGTGGATACATGGTTATCTCCCGTAACCAGAAGCAAACAAAGTGTATAGTTCAGCAGACATCGTGATCGGATTGCAAAATTATGAGACCCAGCTTACCCAGCGGACCTATGAAATTCTAGGCTCGGGTGGCTGTCTGGTTACGCATAGTACACCTGAAGTCAGACGCCTTTTTGTTCCCCATCGAGATTTGGTAGCATCTTCGTCTGCTAAGGAAACCGTAGAGCTCGTCAGTCACTATCTGGAGCATCCCGATCTGCGTGAACAGATCAGAAAGCAGGGGATGCATGCCGTGCGTGAAGACACCTACCGGCATCGAGCTGACTACATGCTGGACGTACTCCAGGAGGAAGGCATCGTGAAAAAGGAAGACAGCGATACGCTGACGGGTGGCAAACTCACCTATTTCATGGATCGGATCAGGGAGAAATACGAGGTGCATGACGTTCGAGAGGGGGACACCCTTTGGAATATTGCACAACAGTACGGTGTGACGGTCGAACAAATCATGAAGGAGAACGGTCTGACTTCCGATCTGATTTACGTTGACCAGTATTTGAAGATCAAAGAAAACAACGGTTCTTGAGATTGGAGGTGAAAGAACGTTCATGCGCGTTTTGTTCTTTGAAAATAGCCACGCATCCGTTCATGGACTAGCGTATGGGTTTCGTGATGCAGGGCATCAAGTGATGATTACGGGACCATTAACCGAGAAAAATATTCCTGAAATGATCAAAAAATACAGGCCTGAACTGATGGTCGTGATAGGCTGGGGCCCAGAGCTGTCGATCACGCTGCAGCATGTCATTCGACAATGCTCCCAGGAAGCCAAAGTGCCGTTGGTCTATTGGGCGGTAGACGACCCTACCTTTCTCGAAATCTGGTCCTTGCCTTTGATTTCTCGCTTGCAGGTTGACTTTGTGTTTTCAGTATCCCCTGCATGTGTAGCCTCTTACAGACAGGCAGGCTTTCGGGCTTCACATATGGACTTCGGTTATGATCAGACTTTCTTTTTCCCCGAACCTACTCCCTCCGAACCTCGCCAATCTATAGCACTGGTAGGGCATGCTTTTCCCCACATGTATAAACATCATTCGGATCAGGATCGGTTGATGGCCCTGCATACCCTGATTCGACCGCTTTTGTACGAAAACATACGGATTGATTTTTACGGCAGGGATTGGGATAAAATGAAGCCCTTCTTTGGGCTCGACATCCCGCAGGAGTGGATTCATGCCTCCTTGCCATCTACAGAGATGAAACAAGTCTACTGCTCGTCAGACATCGTCATCAGCTTACTCACATGGGGTACTCAGATTCCGCAGAAAATTTTTGAAATACTCGGCTGTGGCGGATTCCTTCTCACACAGGATACGCCTGAGATCAGGAGATTGTTTCGCCCAGGTGACGATCTGCTGGTCTCTGCTACTGCTGAAGAGACACTTCGCCTCGTTCGTGAATACCTGGCCAGTCCTGAAGAGAGAAGAAGAATTCGCGAACGGGGAAATCTTGCAGTCCGTAACCACACCTACCGCCAGCGAGCGGAATATATGCTGCGTACATTGAGAGAGCATGGCATTCTGCCCGATCAAAAGGAGAGTCCCCAACACCACGGTGAGCTTCTCTATTACGATGCTGCCTCCATCGAACCTTACGAAACGCATATCGTGAGCCAGGGAGAAACCCTCTGGGAGATTGCCCAGAGATACATGGTATCGGTAGAACAGCTTAAAAAAGGGAACAAACTCACATCCAATATGATTTTTGTCGGGCAGCCCTTAAAAATACCGCCAGCACGTGAGGATTCTTTTGATGGACAGCAAGAAGTAAAAGTGATGCTGGACAAGGCGGCACGTCTGTTTCATCTGGACCCGATCCTTCTGCATGGGATTGCCTACGCTGAATCTAGCTTTGGAAAAAATGCAGGATTCAGCAAAGCTGGTGCATTCGGCATTATGCAGCTCTTGACTGAAACGGCAGAGGAGCTAGGAATCGATCGTACGAATCCGTGGCAAAACATTTTGGGTGGGGCGATGTACGTGAAAGAAATGCTAAAAGAATTCGAAGGCGATATTCCCAAAGCATTGGGGGCATATAACTGGGGTGTAAACAACATGAAAAAGGCAATAGCAGAACAAGGGAATTCCTGGTTGTCCGCAACGCCGGAAGAAACGCAGCAATACGTCGCCAAAATCATGAAATATATGGACGAAGCGGGAGAGTGTCGTTGAACGGTTTGAGATTGAAGCTTGATGGAGGTGAATGAATGAAAAAGGGTGAAGAAAAAGGGAAGAGCCGGTATAGTTCCACAGAAGCTCCAATTCGGAGAAAACCCAAGGAAGTCGCGCTTACCTTTGATGATGGTCCCGACCATCTATGGACCCCGCGTGTTTTGGATATCTTGGCCCAGTATCGCGTAAAGGCAACCTTCATGTGCGTAGGTCAAATGGCAAAATACAATCCCAAAATACTGGAAAGAATAGCGTCCGAGGGACATGTAATCGGGAATCACAGCTGGGACCATCCGTATTTTACGAAAATTGCGCTCTCTGCCGTGCTCGACCAAGTGGAGAGAACCACAGAGCAAATCGATAAAATCATTGGCTTGAAGCCACGCCTGGTTCGTCCCCCATACGGAGCGACGAATGAAGACGTGAACCGTATTTTAAAGGCTGGGGGTCACGAGATCATCCTGTGGGATGTGGACAGCTGGGATTGGAAGGGGCTTACCGGGCCCCAGGTAGCGAGGAATGTCCTCGGGCATGTAGGGCCGGGCTCTGTCGTCTTGCAGCATTGTGCGGGAACTGTAGATGATACACTCAAGGGAACAGTGGAAGCTTTGCCGTATATCATCGAAGTGCTTAGTGAACAAAAATACGCTTTTACGACGATCGCGGAGATGTTCCAGCTTGAAGCGTATTGGTAAGGGGTAAGAACTGGATAGACTGCCCGATTTCGTGAAAAAACGAAGCCGCGTCCCAAGCGCCGTCTCCAAGGAATCTCTCAGGGGTGGACGCTTAAAAGCGTGTTTCGTTTTTTCGATCCATCTCGGCCTTATCCTGCGATGTTGAACATGAGTCATTATTGTTGGTTCTTCTTCAGGTATGCATCGTATTGCGATTCTACTTCCTTCGGTGGCCTTGTCGTGACGTTGCTGACGATCAGGATCGCCAACAGGCTCACAGCAAAGCCTGGGACCATCTCATACAAAAAGTCCTTTAGCACATCGAATCTCGTCCAGATGATGACCGTCAAGGCACCCGCGATCATCCCTGCCAATGCCCCCCAGCGATTCATGCGCTTCCAGTACAGCGACAGCAGGATGACAGGTCCAAAAGAGGAACCAAACCCTGCCCAGGCGTAGCCGACTAGATCGAGAATGGTGTCGTTTTTGTTCAGCGCGAGCAGAAATGCGATGACCGCAACGACGAGAACAGAGAGCCGTCCGACTCTCACCAGCTCCTTGTCTGTTGCCGAGCGCCGAAAGAAAGTCTTGTATATGTCCTCCGTCAGGGAGCTGGATGTCACGAGGAGCTGTGACGAGATCGTGCTCATGATGGCAGCCAGTATAGCCGCAAGCAAAAACCCTGTGATGATCGGGTGAAAAAGTATCGTACCAAGCTGGATAAAAATGGTCTCCGGATCAGCCAGCGTCCAGCTGTTTTTGGAGTAAAGGGCAATTCCTACAAGGCCGGTGAGCATCGCGCCCGCAACCGAGAATATCATCCACCCCATGCCAATTCGGGTGGCCTTTTTAATTTCTTTCGTCGAAGTAATCGCCATGAAGCGAACGATGATATGCGGCTGACCGAAATAGCCAAGCCCCCAGGCGAAAAGCGAGATGATCCCGAGCAGACTGGTCCCTTTGAAAATGTTGAGCAGAGAAGGATCGATGGAGCGAATCTCGGAAAACGATTCCCCTACCCCACCTGCCGCAACGATAGTGACGAGAGGGACCATGATTAGGGCAATGACCATGATGAGGCCTTGGACAGCATCGGTCCAGCTCACAGCCAGGAAGCCCCCGAAAAGGGTGTACGCGATCGTCACCAGTCCCACAATCCACAACCCGGTTTGATAGCTGAGCTGGAAGGTGTTTTCAAACAAAACACCCCCAGAGACCAAGCCGGATGAGACGTAAAATGTAAAAAAGATCAGGATGACAAGGCCCGATACCAGTCGCAGCAGATGAGAAGCATCTCCAAAGCGATTCTCCAGATAAGCGGGAATCGTAATCGAGTTGTTGGCCATCTCTGTATAGGTACGCAAGCGCGGAGCTACATACAGCCAGTTCGCATAGGCACCTAAAGTCAGGCCGATCGCGATCCAGGAAGCGCTCAGACCCTGGGCGAACATGGCTCCCGGCAAGCCCATCATCAGCCATCCACTCATATCGGAAGCTCCTGCACTCAAGGCAGTGACAGTGGGACCGAGAGAGCGTCCGCCCAGCATGTAATCAGTCAGATTGGAGGTGCGTCGATAAGCGTAATAGCCAATGAGCAGCATTCCAGCCATATAGACGATAATGGAGCCAAGCAGCATGTTCATACGTCACAGCACCTCTTATGTATTCAGTCTCTATGGGTGTAATATGGACTTATTCTTTTTGATCATGCAAAAACGTGAAGGCTAAGGCTTGGAATAAAGACCCAGGATCTCAGCTTTGGATGGGCTCTCGGCAGCCAAAGAAAAAAAGCTTGCGATACGGGATCGCAAGCCTATCAAAAAAATCTTTTGAACGTCTATTCCTGCAATTGAATTTGTCCACTGCTGTCCAGATTTACCTGGAACTCCTTGACCACGGTAGGCTCCGCAGAAGGATTGTTCAGATCCTGCTTCAATACTTGGAATTTGCCGTCTCCGGTCAGTTTTCCCTTGTATTCGAGGCCGAGCAGATCGGATTTGTAAAAGCTGAAGTTGGCCAGCTCCGTTTTTTGCAATTCTTCACTTAAAAGCTGCCCGTCTCCACTAAACATCGCGTTTCTCAGTGCCTCAGAGGAGTCGTATTTTTCCTGCAGATAGGTTTTCAACTGTTGGGCAATCTCAGATTCGGCCAGCTGCTTTCCAGCCTCTACGACCTGTTTCCCTGTCTCGATCGCTTGCTTTCCTGTCTCGATTGCCTGTTGTGCCGTCTGTACACCTTCTGATACCTCTGAACATGCCGTCAATAGCAATGCGCAGAGGACGATAGCGGTTTTACGCATGCTGAATCATCTCCTTTCGGCGAAAAGACGAAAAGTCGTACTTTATTTATCATACCGTATCTCCACTTTCTTCGCATCCGCATAGGATGAAGTAAGCGCATAGCTGCAATTTGTACAGGGAGGAAATGCAATGATTCATGGGAAAGTGAAATGGTTTAGCAAGGAGAAGGGGTATGGTTTTATTGAACGGGATGGTGGGCCGGACGTGTTCGTTCACTACTCAGCAATCAGTGGATCCGGTTACCGCAATTTGGAGGAGGGCGAGCTCGTTACCTTTGAAATTGTCAATGGTCAACGAGGTCAGCAAGCAGCAAATGTAGAACGCTCAGCAGTGAACAATTAATCCGCCTTTTCAATGTCTGGCCACCAAAAAAAATAACGCCGTCGCTCTCGTTCGTAGAGAGCGGACGGCGTTTTTTTGCTAGCGAATGTTCCAAATCAGCGCAAATAGAGAAAGACGGCCAAAGCAATCAACAAGATTATGGTGATGACTCCGTATATGATCAACAGGTTTCGGGAGCGCTCGACGAATCCCCGCTGTCTGGTTTCTTCTGGCTGCAATCCGATCTTAAAGGTGGCAGCTAGGGCGATCGCGACCAGTACAAAGACAGCAATGATAAATGGATAAATGGACATACACCATCGTCCTTTATGGGAATGAACAGGATTGATTCAGATGAAGACAAGGAATCAAACATCTTGCACAACTTGATCATAGCGCGATCCATACAAATTGAAACCATCCACTTGGTAGCTTTTTTGCTCATCCACTTAAAGTGAAAGCATCTGCAAAGCGAGAAACAGCTTCGCGAATTTCGTCTGCATCCGCTCGCCCAAATGTGAAGCGCACGTATCCATCCTTCGCTCCAAAAAGATGCCCAGGGACAAAAATGGTGCCTCGCTTCACGGCTTCACGCAACAGCTGTGATTCGTTCCATTCACCAGCCAGACCGCACCAAAGGTGAATGCCTCCAGCTGGTATCACAAGTTCTGCCTGATCGCCAAAATGGCCTTGCAACGAGGTCACGAGCTGGTCGCGACGCAGGAGGAGCTGGCTGCGTAATAGATCCATATGTCTAGAAAAATCAGATGAGGATAGAAACTTGTCAGCCAGCCACTGCGGAAAAATACTGTGTCCGTAGTCAAATTGCTGCTTGGCATCTGCCAATCGCTCGATGACGGTCTGAGGTCCGACAATCCAGCCGATGCGCAGTCCGGACGCGACGATTTTTGTCAATGAACTGATGTATAGCACAGTACCGTGCCTGTCGAGTGATTTGAGTGTCGGTACGGACTCACCGGAAAAAGAGGTCAGACTATAAGGATCATCCTCAATAATCGGGATGCCGTTTTCTGCTGAAAGAGCCAACAAGCGATGGCGTCTCTCCAGAGAGAGCAGGCTCCCGGTCGGGTTCTGGTAATTGGGGTTGAGAAAGACCATCTTGATCCGATGCTTGCGATGAAGCTCTGCCAGTTGTTCGGGTATAATCCCGTCTTTATCTACAGGAAGTGGGAAGGTCCGTAAGCCGGAAGAACGAAACAAGGGCAGGGAATAACAGTAGGATGGTTCTTCGATTGCTACAGCGTCTCCAGGTTGCAACAGACATTGCACGACCAGATGCAAAGCTTGCTGTGCACCAAATATCCCGGCTGACGATCGTACCGCTGCCTCGCTTTCTCTCGACCACACCTGCTGCTTGCAACTCATCATACGCTGCGACGATCGTGGAGCGGTTTACATGAAGTTCCTTGGCAAGCAACCGCTCAGAAGGCAAAAAATAGCCAGGTGGAAATTCACCGATGCTGATCCGCTGCTCCATTTGTTCTGCAATTTGTTTGTAGCGTGGTTTGGTCTTCGATTCTTTCTCGTCCATTTGATCCCGCTTCCTTTTTCATGCGTTCGATTCCTTGTTATTATAGCATGCTGTATCCCTTCCGTTTTCAATCGCGCCGTTTTGGTTTAGTATAGACCTAATAGGGAAGGAGTGTAGGGGAATGAGACAATATCTGGACTTGTGCCAGCGCATTCTGGACGAGGGAGTCAAAAAGGAAGACCGGACAGGCACGGGGACCATCAGTGTTTTTGGTCATCAGATGCGGTTTGACTTGAGCGAGGGCTTCCCGCTGATTACAACGAAAAAATTACATACCAAATCGATTTTCCACGAGCTCTTGTGGTTTCTTTCTGGTGATACCAATATTGGCTATTTGCAAGAAAATGGCGTGCGCATTTGGAACGAGTGGGCGGATGAAAACGGAGATCTGGGACCGGTATACGGCAAGCAATGGCGTTCTTTCGCTGGACGAGACGGCAAGACGGTCGATCAAATCAAGTGGGTCGTAGAGGAAATCAAGCGAAATCCCGACTCTCGCCGTTTGATCGTAAGCGCCTGGAACCCGGCTGAGCTGGATGAGATGGCACTGCCTCCATGCCACTTGCTGTTTCAGTTTTATGTCGCCAATGGAAAGCTTTCCTGCCAGCTGTATCAACGCAGTGCAGACACGTTTTTGGGCGTGCCCTTCAATATCGCCAGCTACGCTTTGCTCACCCAGATGATGGCGCATGTAACGGGACTTGAGCCCGGTGAATTTGTGCACACATTAGGCGATGCTCACCTGTACCTCAACCACGTGGAGCAGGTAAAGCTGCAATTGACCAGAGAGCCGAAGCCTCTGCCAAAGCTGAAGCTCAACCCGGAGGTTACATCCATTTTTGAATTTACCTTCGACGATATTGAGGTGGTCGACTACGAAGCCCATCCACATATTAAAGGAGAGGTAGCTGTATGATTAGCCTGATCGTCGCGTATGCGAACAACCAGGTGATCGGCAAGGATGGCGTCATGCCTTGGCATTTGCCGGCTGATTTGAAGCACGTAAAGGAGCTTACGACAGGCCAAACGATCGTGATGGGAAGAAAGACGCTGGAAGGCATCGGCAAGCCGCTTCCCAACCGACGAAATGTCGTTCTGACCCGCAATCCTGATTTTCACATGCCAGGTGTGGATGTGGTTCATACCAAGGAGGAGGTGCTGGCGCTCGGAGATGTGATCATCTTCGGAGGAGCCGAGATTTATCGCCAGTTTCTCGATGTGGTAGATCGCATGTACATTACAGAGATCCACTTGGACACGCAGGGGGATACGTATTTCCCGGCATGGGATCGGGATGCCTTTACCTTGGTAGATAAGCGAGAAGGTATCATAGACGAGAAGAACCGCTATCCACATGCGTTTTGTACGTATGAGCGAAAAAGCGACATGAAATAGGTTCGTGTGACATATGCCCTATTCCCTCAACATAAAAACAAGTAAGACTGTTGGAAATACCCGCGGAGGGGATCGGGATGAAGGTAGATTTTCATGTCCA
Organism: Brevibacillus sp. AY1; assembly: GCF_029870785.1. Classification (NCBI taxonomy): domain Bacteria; kingdom Bacillati; phylum Bacillota; class Bacilli; order Caryophanales; family Paenibacillaceae; genus Brevibacillus; species Brevibacillus sp. AY1. The sequence goes on from NZ_JAFLPN010000006.1 coordinate 45,343, forward strand.
TGTTGAGGAAGGGCCGTATTCTCTGGATTGGTTGATGCAAACAACAGCATCGCTTTCGCAGCAGGTAAAGGAAGAGGTGCCTGGCACAAGGGAATGGATGGACGGACTGGTGCGTAGATTGACGGATCGCATGAGGGAAGGGCCTTATTCGTCGGCCTGGCTGGATGAGTATCGGTCGCGAGCCAAGGAGCTGGGGATTGGAATCGTCGGCATCGTGGAGCATGGCTACCGTTTTACACAATTCAAAAGCCTCTATGAAGAGCAGCTGCATCTGGGACAGGATCATCTGGGACGAGTCCAGCGGCAGTGGCTGGATCAAGTCTGCTGCGAGAGCTTTCCGAGCTACCTCGCTTTTCTGGAGAGGGAAAAGCAGCGCTGGGAAGACGACGGGATAGCCCTGCGGGTCGGAATCGAGCTGGATTTTTTCCCAGAACAGGAAGCAGCACTGTCCGGGATCGTGAATGCCTATGATTGGGATTTCTGCCTGGGCGCCGTTCATTTTGTTGAGGGAGTGGCTGTTCATCTGCCCCAAACGAGCGAGCGCTTCGGGAGAATGGATCTCGGCAGCCTGTACAGTCGATACTTTGATCTGGTGGAGCAGACAGTAGAGAGCGGGCTGTTTGATCTGATTGCTCATGTGGATGGATTAAAGAGCTGCGGCTTTCGACCGGAGGAAACCTCTCTGCTGTCTTATTACCAGCGTATTGCCCGTTCCCTCAAGCGCAACCGGGTGGCGACCGAGTTGAACACCATGTGGTACCGCCACCCAACTGTCGGCGAAATGAGTCCAAGTTCCCGAATGCTGGAGATTCTGGCTCAACATGGGGTAGCTGTGACGACAGCTTCAGGAGCGACACGCCCGGATCAATTGGGGAATCATGGCGACATGGCTAGCGCGACGCTCAAGCGTGCAGGGTTTGAATCAATAGCCGTCTATGAGCAAAGAAAGCAGCAGATTCTGCCCCTTTGACGAATCTTCCATCCAGATTCCTTACTTTTTCTGCTATGATAAGGACAAACGATAGGACAAGAATCGCATTCGCATGGTATGGGAGGAAGTGCACAGCATGTCATTGCAGGAGCAGCTCAAAGACCGCTTGAAAGAAATGGAACCGCAAATCATCAGTTGGCGTCGTCATTTGCATCAATATCCGGAGTTGTCTTTTCATGAAGAAAAGACACCACAGATGATTGCTGAAATTTTGGAAGGACTGAATTTTGACGAGATTCGCACAGGTGTCGGGGGACGAGGGGTAGTTGGCGTCCTGCGCGGAAGCCGTCCTGGCGCAGTCGTAGCCCTGCGCGCGGATTTCGACGCGCTGCCCATCCAGGATCAAAAAGAGGTTACGTATAAATCCAAAGTCCCTGGGGTCATGCACGCTTGTGGTCACGATGCGCATACCTCTCAGCTGCTTGGCTTGGCCAGTGTTCTCGCCAATCATCGCGATCAGTTCGCCGGAGAAATTCGCTTTATTTTCCAGCATGCGGAGGAGGAGTCGCCAGGCGGCGCCATCCAGATGACACAGGACGGGGCAGTAGACGGCGTGGACGCGATCTTTGGGGTTCACCTCTGGTCCATGCTGCCAGTCGGCAACGTATACATCAGTCCTGGGCCGATCATGGCCAGCATCGATGATTTTGTCATCGAGGTTAAAGGACGGGGGGGTCACGGTGCCATCCCGGATGAAACGATTGACTCGATTGTCGTCGGATCGCAGATCGTGGGAGCCTTGCAAACCATCGCCAGCCGCAATGTCAGCCCGATGAACAGTGTCGTCGTCACCGTCGGAACGTTTCACGGAGGAGACAATAACAATGTCATCGCGGATTCCTGCCGCCTGACGGGTACAGTCCGTACATTCCTCCCGGAGGTTCGTGACCGCGCTGAGAAGCGGCTGACCGAGATCGCCAAAGGAACAGCAGCGATGATGGGGGCCAGCGCAGAGGTTCGCTATATCCGTGACTATCCGGCCGTCATCAACAGCGAGAAGGAGGCAGAGCTGGCACGTGAGGCAGCACTGGCCGCATTTGGCGAAGAGCGAGTCCTGCCGATGAAGCCTCTTATGGGAGGAGAGGACTTCTCCTACTATTTGGGTAAGGTTCCTGGTGCCTTCTTCTTTGTTGGAGCGGGCAATCGGGAAAAGCTGGCTGAATATCCGCATCACCATCCGCGCTTTGATATTGATGAAGACGCGATGCTGATCGCGGGGGAGCTTTTGGGCAGAACTGCTTTGCACTTTCTGGAGAAGCACCAATCATGAGGTTAGAAAATGAAGATGCGCTTTTGCCTAGTAGGGGCAAAGGCGCTTTTTTTCATTTCAGCCATAAACTGACTAGGAGAATAAAAGGGGAAGTGCACAGGAAGGCGGTGTTGCCACTAGTGAAGAAAAGGATCGGCATCCTTACCTACAGAGGGGAAAAAGGCTTTGTTGAACCAGGCTTCCTGCGTTTGTTGGTCCGTGAGGGAGAGAAGATGGGCTGTGAAATCTTCCTCTTTGGTCCGCAGGATGTTTATTTGAATGCAAAAGCAATCAAAGGCTATACGCCTGATGTGACAGGCTGGAAAAGCAACTGGTACGCCTGGCCCGACATCGTGATTGACCGCTACCGCTACTATCCGGTACCCAAGCACACCAAATACCTCACCTTTCGCAAGCAATCCTGGTTTCGGTATGCCAACAGCCGCTTCGCCAATAAATTCGCAGTTCACCAGGTGTTAGAACAGGAGCCTGAGCTAAGAAAATGGCTGCCGCAGACGCTATCCTACTCCCGAGCAGCATTGTCGATCATGCTGGCACATCATCGAGTCATTTATCTGAAACCGACCAATGGCACAGGGGGACGAAGCATCCTGCGAATCGAGAATAAACCGACCGGATATGAATTGCATGGCCGAACGAAAACGAAAAAGAAAATCGTGGAGAAGCTGAACAGCTTTTCGGCACTGTCTCAACGGCTAGAGCAGTGGATGAGACAGGAGAAAAGCGGAAACGAGCAGTTTTTTCTGCAGCAGGGATTGGAGCTGGGCCTTGTGCCAGGACGTACTGTAGATGCTCGCCTGCTCGCCCAGAAGGACGGTACCGGAAACTGGCGCTTGACCGGCATGGCAATCCGAATGGGGACGAGACAGTCCTCTACCTCCAACCTGCATAGTGGCGGAAAGGCCATACCGACAGGCTCCTTTTTGACGGAGCACTTTGGGCTGAAAATGGCTAGGCAGATCATTCGCGAATGTCGGGAGGTTGCCCTGCGCACCGTGGCTCGCATCGAGCAGCACTTCGGTCAGATGATGGAATTCGGTATTGATCTGGGCATCGATGTGCACGGAAACGTGTGGTTGATTGAAATGAATCCAAAGCCGGGAAGAGAAATTTTTCGCCAGCTGGGTCAAAAAAAGCAGTATCTGGAAGCAGTAAGAAGGCCTCTCGAATACGCGCTTTATCTGCTGGATGCCGAACAAAAATGGCAGTTTTCATAAGGCGTCTCCCCCAAAAGCAACAGCGGAGTACGAAGACTTGAAAAAAGTCCTAGTCTGCCGCTGTTGCTTATTTACTTGTACAACGATTTTAAGACGCATGGTTTCTTTTCTGTGGGCAGCCCTGCATAATAATAGGAAAGCCACAATGGATGCAGTCTGAAAAAGTACGAGGTGAAGCAAAATGAACAAGGGAACCTTTTCTCTGCCATTAGAAGAAGGACTTACGCTGCGCGGCAACTGGCATGCAGACCCCACGAAAGGGGAGCGACAGCCTGTACTGCTTTTTTGCCACGGCTTTAAGGGCTTTAAAGACTGGGGAAGCTTTCCGTATGTCGCCGACGAGCTGGCAAAACGGGGTATTGTAACAATCCGATTCAACTTCAGCTGCAATGGTGTTGGAGAAAGTGAAACCCATTTTGATGAGCTGGAAAAGTTCGGGCGCAATACATATGCACGTGAGGTGGCGGACCTGCAAGTCTTGGCGCAGTATATTCGCGAAGGCAGGCTGGGATTGCCAGATTACGCAGACCGTAACAAGCTGTTCGTCACAGGCCACAGCAAAGGCGGGGCAGACGTCATCCTGTTTGGAGCCGATAATCCACAGGTAGCAGGCATCATCACGTGGAACGGAGTGGCGGATGTCAATCTGTTCGACGAAAAGCTGCGCAACCAGATCGCGGAGAATGGGGTTGGCTACATCCCCAATGCTCGTACAGGCCAGGACATGCCGATTACCCGTGTCGTGATTGAAGACGTGGATCAAAATCGACAAGCCTATGATTTGCTGGAAAAAGTGGCAGAGATGAAACAGCCTTTGCGCATCATTCAGGGGCGGGAGGACTTTGTCCGTCTGGTAAAGGGAGCGCAGCGACTGCATGAAGCAGCGAATGAGAGTGAGCTGATCTGGATCGAAGGAGCCGATCATACGTTTAACGCAAGGCATCCGTTTGCCGGCAGTACCTCTCAGCTGGATGAAGCGATTCACTTGACAGCCGAATTTGTCCTCGACAGGTGCACAGCTGAAAAACAGTAGATTTTTTCTGTGAAAAACGTCTCGACGTTTTTCATATAAGTGGATGTGACCGCTTGCGGTCAAACAAAACGGTCATGACCGTTTTGTTTGCTTGTAGCTGCTGGGTTTTCACCGGAAAACGGGAAAACCCAGTGTTTTCCCGCATTTTCTTTCCTTGTGGGCTATGCTATACTGTGTATTGTTCAGTAATTAAAATGGTGAGATTATTCTGAAAAAAGAAAAAACGGACAATAGTTGGGGTGGAGACACATGGAGAGCAAGGTGTATCTGTACGATACGACCCTGCGTGATGGTACGCAGGGAGAAGGGATCAGCCTGTCGGTAGAAGACAAGATAAAGATCGCTCTGCGGCTCGATCAGTTTGGTATTGATTTTATCGAAGGTGGATGGCCGGGGAGCAATCCAAAGGACATGGCCTTTTTTGAACGAATTCGGGAAATTCCGCTGCAGCATGCCAAGGTCACAGCTTTTGGCAGCACCTGTCGTCCACATGTAGTGGCTTCGGAAGACGACAACCTGCGTGCATTGATTGCCAGCGGAGTAAAAGCTGCAGCAATCTTTGGGAAGTCATGGGATATGCACGTCACGGATGCACTGAAGACGACACTGGAAGAGAATCTTCGGATGGTAGCGGACTCAGTCGCCTTTTTGAAATCGAAAGGCTTGACCACGCTGTTTTTGGCCGAGCATTTCTTTGATGGCTACAAGGCAAATACCGAGTATGCCTTACAGGTATTGAAAGCTGCCGAGCAGGCCGGAGCGGACTGGATTGTTTTGTGTGATACAAACGGCGGCAGTCTGCCAACTGAAATATACGATATTGTAAAGCATGTGAACAGCCAATTGCAGGTGCCGCTGGGCATCCATCCGCACAACGACAGCGGCGTTGCGGTAGCCAATGCGCTTGCAGCCATTCAGGCGGGGGCAGCACAGGTACAGGGCACCATCAATGGAATCGGAGAGCGCTGTGGAAACGTAAACCTGATCTCTGTCATTCCCAATCTGCAATTAAAGCTGGGCTATACCTGCGTCAGCAGCGAGCAGCTTCAGCAGTTGACACAGCTTTCTCGTTACGTGGCTGAAATTGCCAACATGACGCTTCCAAACAACCAGCCTTTTGTCGGCAACAGCGCGTTTGCCCACAAAGGTGGCATCCACGTCAGCGCAGTGCTGCGCGATCCGAAGACCTACGAGCATATCGAGCCGGAGAATATCGGCAACAAGCGCCGTGTCCTTGTTTCGGAGTTGGCTGGACAGAGCAATTTACAGGCGAAAATGGAGGAGCTGGAGATCGATTTCTCCCTGGAGCGGGCAGAAGCGCGTGAGATCATCAAGCAGATCAAGGAGCGTGAATTCCAGGGCTACCAGTACGAAGGAGCGGAAGCCTCCCTTACCCTCATGCTGTTGGAAGCGGCAGGCAAGCTGAAAAAGCTGTTTACGCTGGACTCCTTCAAGATTTTGATGGAAAAATCAGCTGCCGAGGCCATCACATCTGAGGCCACTGTCAAAATCAGTGTCAATTCGGAGACAGTTCATACAGCAGCAGATGGCAACGGTCCGGTCAATGCGCTGGACAACGCCATGCGAAAAGCACTCGAAGGCTATTACCCAATTATCTCCAAGATGCATCTTACCGACTACAAGGTACGCGTCCTGGATGAGAATGGTGCCACTGCGGCAAAAGTCCGTGTATTGATTGAATCGGCATGTGATGGGGAGAAATGGAGCACGGTAGGAGTCTCGACCAACGTGATCGAAGCGAGCTGGGAGGCTTTGGCTGACAGTATTCGCTATCTCCTGTGGAAGGAAGGCTATGAAGAGGCGAGAAGCCTTGTTGCAGCAGAAGCGCGTGTCGGGATTGTAAACCATTGATGGAGAGTGAACATAAAAAAGTCTGGCCGATAGGGCCAGGCTTTTTTTCATCATCCGTGTCACTTTGACCTTAATAGTTTCTCAATCAGAGAAACTCTGTCGTTTAGTGACTCTAGTGTAACGGTAGACTCCTCAATTAACGCCGACTCCACCTCATTGAGACGTTCTATCAGCTGTCAATAATGAGATTATAAGTCGTATAATCCTTAATAACGATGTCTAGAAACTCATTTACCTCGTCTCTATCATAGCTGGAAATAAAGAATCCTCGTTCCCGAAATGCCTGATTATATACATCCAAGGGAGTAAAAGAAATGTTTTCCTTTATGATGGTCTTTGCATCTAGCAGCAAAAGTAAAGAAAAGAATTTGGTTCCGGAAATGACAGAGGATGAAGAAGGTGATGGCAGGATGAAAAAAAAGCCGGTTCTGATTGTGAAAGGGGAAGAGACGAAATGGATTTTGGAAAAGCAGTTAAGTTCCTATTTTGAACCTTATTGTGAAATCGAGAGCTACTCGGTTGATCAGACGATAAAACCGCTTGATCATGCGGATATGGTGCTTTTTAGTAGCCGCTTTTTGATAAATACGGGGCTCGCTGACTGGCGATTATCGGATTGACCATCATGATTGTGACGACATTCGGCTTGACGCGATTGACGCTGCACACGACTGATGCCTGTCATGACGGCAGGATTGAATGGGCTGCCGCTTCGGTTGACCCGCATGGTACCGCGATGTCCAACACGATCAATGCGATCGGAGGGGCGATTGGAACCGCCCTGTTCGTCTCAATCATGTCGGTCCGATCCGAAAGACACATCGCAGCCATCATCCGGGAGCAGCAGATCAATCCAGCAGATCAGGCTCAGATGGCGCTAGCTACCAACCAAGGTATGCCTTCGTGAAGGTAAAGCGATGTCCTTGCACACAAAAAAAGAATATGAGCCGGATTAGGGGAATGAACCGCGTCCATGGAACAGGGATCAAAAAAGCATCAAAACACCTTAGCCAATTTAAGCAGCTAATTGCCGAACATTTGAATCGGGGACTGGCTGCTTGAGTTTTGTCTAATCACTTTCTCACTGTCATAAAAAAACACGATCTATTCAACTTGACGACGCATTAATTGCGGGTGTACCACATTTTTTTGCGCGATTTTAGAAGAGTAATCCGGTTAAGATGGACACCAAGAGCGTTGAGTGCAGGCATTGCAATAGCACTTAAAAAAACGAATGCGGAGGTAGATCAACATGTATAAAGGAATAGCAGGTGCCATTCTCTATGTTGCAATCGTTTTGGGTGGATATGCTGTCTATAATGAGTACTTCACTGAAAAACAACAAGTCGCAGTTGAAGAACAGCATCCGGGCATTACCCATACGTCTCAAAACGATAGCCACGAGGATAGCAAAGAAGAGCACGGCGGCGACAGTCATGAAAATGAAGCAGGGCATGGGGATGGTAGCCAAGTACATACGTATGTTCAACCAGAGAGCAACGGAATCAGGATTTACCTGAAAGATTACTTGGGTAATGCAGTAGATGAGCTTGCAGTGAATCATGAGAAGCTTCTGCATTTTATCGTTGTGGATGAGCAACTGCAGAAATACTATCACCTGCATCCGGAGCAAATTGGAAAAGGAGAATTTCACATCGACAATGTACTGCCAGATGGGTTTTATAAAGGATTTATTGATATAAAACCTGAAAAATTGGCTTACCAGGTTACTCCAGTGTTATTCGTAGTCGGAAATCCAGTTGATCAGTCTCACGGCCACAGGCTTATGGCAGACCAGACACTCGTCCAGGAGATTGATGGAGAGACCGTTAAACTAAACATGAGTACAGATCAGATCAATGAGACCGTAACGTTATCATTTGATTTAAACAGAACGGCTTTGACTCCGTATTTGGGAGCGATGGGACATGTCGTCATTCTTGATGAAGAAGCTCAAAATTTTGTTCACGTTCATCCCGTAAATCATGAAGATCCAGTATTTCAAACCAAATTTAAGAAGCCTGGTCTTTATAAAATTTGGGCCGAATTCAAACAGGGTGAAAAAGTTAGAGCGTTCCCATACGTGGTCGAAATAAAAGAATAAAACGGGTTGGATACTTTTTAAAACGTGTCAACAAAGAAGGTGGTTTTTTCTTTGATCAACAAAAAATGGCTTTTGACTGGGATTGGATTGTTTGTTGGAACTGCTGTTGTTGGCCTGCTGAACCTGGTTAATAAAGAGACAGATTTCGAATCCTATGTCTACAAACCTGATTTAACGATGGTCGACGTGATAAAAAATGCAAGAACCAAGACAACAGTCGGAACCCTTGCAGAAAAGTACAGGGACTTGAAAGTGATCGATGTACATAGTCATGATGGACCCAATATTGAGTTTGTCAAACCCATATGGGATGAATTTTTTATAGATAAAATTGCAATATTTGGAAAAGTGAGCGAACCGGCGGCTATGGGTGATGATCAAAAAAGTTGGCGAGCTTTTTTGAAAAGTACGGAACGTTATTATCCCTTTTTTTCCGGGTTCGATATGCATAGTGAAGAAGGCATAGCAATGGTTAGGAAAAACTTGGAGCAGGGTTATATGGGGGTAGGTGAAGTAATTGCGGCTTCAACCTATTCAGATGTGGTGTCCAAGGTTGCTTGGAAGGGGAAGGATGCATTGGATGGGTATTTATCAGACGTGTATGCATTGTGTGCCGAGTATAAGGTCCCTATTCTGCTGCACATTGATCCGCTGGCAAGCGCACAAGTATCAGTCTTGCAGGAAGCGTTACAAAAACATCCAGATACAAATTTTATCTTGGCACATGGAAATGTTGGTGAATCAACCAAACAGGTTGAAATATTGAAAAAGCTATTGGAAAGCCATGATAACCTGTATATCGATTTTCTTGCTGGTTACTCGGTAAAAAGTAAGAGTGAGATGGACAGATACATTCCATTAATGGAACAATTTCCCTCTAGGTTCTTTTTGAGTACAGATAGCGGATATGGGTTATCGTCCCTTGCATTCGCATATGAAGCCATATACGAAGTGATAGATCGCTTGACACCGGAAGCAGCTATAAAAATTGCCTTTGAGAATTTTGAATACTTGATGGAGAATCAGCCTCCAACTAAAACACAGATTGAAAAATTGAATCAATTACTGGATGAAACAAAAAAGTCAATCGAAGGACTGCAAGTAAACAAACGAATGGCAGCTGAGCTCATTGTGGAATTAGAACGGGAGAAGAGGATAAAGAAACAGGAAATGGCTATGTCTCCGTCTCGTTGAAAAATGTTTCATATTTAACTGTGATGTCCGTCATGACGGCAGGATTGATTGAGCTGCCGCTTCGGTTTAACGAGTAGAGCTGCGATGTTCTTGCACACATGAAAAAAGAGTATGAGCGGGATTAGCCCGAGCTCATACTCTTTTGCTTGGTTTTAGCCTTGCTTGCGCATATGACCCAGTTCTTCCACGATCGCTGTCATTTCATTGATGCCAAAAGCTGTTTTCTTCTGAACCATGTTGTACAGATACAGCAGGTCTTCATAATGGACCAGATCAAAATCCTCCGGACGCATGACGGCTGTGTTGGCCATGTTCAGTTTAGCCTTGATGCCTTCAATGAGTACGGCAAGGTTTTCTACAGTAGGTTGGGTAAGATCAGCCATTCCACTTTCTCCTCTCGTCTCTTCGCTTTTCTGTGAAAATCGTCTCTTCGCTTTTCAGTGAAAAACGTCTCGACGTTTTTCATTTAATAGAATGTGACCGCTTGCGGTCTGCAAATACGGTCATGACCGTTTATTTGCTCAACTGTCCACGTGTGACGCCCAACTGATTGGTCGCCTTGAGGGTGCGCCAGACGTGCGTGCCGCTTACTTCCCCACGCAGCGCTTGACGATACAGAGAAATGACCTCTTTTACGCGGGCAGGCTCTTCTTCTAGAAATTCGATCCGATAGCTGCCAACTTGCAAGGCACGGAACTCCCTCATATACTCGGCGCCGGACTGGTCAATCGCATTGTAGACCGTATTGCGGCAGCCAGTATCCACGCGCACGGGATGGGAGAAGCCGACTCGGTCCTTGAGAGAGACGCGAGAGGTTTCGCAAGGCGTTCCGCAGTTCGTATGGTCGGTTCCTTCACTGAGAAACGTGCAGTAGACACAATGCTCGGTGTGGAACATCGGCATGTGTTGATGGATAACCAGCTCCATATGGGCTGCATCAGAACGCTCAAGCAAATCGACCATCTGCTGGATATTGAGATCGTAGGAAGGAGTGACTCGCTCCAGACCGGATTCCAGGAACAGCTCTACCGCCTTGTGATTGGCGATATTCAGGGAAAAGTCGCCGATCAGCGGGATGTCGATTTCATTTTTTCTGGACAAATAGTAGTACAAAGCACCTGTATTGCGTACGAGGATGGCATCTGGCTTGGCTTTCGAGATCAGGGCAAGCACGCCGTTTTCATCCGGCATGTGGATACGCATCGTAGCGATACCGATCTTTTTGCCATACTTGTGAGCCAGCTTTACCGCATCCGGGTATTGCTTGACGAACTCAAAGTCGGCATACAGGAAGTCTACATCTGTTTGGGCTGCTGCCTCCAATTGCTCCATCGACCGGCACAAGGCAGTCAGCAGTGGTTGTTCCACCTGCTTTTTCACCTGCACATCCGCATATACATCGACGTGGCGATGCTGATATACCGGTGGTTTGGAGCGAAGGTAGAGGAGCTGTTCGGCTGCTTCTCTGCGCAGTCGATTCAATTCACTCACAGGCAAAATCAGTTCGCCTTCCAGCTCTATCGTCAGATCAGCAGCATTTAGATGGAAAAGCGTGCCGCCCAGACGGCCCAGCTGATCATGCAGCAATTCATGCGTCAAAGGACGCTTCAAAGCCTGCTCCAACGGAATTTCCGATTGAATGGAAACAGCATGCTGAGCTTGCAAATCCACCCAGGTCAGCTTCAGCTTTTCGCCCAGCTTTCCACTGGCGTGTACAGCTACCGGGAAGGTATGGTACGGCTTTTCGGTTTCAAAGGTCTTGCGCAGGCGCTTATCCAGTTCAGGATCACTGGTTTTCCAGACGCGATCTCCGACGTTGATTCGCTTCAGATTGACGTCATTACGGCCCATAACGATCTCAAAAAGACCCTTCGCCACTTCACCCTCCACTTTTTTGCTGCGGGAGAGAATGTCGTAGATCCGTCCGCCTTCTTCCTTCTGGGTTGGATCTCCAGCGTCGAACACAATGCCGTCTCCACGTTTGACAGGGGAGGTGACTTCTACGAGCAAGGCGTTGGTCAATTTTTTCTTCACGGTTCCGAGGAAAACACCGCGGCTTTTTGGAAAGCTGCCGTCTACCAGCGTTTTGTTGTTGGTTCCCTCTAGGAAGCCATGTGTAAATCCGCGGGAAAAGCTTTGCTGCAGCTCACGGATTTCCTGTTCGGCAACAGGCGTGTCGATTCCGTCAAAATAACGGTCAATCGCTGCGCGGTATTTGCTGACTACGTTGGCAACGTACTCAGGAGTCTTGAGTCTTCCCTCGATTTTAAAGGAAGTAACGCCTGCTTCAATCAGCTCCGGCACCAGTTCGAGTGCAGCCAAATCCTTGGGAGAGAGCAGGTATGCGATATTGCCCATCTCCTTTTGCACACCGTCTACCATCAGATCGTACGGCAAGCGACAGGCTTGTGCGCATTCACCGCGGTTGGCGGAGCGGCCGCCCCACATTTCCGAGGTCAGGCATTGGCCAGAGTAGGATACACACAGAGCGCCGTGTACAAACACTTCCATCGGCAGCTTGGCCTTTTCACCGATCTTGCGAATTTCTTTCAACGAATTCTCGCGACCGAGCACCACGCGTTCGATGTCGAATGGCTTGGTGAACTCGACTGCTTCGGGTGAGGTAATCGTCATCTGTGTGGATCCGTGGATCGGGAAGTCAGGAGACATTTCACGGATCAGTTTGACCAGACCGAGGTCCTGGACGATGACGGCATCCACACCCGCGTTTATACAGGCGTCGATCAGCTCCTGTGCGTCCTTCAGTTCATTTTCAAATACGAGAATATTAAAGGTCAAAAACCCTTTCACACCGTACATGTGCAGGTAGGACATGATCTCTGGCAGATCAGCCATATGAAAGTTCTCGGCGCGCGCACGAGCGTTGAACTTCTCTACTCCAAAAAAAATGGCGTTGGCTCCATTGGCTACAGCGGCTTTTAAGCAGTCCCAGTTCCCAGCGGGTGCCAGCAATTCAATATCTTCACGTTTGATTCCATTTCGCATCTGAATGACATTACCTCCAAGGTCTACAAACAAGCTACCTACATCATAGGGAATTGTGCAAGTGACCGCAAGCGAAATCCAGACTGGCAGATGTTGAAAATGCAGGATTTAGACTGGTGGGATGAATGTGGGGCAGCAGTTGATGGACACCGAATGGTACCAGGAGGGGAGGAGGGGCAGTATGTGGGGAAAAGGGCATGGAAGAACTGCAAAGGGCTGATCACGAGAATTAATCTGCGTGCAGCCCTTCGAATACGATCGAAACCTTTTCTTCCATTATTTCTTCCAATGCCCATGCTCCTTCGCTTCGTACCCAATCGTACAAGGCGTTGTAGTAGATATTCTCCAGCATGTTGGCGGCGACCAGCGGGTTGAACTTGGCTTTCAGCTGTCCTTTGTCCTGCGCATCCTCGATCAGATCCGCGAAGAGCTGACGAAGCTCGAAATACATGTTTTTCTCCGATTCGAGCACTTTGCGGTGCTTCATGGAAGATTCGACTACTACTTTGATGAAATCAAAGTTCGTGATGGTTACTTCGTTCATGATTTTATAAATCCGAAGAACCTTTGCTTTGCAGTCATCGTCGATGTCCCACTCGTCACGGCGTTCCTCTATTTCATGCAGACGCTCATAACCCCAATTTGCTAAAATCGCTTCCTTGGAAGTGAAATGGAGGAAAATCGTACCGCGTGCTACATCGGCTTCTTCCGAAATCATATCGATCGTGGTCCCTTCAAAGCCATGCGACTTGAACAGCTTGATCGCTGCATTGAAGATTTTTTCCCGTGTTTCCCGCTTTTTGCGTTCTCTGCGTGTTGTCAAATAGTTGGCACCTCCACTGTGAAGCCTTGAATATATAAGGCCTTGAATTTCGTTACGTGACGAATCTCCTTCTTTAATTATAGCATAACTACTTCGATCGAAAGAATTCAATTGAATGAAAGTGGACGAGAGTGCGAAAAAAGGGATAGACTTCTGCGAAAGTCGATTGTATATTTATATACTATAATGAATAATTATGATATCGTACCAGGCTTCCTAAGCGTGGAGTGGAGGAGTGTAAGATGAGTGTCACGAAAGCTCTGACAGTACGTCAGGCGACTATGAAAGACGTAGATGCGATGCTGGAGATCGTTAATGAATATGCACGGCAAGGGTTGATGCTGCCAAGGACGAAATTGTCGATGTGCGAGCACCTGCAATCTTTTATCGTCGCGCATGACGGGGACACGGTAGTGGGCGTGGCTGGTTTGCATATTTTGTGGGAGGACCTGGCGGAAATCCGCTCCCTGGCCATCTCCGAGAAGGCAAAAGGGATGGGCGTTGGAAAACATCTCGTCCTGCATCTGGTCGATCAATGCCGCACACTGGGCATCAATCGCGTGCTCGCCTTGACCTATCAAAAGGCCTTTTTTGAAAAATGCGGATTTTGGGTCGTAGCAAAGGAATCCCTGCCGCAAAAAGTATGGAAAGACTGTATCAACTGCTCCAAATTACCTATGTGCGATGAAATTGCCATGATATTTGAAACGGCCTAACTGCAGATTGGTATAGCCTTCCTTTTTTCTTTTCTGGTACTATATTCATAGAAATCATAGAAATAGAGATTATATGGATTTTGAAGCCGGAGAGAAAGATTGGATTATGGGGGGCTGTACATGAAGCTGGGGGCACGTGTGCTGATTGCTTTATTGCTGGCCGGAATTGTACCGTTGACGGCTGCGGGTGTGTTTTCGTACTACGAAACCAAAGAAGAATTGTTGAACAGCAGTGCCGCCACCTTAGAGTCCTTACGTAACAGCAACAAAGAACAAGTCGAGAACTACTTCCGAGAGCGTACGCGCAATGTGGAGACGTTGGCTGCATCTGGAACAATCATCACGGCGATCCAGGCATTTGACCAGGTGTGGAGACAAGGGAAGGACCATCCAGCGTATCAGGAAGCAGAGTCGGCTCATACGAAAGAAATCAAGATGGAGTCCGCCCGTTATGGCTTCACCAACGCATCCTTGATCAGTGAGCAGGGGGATGTTATCTATCAGATCAAGCCGCAGGCTGATTTGGGGACGAATCTCCTATCGGGTCCATATGCAAGCTCGGTTCTGGGTCAGACTGTGCAGAAGGTAGCCAAGCTGCAGAGTACGGAAATGTCTGACCTGGGACGGTATGAAGCATCAGGCAACCAGCCTGGAGTCTTTATTTCGGTTCCCATCTATGAGAGAGGCGTTGTCATTGGTCAATTAGCAGTGGAGGTTTCCCTGGAGTATATCTCGCGCCAGCTGAATCGTCGTGAAGGGCTGGGAGAGACGGGGAAAATCTACATGGTTGGCGCAGACAAGCTGATGAGGTCGGAGCTGGGGAGTGAGCAGAATACCTTGCTCAACCAGCAGGTCGACACAGAGATTGTGAAAGAAGCCCTTTTCTCCCCGCAATCGACAGGTACAAAGCAGAGCATCGATTATTTGGGCAAGGAAGTGCTCGTCTCCTACGACAAGGTCACGGTAGGCAAACACAACTGGGTCATTCTCGCTGAAATCGACATGACTGAGATCATGAAGGGCCCGAACCAGATCATGCAAACCATGATCCTCTTCAATGGAATTGTGCTGCTTTTAATCGTCATCATTTCTACCTATACAGCCAATTGGCTCAACCAGTCCTTCCAGGGAATGCTCGATGTAGCAGCACGTATTGGCAAAGGTGATTTTGCCAGCATGTTTCCTCCGAAATTGCTGAAGCGCAAGGATGAACTGGGGCAGCTCGCTCGTTCCCTCTATGAGATGCGCCAGCAGCTTCACGCCATTTTGCAGCAGGTGCGCCAGGCTTCCACGTCCGTTACAGACTCTGTCCGCAACATTCATGGCAATACGGGTGAAATCGCTGCTTCCAGCCAGCAGATCGTGCAGGTGGTAGACAGTGTGGCCGTCTCGGCTGACAATCAGTTGGATAAAATGGGTGAGACGCTTCATCTGGCGGAAGAATTGACCCGAGATGTCGCGGGTGTGACCGAAAACGTACAGCGGGTTTCCGTATCTTCACAGGAGATGAAACAGCACGCTGAGCAGGGGAGAGAGGCGGTGACCGCAGTCATCGTCAGCATGGAGGAGATCAATCGCTCCGTGGATGCAGCCAAGGAAGTGATCCATGCCCTGGAGCAGCGCTCGCAGGATATTTCGCGGATTATTGCCGTCATTACCGAGATCGCGCGCCAGACGAATCTGCTGGCTCTCAACGCTGCGATCGAAGCTGCACGCGCAGGTGAAAATGGAAAGGGATTTGCTGTCGTTGCCGGAGAGGTGCGCAAGCTCGCTGAAGGCACGAATGAAGCAGCCCAACAAATCGTCAAGATGATCAGTGCTATTCAGAAGGATACAAAAGCTGCCGTTGAGCGGATGGAAGAAGGGGCAGGAACGACAGCGCGTGGCATGAGCACTGCACGCAGATCCGGAGAAATGTTCCAGAGCATCGAGCAAAATATCTGGCGCGTGTCTCAGGAGATGGAGAGTGTGAGCAAGGCTTTCGGCAGGATGGCACCACAAGCCCAGCAGGTCGTCGCTGTGGCCCACGAGGTTTCCGCAGCTTCCAGTGAAGCTGCTACAGGTGTCCAGACGATCTCCGCTGCCGTAGAGGAGCAAAGCTCGTCGATGGAGCTAATCGTTCATTCGGCTGACCATTTGGCTACTCTGGCCGAGGAGCTGCGGTCGTCTTTATCATCGTTTGTATTGTCTGAATCATCTGAATTAACTCAAACAGGATAAGTTCAGATCGAGAGACCGGAATTCGCGGTCTCTTTTTCCATTTTGGAAGGATATCCGAAACAAAATGTTGAATGATAAAGATGTTGGAGTAACCGGCCGGAGGGACGAAAGCGTGCACAAACTAGACTGGGAATTATATCTGCTGCCGTTCGAGCAAGCTGTAGAAGAGATCAAGGTAAAACTGAAAAATATACGCAACGAGCTGCGTAAACGAAAGGAACACTCTCCAATCGAGTTCGCTATGGGGCGGGTCAAATCGATCCCGAGCATTTATAACAAGGCCAATCGCCTGCAGTTCCCCATCGACGAAAACATCTGCTGGGAGATTCGGGACATCGCTGGTGTACGCGTCATCTGCCAGTTTATCGAGGATATTCCAGCCGTGGTCGAAATGATTCGCAAACGCGGGGACATGCGCGTTTATCTGGAAAAGGATTATGTCTCAACCCCCAAGGAGAGCGGCTACAGAGGGTACCATTTGGCAGTCGAGTACCCGCTGATGATGGCAGATGGACAAGTAACCATTCCTGTAGAAATTCAAATTCGTACACTCGGAATGAATTTTTGGGCGACGATCGAGCACTCATTGAATTACAAATACGAGGGAATTATCCCTTCCAATGTACGTCAACGCTTGTTCGAGGCAGCCAAGGCCTCCTACAAGCTGGATAGCGAGATGAACAACATCCGCGACGAAATCAAGGAAGCGCAAGCAGAATTTACCCAGAAAGAAGTGCCGATGGAATCCTTGATTTCATTGGTGGAGATTGATCTGGACATCGATGCGGGAATCGAGGATATGAGCCAAAACGAAGGGATCGAAAAGAATGACGACAACCATTAACTGGCTGGAGGAAACAAAGAAAAGACAAGAGGAGCTGCTAGCGACGACGCAGGCTTTCTTGCGAATCAAAAGCGTGCTTGACCCCGAGACGATTCAAGATGGAGCGCCTTTTGGAAAAGGAATTCGCGAGGCTCTCGATTTTGCTGTGGATGTGTGCAAAGAGTCCGGCATGACGATCAAAGATATCGATGGATATGCAGCTCACGCCGAATTTGGTGCAGGTGAAGAAATCATCGGCATTTTGAGTCACGTCGACGTCGTTCCTGAGGGAGATGGCTGGAGCACTCCGCCATATGCGGCCGAGATCGTCGATGGCAAGATCGTTGCTCGTGGCGCGATCGATGACAAAGGGCCAACGATGGCAGCCATTTTCGCAGCCAAACTCGTATTGGAGCTGGGACTTCCGCTTTCCAAGCGCGTTCGGCTGATTTTCGGGACCGATGAAGAATCCAGCTGGCAGTGCGTGAAGCGATACTTCGAGAGCGAAGAAATGCCAACCATGGGCTTCACCCCTGATGCTGATTTTCCTTTGATCTATGCGGAAAAGGGACTGACCGATCTGACGCTGCGTCAAACCAGTGAAGCTTATCGCGCCCAGCAGCTGCCTGCAGCATCGCGAGCAGATGCGAGGCTCGTCTCGTTTGCGGCTGGTCTTCGAATGAATATGGTACCAGACAAGGGACAGGCAATTCTGGAGCCAGCGGGACAGACGCATGAGCAGCTAGTGGAGCGTTTCCAGCAATATCTAAAGGATTCAGGAATGAACGGGCATGCTGAAGAAAAAGATGGGCGGGTTGCTCTCCAGATGGAGGGCGTATCCGTGCACGGCATGGACCCAGGAAAAGGTGTGAATGCGGGAACAGAACTGATTCATTTCCTGCGCACACTCCAATTGGATGAACGCGCTGATCAATACACGTCGTTCGCTGACCGCTATCTGTACAGACAGCACTACGGCGAGACGATTGGTATTGCCCATGAGGATGCCGAAATGGGTGCGCTGACCCTTAACACCGGCGTATTGGAATACGAAGCAGATGGAGACGCTTTGTTTCGGGTGAACATTCGCTATCCGCATTCGGTTTCGTATGATCAGTGGTCGAAGATCTTGGAAGAGCGCCTGCAGGAAGCTGCCTTTTCTCTCGAAGTCGTTGAGCATCTCCCGCCGCACCGTGTAGATCCGAAGCATCCGCTCGTGACTACCTTGCAGCGTGTCTACACCGAACAGACGGGAGAAGAAGCGGGTATCATCGCTATCGGCGGTGCTACCTACGGTCGTTCCCTCGATGTGGGCGTTGCCTTTGGCCCGTTGTTCCCAGGAAGACCGGACAGTGCGCACCAGCGTGACGAGTACATCCTGGTAGAGGATCTGGTCAAGGCAACGGCCATCTACGCCCAGGCGATCTACGAATTGGCGAAGTAACGACAGGAAGGAAGGCAGTTGGAGAGGCATTCCCTTATCTCTCAGGCTGCCTTCAGTTGTGTTTTTGCATCCACTCATTTAGTATAGGTAGGATGGCGTTTAAGGTAGCTGATGGATTGTCCACCCCTTTTTGTCCATGCATGATGGGATGGCAAGAATCGGCACGCTTGTGAAAGGAAGTGGAAGGAATGGCAAAATCATTTGCATCTTTTGGTTTTCGACCTGAGCTGATGCGAGGGATTCAAGACCTGTACTATAAAGAACCAACTCCGATCCAGGAGGAAGCGATTCCGCTCATTCTGGAAGGAAAAGACGTGATCGGACAAGCACAGACCGGAACAGGAAAAACAGCGGCATTCATGCTGCCGATCCTCAATGGCTTGCAGGAGGGTAAAAGGGATATTCAAGCTTTGATCCTGACTCCTACACGCGAGCTGTCGATCCAGATCGCCAAAGAAGTAGAGAAGCTGGGCAAGCATCTGAACGTCAACGTTCTCTCCTTGCACGGTGGAACAGATATCGATCGACAGCTGTCCAAACTGAAGGAGACCGTTCACATTGTCGTAGGAACGCCCGGACGTGTGCTGGACCACATGAAGCGCGGCTCCCTGCACTTTGGCCGCATCTCTACGCTCGTCCTCGATGAAGCAGACAAGATGATGGAGATGGGCTTTCTCGAAGACGTAGAGCAAGTCATCGTGGGTACTCCTTCCCAGCGTCAGGTGCTGCTGTTCTCCGCGACGATGCCGGATCTCGTAAAAAAGCTGGCTCATCGATTTATGAAGCAGCCGCCTCATTTGAAAATCGAAGGTAAACAAAAGACTGTCGAGCAAATCGAGCAGTTTTACTATGTAGTGAACCAAAGTGACAAGACGGACGCGCTGGTAGACGTGCTGGAGCAGGAGCAGCCGTACCTGACGATCGTCTTTGCCAATACGCAGGTTCGCGTCCAACAGCTCACGGCACGCTTGCAGGAGAACGGTTTGACCGCTCAAGCCCTGTATGGAGACTTATCGCAAAACAAGCGAGAACAGCTGATGAAGCAGTTCCGCGAGATCCGCTTTCAATATCTGATCGCGACGGATATCGCTGCGCGCGGTCTGGATGTGGAAGGCGTCACACACGTGATCAACTACGACCTGCCTAACGACGTGGAGAGCTATATCCACCGCGTGGGACGTACGGGTCGCGCTGGGCAAAAGGGGAAAGCGATCTCCTTGATCTCTCCACGTCAGAAGAACCTGATGGGACGCTTTGCGAAAACGACCAAGGCGTCGATCGAGGAGCGGATTTTGCAGGCGGGGCGCCATCTGGATGCTGGTCGTCGTCAACGTGCGGAGGAGCGCGAGGCCCACTTCATCGAGCTGCGCAAGCAACAGCAGCAAGAACAGAAGAAGGAAAAAGATAAAGAGTTCGCGCCAGTTCGGGAAGCAATCAAGAAAAAGGCAAAGGTCAAGCCCGGCTACAAGAAAAAGCTGGCTCGCGAGCTGGATGAGCTGCAAACCAAGTACGAGCAAAACCGCAGACGCGCAGAAGCGATCGCGGCTCGCAAGGCGGGCAAGAGCGCGAAGCCAGGTACAGCAGCTGGCAAAGGCGGAAGCAATCGTGCTGGCAACACTGGCAAGCCAAACCGCCCGTCGAACGGCAAAGGTAGATCCAGAGGTTAAATTTCAATCGCGAACAACTGTCCATTCATCCATCAGGGGAGTGGGCAGTTTTTTTGTGCATTAATATTTTTCGAATAGCCAGAAGCATTACTTGATAATCAGAAAAAAATAAACTTTTTAATGTGATTTCGTAAATATTTTCGTTGATTTAGATAAACACCCTAATTAATTTAGTAATTTCGTATAATAGGGAAAAGGAGGGATTCGAGTGGATCGGATCGACGAAGAAATCTTGAAATTACTAAAGGAAAACGGGCGGATGACCAGTTCAGAGATTAGCAAGCACGTACATTTGTCTGTACCTGCCGTTTCGGAACGGATTCGCAAGCTGGAGGAAGGGCAGGTTGCCTTCATCATGGTCCAGCTGGAAAAGCCGGAGCACGTGGCGGGCTTCCGAACGATGATCGTACAGACGCCAAGCGTGTTGGAATGTCATCATCTCGCCGGAGAGTATGACTATCTGTTGAAGGTGGCGCTGAAAAGCACGGGGGAATTGGAACAGCTCATCTCCGAACAGATCAAGCGGTTAGAAGGAGTATCCAAAACGAATACGATGATCGTTCTTTCGACCATGAAAGAGGAGATGTGAGGGGATGGCCATATGGGAAGGCTTGCTGTTTGGGATGCTGCTTCAATTATCCGTAGGGCCCGTATGCATGGCCGTATGGCAGCGTTCGATCAAGGAAGGCATACGAGAGGCGCTGAAGATGATTGTCGGGGTTGCCAGTGTGGATGCTGCTTATATGATCGCAGCCATCGGGGGACTTTCCTTGCTTTTGCAGATTCCCCTAGTCAAAGGTGTGGTTTTGATAGGAGGCGCCGCCATCCTGGTCTGGTTTGGCGTCAGCAGTCTGCGCTCGAAGCCCGTAGAGCATACACCGGAGCGGAATAGTCAAACAGAGAAGAATGGAAGGGGGGGCTTTTGGTACGGTGTCATGCTGACGCTGACCAATCCGCTAACCATCCTGTTTTGGTCTGGAGTTTTTGGTTCTCTCATGGCCTCCCATACCCTCCCTGACAGTATGTCGCTGGCTGGCTTTGTCGTAGGGTGCCTGCTGTCAACCTTCATGTTTCTGACTGGAATAGCAGTGCTTGGTCAGTGGATGTCCAGATTCCTGAATCCGCTCTGGATCAATCGTTTGGACAAGATGGTGGGAGTCTTTTTGATCGGATTTGCCATAATCTTGTTGCAAAAAGGAATTATGAGCTGAAATCATGTTTCCCCCATACCCCAAACTGGGTAGAATAGAAGGAGAACAAGTACAAGGTATGAGGAGAAACGTTGATGACAGATGCTTGTCTGAAGTGCGGTAGTCCAATGAACCCCAGAGAACTGATCTGTTCCGTGTGCGGACAGAATGATCGAGAAGAATACCAGCTGATCCGCAATTACGTCAGAAGCTATCCCAATTCCAATGCCATGCAGATTGCGAATGCAACGGGTGTCTCCGTCTCCAAAATTTTGCGTTTTATCAGGGACGGTTCCTTGACCGTAGTCGATCAGGATACTCACAGAAGATAAATGAGATGAAAAAATAGCCCACTGCCCAAGCAAAACGTGCTGATGGGCATGTGGACATTTTTTTAAGTCGCTCCCTGTGGAAATAGCCTCGTTAGGAGTATCTCAATGGCTTAGACCCAGCGCAGGCCTTTTGGATAATGGTTCTTCAATTGCCCATCTGCTTGCTTACCCCATCCGATGGAAAAACCGTCTACGGTAACGAGTGTCCAACCAGGTTCACCTTCCCGAAGAAGTGCTTCGCCGCGCAAATAGCGCATGACTTCTTGGTCATCAGCCTTAAAATTTGCGTGGCCGACCACTTCTTCGGGAGACAAGACGAGAGCGAGAGCATGACCCGGCTCAAATCTGTTCTTTTTTACGGTGCCCAGGTGTAGACCTACCCGGAGTACTTTTAAGCCATCCCAATTGAGGGTTGGAGCAGGAGAGTAGAATAGCTGGTCGCCAAACAGCAAAAAGGCAGATTCATCAGAAAGGCGTTTTGCTGTATACGGAATGACTTCGACAGCAAATTTCTGCCAGGCAGCAATCGCTTCTTTGCGGCCGGCGGGCAGTGACTTGGACGCGCGTTTTTCCTTTCTTTTCGGAGGCTCCTGATCATTTTGACTGTCCTCTTTTTTACGCAATTTGGCGAGATAATGCCCTTCTCCCTCCAGCAGATGGGGCCATAGTCTTGCGGTCAGGCGCAAATCATCGGTCTGTGGCTTTGCCCATGCGGGTTGACCTGGAGCGAACCACTCGGGATGAGGCAAAGGGATCAGCTCGAACTCCGGATGGCGCGTGAGGAACGTGGTGATGCTTTGTTCATTTTCCAACGGAGCAAAGGTGCAAGTCGAGTAGACCAGGGTACCGCCGGGCGCAAGCATTCGGGCAGCAGCATCGAGGATATCCAGCTGCATGTGGTGACATTCTGTGACCTTTTCCGGGGACCAGTCTTCGATTGCCTCTGGCAGCTTTCGGAACATGCCTTCCCCTGAGCAGGGAGCGTCTACCAGAATGCGATCAAAGAACAGAGGGAAGCGTTCCATCAGTCGTTCTGGCGTTTCATTGGTTACGACGGCATTTTGTACAGCACAACGTTCCAGATTCTCCGATAGGGCACGGGCTCGCTGCGGATGGATTTCGTTGGCGATCAGAAGTCCTTCACCCTGCAGAGCGGCAGCCAGCTGCGTCGATTTTCCCCCAGGGGCGGCACACAAATCGAGAATGCGCTCACCGGGTTGTGCGCCAAGAGCTTCAGCGGGAGACATGGCACTAGGCTCTTGCAGGTAGTAAAGACCGCATGCATGATAGGGGTGTTTGCCTGGACGAGCTCCGTCTGGATAACGGAAGCCCTCTGGACACCAGGGGATGCTCTCCAGCTCAAAGGGAGAGAGCGTGATAAAAGCATCCCGATCGATCTTTAATGGATTGACTCGTAGACCGTGGGAGATGCTTTTGCGGTAGGATTCTAGAAATGCTTCAAAATCCTGGTGGAGCAAGGATTGCATGCGTTCTGTAAAAGCAGCAGGCAGAGTTGATGTCATGAAAGCCTCCTTGTCAGATTTTGGCCCATAATAAAGGGAAAAGGTAGAATGATGGCGAATCATAGCATTTGAGGTGAGAATGTTATGAAAGGAACCCGTGCGGAACGGTATCGCTCCCGGCGGAGAAACGACTCAGATGTCAGCCGGTTTTGGATCATGGGGTTGCTTTTCTCACTGTTGGTGCTTGCCTTCGAGTTCTTGATCGAGATTCCCGTGGATGCTGTCTGGCTGCAAGAGATGGAAATGGCCCTGTTTTCAGCCAGCTTTACGCTGCTTGCCTTCTATCTGCTCGGACTGACCTTTGTCTTTTCACGCCAGCAAAGGGCAGGGGCGATCAATCACCAGGTCATCATCTACGTATGGCTAGGAGCCATTTTGTTTCACTTGTTCCTGCTGATCAGCAACCTGAACAATCAGCATGTGTACAAAGCAGGGATTATCTTATTTTTGGGCCCTTTATTTTTAACTGTCTACCATTTTATCACGTACTTGTCTGCTTTGCGCGAACAGCGTGAAGAGGAAGAGGCGGCTTCTTTGGCCTCGCGGGAACGGACTGCCTATCAAATGATCTTAGAGGGCAGCAAAGTGTACGCGGAAATCAATCGTCTAAAGACGTTGTACCCTGAAGTCGAACAAATGATACGCGCCAATGATTTCCACGACAAGCTCGAGCGCTATGCCTGGGAAATGCAGCAGTACTTGCAGGCCAAGCATTTTGAACGCAAGGACGTGGAAATTTTGGAGGGCCATTATTATTTTCTAGAGAACCTGCTTTTATTGGCGAAACAACACCCGGGAATCATGGAATCACGCACATTTGCCTATCGAGTAGACAAACCTTTGTAGAGAGAAGGAGAGGATTGGAGATGTTTTGGCGAAAGAACAAAGGGAACGTGGAAAATGAGGTTGCAGCGACATCTGTTGCAACACTGGACGTACCGGAAGAGAAGCAAGAGGAAGCAGCCCTGCAGGAAGAATTGCAAGCTATTTATGAGAAGCTGGGCAACATCCTGGCACAAAATGCATCACTGAACACCCAGCAAGCGCAAATCGAACAGCTGGGCCAACAGATGCATCAGATCGTGGAAAACATACAACGAATCAATGAAAATGACGATGAGTCAGCAGGACAGCTCCATACGCGTGGAGAACGGCTACGAACGATTTGCCTCCAATCTGTTGGACAAGTCGAAGGTGGCATGAAAGCCATGAACGATGTAGTGAACGTCATGTCGCAGCTGGAACAGGAGTCAACCAATACCTCTCTGTCCATGAGCAGACTGGAGGAGCGCTCCTCAGAGATCACGAGCATCGTACAGGTGATCAGCGATATCGCCAACCAGACCAATCTCTTGGCACTCAACGCGGCGATTGAGGCTGCACGTGCAGGTGAACAGGGCAGAGGCTTCGCGGTTGTGGCGGACGAGGTGCGCAAGCTTGCTGAGATGACTGCCAATTCCACGAAAAATATTGCCGAATTGATTGGCAAAATTCAGGAGGAAACCAAAGAGGCGCTGTCCAATAGTGAAAAGAACAGCGACGCCATCAAGAGCGGGCTCTCCATCAGCAAGGAAGCATCGAAAAAGATGGAAGGCATCGTAAGTTCCTTCCAGGATGTACAGGAAGAAGTTTCGGGAGTCATGCAAATTATCGATCATCAAAAGCAATTTGCAGACGAAGTAGCGCGTGAGGTTACGCAAGCGAAGCAAATGCTGGACCATTTGCAGGAGCAAATGGGGCTTCTGGTGCAGCAAGCTGATCTGGTCGAAGGTCAAGTAGAAGAGAGCGTGCAGGTAGTGAAAAAGCTATTGCCATCATAAGCTGATACATATACGTAACGACTGACAAAAAAGCGACAAGGAGAACTTCCTTGTCCTTTTTTCACTCTAGGGGGAAAGAGGGAGTATGGCGATGTCAAACTTTCAGGTGCAGGTCCTGCAGTTGAGAGATTCAGCATACCAAAATGGTCTTGTGCTAGGACAGCAATTGCGTAGCAATCCTATTGTCAGAACATTCGAGATGATCACCAGAGAAGAGATTGACGTGCAGGAAATGGCCGCGATTTACCGTGCCTATGCACCGCATTTGCTGGATGAGCTGCAAGGAATTAGCGAAGGGCTCGGGATTTCGTGGGAAAAGGCAGCAGCCTTGTTTGGCGGCTATGACGTGCCAAAAACAGACGCAATGGGTTGTTCTGCCATGTCCAGAGCAATTGTCTTGTGTCAATCACTTCCAGGTTGATCAGCTTGCAGAAAAAAATAGATCGGTCATTACAGGCTCATTGAAGCGCCAGGCTTATTTTCAAAGCTTGCGGGACAAGGCGCATAACCATGAGGAGATGTTTGCTCTCTTCAAGGACGTACAGTCCCCTCTCTTTTTTACTGACTATGCCGATTTGTTCGGCACCTTGCATACTTTTTCCTACGCCTACGAGAATGCAAAAATCATGACGTCCGTTGCCAGGGGCAGCCAGATCCTCGCCATTGATTTCGCAGATTGGGTGAGGGGCAACAATATCGAGACACAGTTCCTGAAAGGCATCATTGAGGAAAATAAGAAATAACTGTATGAACGAACGAAAGGGCTGTCCCGGATGTCTGACCGCAGACAAAGGGACAGCCCTTTTTTTACCTATTCCTGTTTATAGATTGGAGCTATACGATCTATGCGATTGGTCCAGATGCCTCCTGTATAGGAAGCGGGCAATCGTTGGACGTCCTCTAGTGAATCGAAGCCGCTGGAAAAATCACTGCCGTCTCCACCCACGATAATGCCCCGCGTATCGGCCTGATCCATTCTGTTCTGGAACCGATTTGGAAAGCCCCACAGCCACGGAGCAATTTTCTCCGGTATATGCAGCTGTGTGTGCTGCAAGGATTCAGGGACATAGCCTGTCCAGCCGATCAGGATGTACGGTATCAAACCTGCTTTCAACGTTGCCATCGACATGACCCTGACCTGTGGAAGAGATTCCTTCAAGGAAGCAATCGGCTCGTCTCCTCCGTAAACCGTTAGTTGGTTCAACCGCTCTTCCGGCAGTTTTGCGAGATAATCGGCTAGCTGCACGCCTTCTGCAGGATCATTGCTCTTGATATGAATCAGGAAAGACTTGTCAGGAAAGTGGGTAAGCACTTCATCCATCGAAGGCATCAAACCAACTCCTTTACCGCGAAAAGGATAGGTTTTTCCCTGATCAGCGGTATACCCGTAACCGACATCCAGCTCTTTCAGCGATATCAAATTCCACAATATCCGCTCCTGCCTGGAAGGCTGCTTCCATTGAAGGAATCGTGTTTTCCAGAAAGGGATGCTCAGGCTCATAAATTCGTTGAGCCGTACAGGTGTCGTTTTCTACACCTTCCAAAGAGAAGGTTTGGGCTAGTCCTCGATGTGCGAGAAGGACCGGCGAATCGTTCTTCGGTGAGGCCAGCAGTGAGCTGTTATTCACGTAGACAAAAGCCACGAATGCCAGGAAAATCAGGAACCATTTACGCTTGGATTTTTTCTTGTATTTGTACATAATTCCTCCTTCCATACAGGTATTCTAATGCAAGAACAGCCCAGACGAAAACATGAATTGAAACATTATGCACAATTGAGTCGTCCTTACTAATGTCTGAAGCTCCCCACATTGCGCGGGCAGTTCGGTCAGAAGGCTTATGCCGACGAGAAAAGCAAGACAGGCCAACTTACTCTAAGAAAATAGGGGGATGACATGTCGAGACGTATACTACCTTTGCTCGCTCTGCTTGCTGTTCTGGTTACGGGACTGTTTACTTCCGATGTTCCGACCAACACTAACTCTAAAATGCCCATTCAGAAAGATACACTGGACATCATGGGCGGGTCCATTTTGAAAAAGAGGGAATTCAGGTTTGAAGATGGCGATACATACTGGATGAATCAAGTTTCAGCAGACTACAATGACCAGCCTTACGTCATCACGATTCCGCTTCGAGAAGAGTTTGCTACATTTCGTTATCGAGAATTCTCTCAGGGAGAAGACAAAAAGCCTTACTGGAATATAGTCAACCTGCGTGACGTAACTACCCTTCCTGTGGCACCTGGGTTTATCGAGACTTCAGGCAAATACATCTGGATCGGTGAGCCGATCGTCTATAAAGAACTGGGGAATGGAACGGTAGAGACGTTCCCTGGGATGGAGCTTCCGATCGAAGTCGTGCAGACATCACGGGGGATCAATTTAGAGATTCGCCTGCCTCAAAGAGCGGGATACGTCAGTGAAATCTGGGCGATGGAGTCGAGAGAGCCGCTCGTGAGATGGGGCGAATACTCTTTGGACCAGGTCTGGCTTTCTCTGGATCTTACACAAAATGCGAAGTGGCTGTACAATGGCTACCATTACAAAAGTCCAACAACCTATGAACCGACAGCAGAAAACGGGTACTGGCGCATTCCGGAAAACTATATCCTCCGTTCCTTCCTCTTTACAGGAGGTAGCAAGGCGGCAAGCAATATGGGGTACGTCATGCTGAAGACCAGTTTGGAGCAGCAGGAGGAGGATGGCCATTGGAAAACACTGCCACTCTCTCAATGGCTGCGTGATGATTACGGGATACCGGATGGATTTTACGATACGCGTTTTAATACGGGAGCGGCCAATCTGATGCTGAAAGGCTGTACCCTGTATGAGGATGGGGATTTCTGTGAGTCAGCCCTCCAATACGCGGATTATTTTCAGCGTCATGCCAAAGCCAATCATTATGTGATAGAAGGGCCGCGAACAGGCTGGCTGGTGGAGGATTATGCTTCAACTACACCACATCTTCGCACACATGTATCGCTCAATCACCAGCTGGCAGAAGTCAATTACTTGTACAGCTTGTACCAGAAGTTCGGCAGGCCGCAAGACAAGGAGCTGGCCGATACGATGCTGGCAGGTGCGACCAACCTGGGAGAAAAATGGATTTTGGAGAACGGCGATCTGCACTACGCCTACTTCCCGGATGGTACTTTTGCCCGTGCTGACTATCCGTATCTGACCTATAACGATTTACTGGAGACGCAGCGACTCTACAAGGCTTTGTACGGCTGGGAAGAGCCGACGCTCGCCCGTTTGATCGAAAGTAAATGGGGCTGGATTCAGCGCAACAACATTCCTTATGTAAAAGTGCAATAACTCAAGCATGCAACAAGCAGGCATTCAAAGTGCCTGCTTGTTTTTTCGTATCCAAACTATGGGGCGTGGTATTTCTCAGGAGGGCCCTCTGAATGGAAAGTAAATATATGTACCAATTACTCACAAAAATGAAAGATGGTGATCAACAGGCATTTCATACGCTGTATGATGCCACCTATCAGGACATCTACCAGATATGAACCGTCCTTTCCACTTCTGTGGAGATGTTCTTAAAAGCAATCAGTCAGATGAACAACTGTTAAAAGCTATTGAACCCAAAGTATTACAAGTTATTGAATACAAATCTGAAACACCACAGAAGAAATAACAAAGAGAGTAATAGAAAATTGAAGTGATTGCTCGGAATGCCTTGCTCCAAATGGTATGACGTTTTGAAGATAAAATTCGAGAGTGAGGTCAAGGTCGCCAATCCTTGAATATCGTAATAGATGAAAAGCGTGTTTGTCATTCAGGCAGAGCTGGTAAAAAAGCAATCACTTGATTGAGCTTTTCAAGATCGGCTGGCTTGATTTTAAGGGTGTTGGTACCGACTCCAGTACCGCCGTAGATCGAGGCGTGGCGATACAGCTCCCGATCGAGGATCGTAGGGAGAGCGTGACCTGCGAGTGGCACACTGCCCACCGTGTATCCGGTAATCTGCTCCACCTCGTGGGGAGGGGCCATTTTCAACTGGGTGCAGCCTACCAGCTCGGCTACCGACTTGAGTTCTATACGACCGCGGGAGCCTAGAGAATCAAGGCCATGTACCCTTTCTCCGATTTGAGCACCAGCGTAGGGGCAGTTTGGCCCACTTCAATGCCCAGCATAGCGGCCCCTTCCTGTGCTGTACGAATTGGCCGATTGTGGCTGATCCATTCATAGTGGACATCGTTTTTCTGCAGCAATACCTTGAGCATATCCATTCATCCATCACCGCAATTCAATCAGTCTTGTCTTTTCAAGGCAAACAGCGTCAAGAAGCTCAATGCCTCCTGCAAGTCTTCAGGAAGGCGCTCTGCCAGTTCGGACGGAACACCTTCCTTGTACACCGGTTCCTCATCTATCAGGACAAAGCCGTTTTCCTGAGCCAGCTTTTTGGCTTCCCAAGGCATCATGGTATTCTGGATCGTCGTCTCGTCATAGAGTCTGCGATAACTGTGATTGCGTGGACCGGCTGTAGGACCCAAAATGCCCAGAACGAGAACACCTCCTGGCTTCAGGAGACGGTGAAGCTCCATGAGTGATTTCAGAGGGGAAGGGGTGAATTCTACCACGTTGATCGACAGGATCCCTGCAAAGGTTTGATCGGCGAACGGCAGCTGGCTGATATCGCCTGTCTGGAAATGGACATGTACGCCATGTTTTTCTGCCCGTGCCTGGGCAAGCCGAATCATTTCCCCGGCAATGTCTACACCTTCGACCTGATAGCCTGCGCCGGCTAGCTTGCAGCTGGCGTACCCATCCCCGCAACCGGCATCCAATACTGGACCTTGCTGTGGTGCTACCTGACGGGTCAAGAAGGGGAGGATTGTCTTGCGGCTTCCTGTTTCCCACATCGAATCGCTTTTTTGGTTCCATTCTTCTGCCATGTTGTCGAATGCTTTCGCTGTTTTTTCATTCCATTGACTCATCTGGTACGTCCTCCTGGATCCGAATTTTCCCCGATGATTGCATGCTCTTAAAAATCCAGATACTCCTTCTCACGTGCCATATCCGTGATGAGATCCGGATTGTCCTGCTGCATCACTTTGACAAAACGCTCACGTTCTTCTCTGCTTTTTCCTTTTATGGCCTGCAGCTCTTTTTCCGTAATCCCGACAAGTTGCAAGAAATCGAGTCTGCCATGTACGGTGTCTCTGCCCCTTTCCTCCCATCTATACTGCCCTTATTGTACCAGAGGTTTGGAAAAATCCAGCACTTTAAGCTATGAAAGCGTTGTAGCGTTTTCGCGGTGGTTGGTGTTCTTGCGAGGGAAAGCGTTTTCAATATATTCTCTAAGTAACGACAAAATCATACCAATTATCCCAAAAGTGTAAAAAACAAGTAAACGGAGGGTTAATGATGGGCAACACTGATTTTTTCCCGATTCAGGATTGGGACTACCTGGAGTTTTATACCGGAAACGCCAAACAGGCGATGCACTACTTTACCAAGGCATTTGGTTTTCAAGCAGTTGCCTATGCAGGTTTGGAAACCGGATCTCGGGAAAAAGTATCCTATGTACTCAAGCAAAAACATATGACATTTGTGATTAGTGGAGCTTTGACGCCGGATCACCCGGTTGCAGCATTCGTGAACAAGCACGGAGACGGTGTAAAAGACGTGGCATTGCGTGTAGAGGACTGTGAGCAGGCATATCGAGAAGCGATTTCCCGAGGGGCTATTCCAATCATGGAGCCGACTGAATTTTCCGATGAGTTCGGAACGGTGAAGAAAGCTGTGATTGGTACTTATGGAGAAAATGTTCACTCGTTTATTGAACGCAAAAACTACAACGGGCCGTTCTTACCTGGCTATGTCGCCTACGAATCATCGATTACCAGCGAAAGCACAGGCTTGATCGGGATCGATCATATCGTCGGCAACGTAGAAGTGATGGATGAATGGGTTTCTTACTATGAAAAAGTAATGGGCTTCACAGCCGTTCAAAACTTTAGCGATGACGATATCTCGACGGAATACTCTGCGCTGATGTCCAAAGTGATGCAGAGCGGTACAGGGAGAATCAAGTTCCCGATCAATGAACCAGCGGAAGGACGCCGCAAGTCGCAAATCCAGGAGTTCCTGGAGTTCTACAAAGGTCCGGGAGTCCAGCATATCGCTATTTTGACCAATGACATCATCGATACGGTCTCCAAGCTCCGTGCCAATGGTGTGGATTTCCTCTCCGTGCCGGACGCGTACTACGATGAATTGAAGGATCGCGTTGGTGAGATCGACGAGGATATTGAAACATTGAAAAAGCTGAAAGTCCTGGTGGACAAAGATGATGAAGGCTATTTGCTGCAGCTGTTCAGCAAACCGATTGTCGACCGTCCTACTTTGTTCATTGAGATTATCCAGCGTAAAGGGGCACGCGGTTTCGGCAACGGCAATTTCAAGGCCTTGTTCGAAGCGCTGGAGCGTGAGCAGGAGCTGCGCGGAAATCTGTAAAAGAAGACTAGAAACCCATTCGGCACATTGGATGTCGGTGGGTTTCTTTTTTGCGCCTTCAAAAAGAGAATTTAGTTAACGCTATATAAGAAGGAAAAAAGGCTGGAGAACGTGTTGACATTGACATTACGTCAATGTGTACAGTGAGGTTGTCGGGAGGTGAGCAGATGGAATACACCGTGCAAAAGCTGGGCCTACCGCTTGAACAGATCAAGGAGCTGGTGAATTCGCCAGCTTTTGATGATGCGAAAGCGCTGCGCGAGCATCGCGAGCAGCTCTTGGAAAAGAGAAAACAGTTGGATGTATTGATTGCCAACGTGGAAAAGACAATGGCACAAAAAGAGGGGAGAATGACGATGACAGACCGTGAGAAATTTGAAGGCTTCAAGCAAAGCTTGATCGACGAAAATGAACAGAAATACGGAAAAGAAATTCGGGAGAAATACGGAGACGAGGTCGTCGAACGCTCCAATGAAAAGCTGAGGGGGATGACCCCGGAGCAATATGAAGCGATGAAGCGATTGGAAGAGGAAGTCATGACAATGCTGGCGCAAGCGTTTCAACAGGGCGATCCAGCAGGGGAGCTTGCCCAAAAAGCCGCAGAGCTCCATCGGCAGTGGCTCTCCTTTTCGTGGAATGCGTACAGCAAGGAGGCTCACGCTGGCATCGTCCAGATGTACGTAGAGGACGAACGATTCAAGGCTTATTACGATAAGCATCAGGCTGGTATGGCAGAGTTTTTGCGGGATGCGGTATGGATATATACGAGTAACAAGTCATAATACGGATAAAAGGATGGACTGAAGCTTCGGCGACAGTCCATCCTTTCCTTTTTTGTGAGTGAAGAATACTCATCCGATGTTCTCTGTCTCGGGATCTAGCTGAATCTCGTATTTTTTAATTCTGCGCATGAGCAAGGATTGTGTGATGCCTAGGGCAGAGGCTGTTTTTCTTGTGGTCTTGTGCAGCTTCAGTGCGTTCGTAATAATTTCGATCTCGATCTTCTCCATTCGTTCATTCAGGGAGAGGTGTCCACCTAGTGTCAGGATGTTCTCATCAAGTTCATTGATACTGCGCAGCTCCTCTGGCAGGTCCGTGACTAGGATCTCGTCTGTCTTTGCGGTGATGACGATGCGTTCTACGAGATTCTCCAGCTCACGCACATTGCCTGGCCATTCGTAATGGTGCAGGAGATCCAGCACATCTGCGGAAAAACGGCGCTTTTGATTGTGCTTGGTATTGAATTTCTGCAGGTTGTGATGGAGCAGGGGGAAGATATCTTCCTTTCGTTCACGAAGTGGCGGTACATTCATCGGTAAAATATTGAGGCGATAGTAAAGGTCATGCCGGAATTTTCCCTGACGAACCAGTTCCAGTAGGTTGGCATTGGTAGCAGCGATGATGCGAATGTCTGCTGTATAGGTCTTGGTACCACCGATCGGCATGAAGGTTTTATTCTGCAAGAGCAGCAGCAGCTTGGATTGCAGGTGATAGGGCAGATCACTGATCTCGTCCAAGAAAAGCGTACCGTGATCCGCCATCTTGACCAGACCCATCTTTCCGGAATGATTGGCTCCCGTAAAAGCACCCTTTTGATACCCAAACAGCTCCGATTCAATGAGCGATTCCGGAATAGCACTACAGTTGACGTGGACAAAAGGAGCGCCACAGCGCTCGCTTAGCTGGTGAATCTGTTCAGCCAAATAGGTTTTCCCGACCCCTGTCTCGCCAGTGATCAGGACAGTCGTGTCTGCAACGGCCACTTTTTTGATCAGATCGAGCAGGGCGAGGAAAGTGCGGCTATTGCCGATCATGACGGTGGACAGGTTTTGATTGGCTTCTCGCTTCATGAGCTGAATCTCTTCGCTGTACCGCTTCAGGAGAGCGACTGTTTCCTCCAGCTGCGAGCTGGCCCGCGCTGCTTCGGTAATATCCCGGGAATGGGAAACAATCAGCTCCGGGTTTCCTTGATCGTCTGTGATCAGGTGTCCGGTAACGAGAAATTTCCCCTTTTTATTGACCAACTGGATGGTCGTAGTCGATTTTCCAGACTCCATGACGAGACGAGTGACGGAAGGATTGAATATCCCCATTGATTCCAGATCAGCGACATTTTGTCCAATGAGCTGGGATTTGGGCAAGCCGCACAAATTTTCGCTGGCATTGTTCAGCCAGATTGTGGTTCCTTGAGCGTCAGAGATGTAGATTCCGTCAGCCAAAGCGTTGAAAATATCGATGAAACGGCTTGTTTGAAACAAGGCAAGAATTTCTGCATCTCTCTCCATGATGAAAGATCCTCCATCTATTTCATGAATTTTCAGTAAGCAAATTGTAAACTGAATCGATTTTGATGACAAGTGAATCGATATCGATTCGATTGAAAAGAGGTATTTTTCAGAAAAGTGCATGGTTTTGAATCGGAATCGATTCAAGAACGTATCGAGAGTTGTCGAAAAAGCTGCAATCTCCGTGTTGTACCGTTTGGCATGATGTTTGCAATAAAAAAGAGCGATGGAGCCCAAATAGAAAGAAGAAGGGTAAGGAATAGCCGCAATGGTTTCAAAATTAATCACGATGGATGAGGCTGCAGACCTGGTGCAGGATGGTATTCGCTTGATGTACGGCGGATTTGGGGGGATGGGAACTCCTGATCAGTTGATCGACCAGATTTTGGACAAAGGGGTTCGTGACCTGACGTTGATTGGCAATGATGCGGGCTTCTCGAATCGAGGGATCGGCAAGCTCATTACGCAAGAACGGGTGAAGAAAATGCTCACTACCCACATCGGCTCGAATCCTCAGGCGGGACGGCAGATGATGGAGGGCAAGCTGGAGGTCATCTTTTTTCCGCAGGGAATTCTGGTCGAAAAAATCAGGGCTGGTGGAGTCGGCATCCCGGCGATTCTAGTAGAGCCGGGCATGGGTGTCGTGACCGCCAAGAAAGAACAGCTCATCGTATACGCTGGTGAAAAATATCTCGTGGAACCTGCACTGACAGCAGATGTGGGCATCGTCTATGCGAAGCAGGCGGATACTTACGGAAATCTGATTTACGAAAAAGCGGCTCGAAATGTCAATCCTCTGGTAGCGATGGCTGCGAAGACTACGATAGCCGAAGTGGAGGAGATCGTTCCAGTGGGTGAGCTGGACCCGGAGAGCATCGTCACTCCTGGTATTTTCGTCGATTACATCGTACTGACTCGCGGAGGGAATGACTAATGGTTCTGGACATCAATCATCGCAACATGATTGCACGCCGTGCCGCGCGAGAGATCTACCCGGGCATGGCCGTAAACCTGGGAATCGGAATCCCGGAGCTGGTAGCTGATTTTCTCCCGACAGAATGGAATGTGATGTTCCATTCGGTCAACGGCATCCTGGGGGTTGGTCCCACTCCTACAAAAGGGGAAGAGGATGTGCACCTCTTCAATGCAGGTGGTGCACCCGTCACGATCCATTCGGGGGCATCGTTTTTCGACAGCTCCATAGCCTATGGCATGGTTCGAAAGGGAAAGCTGGACGTGGCTTTTTTGGGAGCCCTGCAGGTGAGCCGCAAAGGTGACCTGGCGAACTGGATTGTGCCTGGTCAGCGTGTTTATGGCATTGGTGGGGGCGTTGAACTAGCACGCTACGCGAAAAAAGTCATCGTCCTGATGAGTCACCTGAATGAAAGGGATGAACCCAAAATCTGCAGAGAATGTACATTGCCGCTGACTGCCAAGAGCTGCGTTGACATGATCATCACGGAGAGGGCAGTGATCGAGGTTACCGAGGGAGGCTTGTACCTGGCAGAAGTGATGTATCCCTTCACATTGGAGGAAGTCATTACCAAGACGGATGCGCCGCTGATTATATCTGAAAATTTACAAATGTATGATTAGTGTCAGTCGAAGGGAGGTGGGAATGCGAGAGGCGTTTTTTGATAGGTAAACCAAACCGAACTGATTCCAAATAGGGGGAAAGAAAAAATGAAAAAGAAAATTAGCGGGTTAGCTGTCTTGATGCTTTCGATGTCATTACTGGTAGTGGGATGTGGTCAGTCTGCCGCACCAGCTGGAGGAAATGGTGGACAAGCCAGCGCGCCAGCAGCAAGCGGTTCTTCCATGACCAAAGAAGCGGGCACGTTCATTTACGCAGCATCGGGTGAGTATCAGCCATTCAGCTACTTCAAGGATGGTCAATTGACTGGCTTTGACATCGAGATCGGAGATGAAATCGCAAAACGTCTGGGCCTGGAACCGAAGCCAGTAACCTCTCCGTTCTCCGGCATCATCGCTGGGGTAAAAGAAGGGCGATACGATGCGGCCATCGCCAGCCATGCGATCACAGACGAGCGCAGAGAGCAGGTCGATTTTGCCGATCCTTACTACCTGTCTGGCGGACAGCTCTTCACACGTCCTGACGGAGATATCAGCACTCTGGAGGGATTGAAAGGCAAGGAAGTGGCTGTTGCTTTGGGGACCACACATGAGAAAATGGCACGCGAATATACAGACAACATCAAGACCTACGACAGTGATGTGACAGCCATGCGCGCGCTGGAGCAAGGCAAGCATGACGTAGTGATTACAGATAGCGTAGTTGGTGAAATTGCTATTCAGCAAGGTCTGAAGATCAAAAAGAGCGGTGCTGCCCTCACAGAAGTGCAGCATGGGATTGCAGTGCGCAAAGGCAACGAGGAACTGCTGAACAAAATCAATGAGGTGCTGAAACAAATGCACGAGGATGGCACCTACCTGAAGCTGAGCGAAAAGTACTTCCAACGCGACATCAGCAAAAAAGACTAAATCGTCCATGATCCAAATAACCTACCAAACTTTTTTTGCGAGAGTTTGGTAGGTTCATTCCATGACAAGCGAGGGGTGGCAAGGTGCCTAGTATCTCACATCTGATCGAAGAGTTTATCCGGACATTCCCGTTTTTCTTAAAGCCGTTGCTGTTGACGTTTGAATTGACGTTTGCTTCTGTGCTCGTCGGAACGGTGATCGGCTTGTTCATCGCGCTTTTAAAAGTATCCAGATTTTCACTCGCTCAAATGATTGCAAATGTATACATCACGGTGATTCGCGGTACGCCTCTGATCGTTCAAATCTTTGTTCTCTACTTCGGGTTTTATAAAGTGGTTGATTTGGGACAATTCTGGTCAGCCGCTCTCGCTCTTGCGGTTCACAGTGGTGCGTACATCGCAGAAATCTTTCGAGGCGCCATCCAATCCATCGACAAAGGACAGATGGAAGCCGGGCTTTCGCTGGGAATGTCTCCTGCCCAAACCATGCGTCGAATCATCCTGCCTCAGGCTTTGAAGCGCTCGATTCCACCGCTGGGCAATCAGTTTATTCTCTCACTGAAGGAATCTTCTCTCGCGGCGTTTATTGCAATGGACGAGCTTTTCTCGATGGCCCGCCGCTTATCAGCAGAGACCTTTGATGAAATGACGTTTTTCTTGATCGTAGCGGTATATTACCTGGTGATCGTGATGCTGTTCACATATCTGGTCAACAAATTAGAAAAGCGTATGGCAAAAGGGGACTAGAGGAGGGATACCATGAGCGGGAAACATGAGATGATTCGCGTCAGAAACCTGAAGAAAAGCTTCGGAGAGGTTGAGGTGTTGAAAGACATTAACCTGGAAGTGAACAAAGGAGAAGTGGTGGTGCTGATTGGCGCCAGCGGATCGGGAAAGAGCACCTTGATTCGATGCATCAATTTTCTGGAGATCAAGAACGGCGGAGAAATTCTGATCGAAGGAAACAGCATTGACCCGAAAAAGGATGATTTGTCCAAGATCAGGCAAAAGGTAGGGATGGTCTTTCAACACTTCAACCTGTTTCCGCACAAGACGGTGTTGGAAAATGTCATCGAAGCTCCCCTCATCGTCCGCAAGGCGAACCGGGAAGAAGCCAAAAAGGAAGCTATGCAGCTCCTGAAAAAAGTAGGCTTGGAAGAAAAGGCAAATGTCTATCCGTCCAGTCTCTCTGGGGGACAGAAGCAGCGTGTGGCGATTGCTCGTGCCTTGGCGATGAAGCCGGAGATTATGCTGTTTGATGAACCTACGTCAGCGCTCGATCCGGAATTGGTCGGGGAGGTTCTGGAGACGATGAAGCAGCTGGCCAAGGAAGGAATGACCATGATCATCGTGACGCATGAGATGGGCTTCGCCAAGGAAGTAGCGGATTGGGTGGCCTTCATGGATAGCGGAAGAATTTTGGAGCTGGCGCCACCGGAAGATATCTTCAACAACCCGAAAGAGGATCGCACGCGCGAATTTTTAATGCGTGTCCTATAAAAACAAGCATAGATGCAATGAAAAGCGGTGGTTTGATCTGTCGCTTTTTTTTGCGTTTACTTGACCAAATCTTCATTTCTTCACAATAATGAGAGATAGTGGAAGTTCGTGGAGGTGTGAAGGCCCGTGAATCTGGAATTGATGATCCCTTTGGCGGAGCGGACCGCTGTTCTGATCGTGGCGGCTCTGTTGTTTACGCGTGTTCGCGCTTTTCGGAGTATTTTGAATCAACGGGCGACACGCAAGGAAAATGCAATCATGGTATTGATTTTTTCGACCATTTCAATCATGGGAACCTACAATGGCATCTGGTATCAGGACGCTATCGCCAACTCCAGGGTGATCGGTACGGTTGTGGCAGGGCTTTTGGCAGGACCTTGGGTTGGCCTGCTGACAGGACTGATCGCCGGTATTCACCGTTATTCACTGGGCGGCTTTACCGATCTGGCCTGTGCGATCTCGACCATCAGTGAAGGGGTGATCGCGGGTTTAGTCTACCAGTATCGTCGGAACCGCAACCAGGAAATTGGGTGGACAACCGCTTTGATCGTCGGTTTTGTAGCCGAGTGGATGCAGATGGGGATCATCCTGCTGGTAGCGCGTCCGTATGCCGATGCTCTGGCGCTCGTACAGTCGATCAGCGTACCCATGTCCGTCGTCAACTCGGTGGGAATCGCCATCTTGATTATCATTATTGATCTGGCTAAAAAAGAGGAGGACCGCGTAGGGGCCCTTCAGGCACAGCGGACCATGCAGGTGGCGGACAAAACGCTCTCCTATCTGCGCCAAGGATTGACCTACGAGTCTGCACGAAAAGTAGCAGAGGAGATTTTGCGCACGACACGGGTTGCTGCCGTCGCTATCACGGATACAAAAACGGTGCTGGCACACGTCGGATCAGGGGCATCTCATCACGTCGTCGGTCAGGGGATCACGACGAAAGCGACGAGAGAGGTACTCGATACCAAGCAGGTGCTGATCGCCCGCAATAAAGAGGAGATCGGCTGCAGGGAACAAAACTGCGCGCTACGCTCCGCAATTTTAGTTCCTCTTCTGCGCAAACGGGAGACAGTAGGTGTTTTGAAGCTATACCAGGATCGTTCACGCAAGCTGTCTGCCGTCGATCTGGAGCTGGTTCGAGGCTTGGGCAACCTGATCTCGACTCAGCTGGAGCTGGCCGAGCTGGAAAAGCAGTCCCGCCTTTTGGCAGATGCGGAAATCAAAGCTTTGCACGCACAGATCAATCCGCATTTTTTATTTAATGCCTTGAATACGATCGTTTCGTTCATCCGCTTCCGGCCCGAACAGGCACGTGAGCTGTTGATTCATTTGAGCGAATACTTCCGCAGAAACCTGCATGACTCCGGGGGATTTGTGACTCTGTCGGAGGAGCTGGAGCACATTGAGGCGTATCTGTCGATTGAGCGTGCCCGTTTTGGAGAGAAGCTGCAAGTCGTCTACGAGGTTGAGCGAGGGATTGAGCGATGTGTCGTTCCAGGGCTGATCCTGCAGCCTCTGGTGGAAAATGCAGTCAAGCACGGATTGCTACCCAAAAAAGAAGGAGGGGTCGTGACCATCTCGGCTCGCCGCCTGGAAAATCAAGTGCTGGAGCTGACTGTCGCCGACAACGGGGTAGGCATGACCGAGCAGGAAATCCACCATCCGCAGCAGCAAAAAGACGGAAAGAGGCGCCTTTCCGGAATCGGACTGACCAATGTTAAAAGCCGTATCCAATCCATCTATGGACCTCCACATGGCATTACCATTAAGAGCGAGCCAAACCACGGAACGACCTGTGTCATACAACTTCCTGTAGGAGTGAATGTGAGTGCTAAGAGTATTCATCGTGGATGATGAAGCGCCTGCTCGAGCAGAGCTTCGATTTTTACTGGAGCAATTCTCAGACGTCTTGGTGATTGGCGAGGCGAGCAATGGCGAGGAAGCGATGGAGCAGGTCATGATCATGAATCCAGATGCCATTTTTTTAGACATTCACTTGCACGATCGGGACGGGGTAGACCTCGGCCAGGAGCTGTTGGAATCGATGCACAAGCCACCTGTGATCATCTTTGCCAGTGCGTATGAAATCCACGCAGTACGCGCATTTGAGACGGAGGCAGTCGACTACATCGTCAAGCCGTTCAGCGAGGAGAGGCTGGAAAAAACGATGAATCGGCTGCGGAGGCTGATGGGTACTAGGGAAGGAAAGCCCAATCCAGCATCGTCGGAAGCGCAGCCTGCGGAAAATCTGGAAGAGAGACTGCATCATTTGCTGCAAAACGTGCTGACCGAACAAAATCCACGCCGCGTACCCGTCGAAAAAAATGGCAAGATCATGCTGATCGACCCCAACGAGATCGTATACGCAACGCTGGAAGGGCGCTATGCCAGCATTTACACCGTTTGCGAGCAATACGCGACCTCCTTTACCTTGCAGGAGCTGGAGAATCGACTATCACCACACCAGTTTTTCCGTACCCATCGCGCTTACATAGTCAACCTTGGAAAGACGGCCGAGCTGGTGCCATGGTTCAAAGGGGCGATCCACCTGGTCATGCAGGATCAGCGGAATACGGCAATTCCTGTTAGCCGCAATGTCGTGAAGGAATTGAAGCGCAGACTGGGATTTTGATGCAATCAGCTAGCAAGTGAAAGGAGTGGAGCACATGCTGAAATCACTGATCGTCGGCTGTATACTTCAGGCTGGCATTTGGCTGATCAGCTTTTTCATGCAGGATCTTACCTGGGCAGATACCTTATCGTTTTATCTGGTGGGATCATGCATCCTGCTCGCAGCCCTTCCAAGCCTTATCGTCTATCTGCTCATGCTCTATGTGTTCTAGGATTTATTATGAATCCGCTTACATCCATGTCCCGTCTGCTACCGTTCGTGCCCCATTTTCTACCATTCATCCACTTTCCCTATGGTCTGTCCCCTCGCTATGATACCTTCGATTCAGGTGAATTGCCTGAATATTGAAGCGAGGAGGAGAATGAATGAAGAAATGGCTTCTCTCAGTCCTAATCTGGGGCGGGATCGCCGCGCTAGGGGCCGTCGGTTTTGGTGTGTTGGCCCTGTCACGCGGTGAATCAGTCAACTCATTCTGGCTGCTGACTGCTGCTGTCTGCACTTATGCCGTTGCTTATCGTTTTTACAGCCGTTACATTGCCAAGAAAATCATGGGTCTCGATGACAATCGGGCCACACCTGCAGAGGTGAACAACGACGGGAAGGACTTCGTGCCGACGAACAAATGGGTTTTGTTCGGACACCACTTTGCTGCGATTGCCGGTGCAGGACCGCTCGTAGGTCCGACACTCGCCGCCCAGATGGGGTATTTGCCGGGCGCGATCTGGATCATTGTGGGGGTCGTGATCGGCGGTGCTGTGCAGGACTTCATCATTCTGTTTGGTTCGATGCGCCGCAATGGAAAAACATTGGGGCAGATCGCCAAGGAAGAGATAGGACCCGTAGGTGGAGCACTTGCGTTGGTTGGTATTATTGCGATTATGATCATCCTGATTGCCGTACTGGCAATGGTTGTGGTCAACGCACTTGCAGAGTCTCCTTGGGCTACCTTTACGATCTTCATGACCTTGCCGATTGCGATATTGATGGGATTGTACATGCGATACATCCGGCCTGGACGAGTCGTGGAAGGCTCCCTGATCGGACTTGCGCTCCTGTTTCTGTCTCTCTGGTGGGGTCAGGCGGTAGCGGCTTCACCGACATGGGGACCTGCTTTTACCTTCTCCAAAGTACAGCTGGCCTGGATGATTATCGTCTACGGCTTTGTTGCATCCGTGCTGCCAGTCTGGCTGTTGCTGGCGCCTCGTGACTATCTCAGCTCATTCCTCAAGGTAGGGACGATTGCGGTGCTGGCCGTAGGGATTATTCTGACTCTGCCACCAATGCAAATGCCTGCCCTGACCAAGTTTATCGATGGTACCGGACCTGTATTTGCGGGCAATCTGTTCCCGTTCCTGTTTATCACGATCGCCTGCGGGGCCGTATCTGGTTTCCATGCCCTCGTCTCATCGGGAACGACGCCGAAGATGATCGCCAAGGAATCACATGCTCCGCTGATCGGTTATGGCGGCATGCTGATGGAGTCCGGAGTCGCGGTCATGGCTTTGATCGCGGCGTGTGTATTGACGCCAGGTATCTATTTTGCGATCAACTCACCGGGAGCCGTAATTGGTGCGGATGCGGTCGCCGCAGCGCAAACCATTTCCAGCTGGGGCTATACGATTACGCCTGACATGATCACGACCCTGGCTGATGACATTCAGGAGAAGACGATTCTCTCCCGCACAGGTGGCGCACCATCACTAGCGATCGGGATGGCAACGATATTCTCGGGAATTTTGGGCGGTAAGGCACTGATGGCTTTCTGGTACCATTTTGCGATCCTTTTTGAAGCCGTTTTCATTCTGACGACGATTGACGCAGGTACACGTGTAGGGCGTTTCATGGTGCAAGACATGCTGGGCAACGTGATCCCGAAAATGAAGCAGGTAAATTGGCTGCCGGGCAATCTCATCGGTTCTGCCATTATCACGATTGGCTGGGGGTACTTCCTCTTGCAAGGGGTCATGGACCCGCTTGGAGGTATTTACACACTGTGGCCACTCTTCGGAATTGCCAACCAGATGCTTGCAGCCATTGCTTTTACCGTGGGAACCACGATTATTTTCAAAATGGGCAAGGCGCGTTATTCCTGGGTAACACTCGTACCGATGGCTTGGTTGACAGCGGCTACGCTCACGGCAGGCTGGCAGAAGCTGTTCCATGCTGATCCGAAAATCGGCTTCCTCGCACACGCAGATGTGTTCCAGAAAGCATTGGATGCAGGAACACTTCCGGCAGGGGTGAAATCAGTGGAAGCCGCGCAAAAAATGATCTTGAACGACCAGATTGACGCTGTGGTGTGTGCGATCTTTATGATCATCACGATCGGCATCATCGCAGATGGCATACGGTTGTGGACCAGCATCATTCGGGGCAAA
The DNA here is from genome assembly GCF_029870785.1 of Brevibacillus sp. AY1. Classification (NCBI taxonomy): domain Bacteria; kingdom Bacillati; phylum Bacillota; class Bacilli; order Caryophanales; family Paenibacillaceae; genus Brevibacillus; species Brevibacillus sp. AY1. Next base: position 88,357 of record NZ_JAFLPN010000006.1, read on the forward strand.
AAATACCAGCTGCAAGAATCCCCCTATATCCAGTCCAAAGGGGATATCCTGGATGGAACGGGACATCACGTAGCATGAGGAAAAAGTGGAGAGCGATTCGCAAGTCCTTGCGCCGTGTGAGTTCCGCGATCAAGACGATCTTTGGCATGCCGGACTACGATCGTTATCTGCAGCACTGGTATATCACACATGCTTCGCCGGGAGTTTTCCCGATGACAGAGCGCGAATACTACATCTATGCTTTGCGTGAGCGTTATGAAAAAGGCGGAGTTACACGTTGTTGCTAGAGAGCTTTCGTAAAGGGGGAGGTCCGAGGAAAAGATCGGATCTCCCTCTTATCGTGCAAGTTAATCCAGCCGTAGTGGTGGGAAGGAAACAGGGCGACCACCTTTCTAGCCTACTGCCTCTAGTCAGGGTGTAACAGGAGGTAAAGTATGGTACACTAGAGGCAAAGTCATGTTTGGGTGGCGATAAGTGTGCAATCATCATCACTGGCGGCGTTAAAGGAGCTGGCTCTGCATTGTGCCCGATCAGCGGGACAATTGAGTCTGGCACGTATGAGAGAGCCGTTTACCGTAGAATACAAGACATCTGCCTCCGACCTGGTTACGGCTGTAGATAAAGAAGTCGAGCAGCACGTAATCAATCTGATTCTCGAGCGCTTTCCGGATCACGGAATTTTGGGGGAGGAACGGACCTTTGTCGGAGATCCAGGTCAGTACGATACATTGTGGGTAATAGACCCCATCGACGGAACGACCAATTTCGTCCATCAGCAAATCAATTTTTCCGTCTCTATTGCCGTTTATCACAAAGGTGAGGGTTTGGTCGGAGCGGTTTACGATCCTTCACGCGACGAGTTGTTCTATGCGGTAAAAGGAGAAGGAGCATTTCTGAACGACCGACTGCTGCGCTTGGAACGGCATGTTCGACTAGAAGAGGCCTTGCTGTGCACCAGTGTCTTCTGGAATGAACGGGCTGAGCAGATGGGCATTGATCTGATCGTGAAAAAGCTGGCAGGCAAAGTGCGCGGCATGCGACTTTTGGGCAGTGCAGCCCTGGAGATGGCGTATGTCGCGGCAGGGAGATTGGATGGCTATGTCAGCCTTTCCCTGAACGCTTGGGATTTTGGCGCAGGAAGAATTATTGTGGAAGAGGCAGGCGGACGTGTCACCTCGATGGCAGGTACTCCATTGCCGTTCGACCAGAAAAGCAGCGTTATGGCATGCAACCCTGCCTTCTATGAAGAGCTTCAACACTACCTCAGCCTTTCGGAAAGTACAGACAAGGATTCATAATGACACAGGAAACTCCACTTGTCGCCTAAGACGGTGGAGTTTTTCCTTTTTCTATATGCAAGCGCACAAGCATAGGGTAGCAATAGAGAGAGGGGGATGGTTGTAACGAAGGAGAATCTCATTGCGAAGAGCATTCAGCTGATCAAGCAAAATCAGGCCAAGACAGGCGCATACCTGGCTTCTCCCGGGTTTGCCAACTATCGCTATGCCTGGCTGCGTGACGGGGCATTTACAGCGTATGCCATGAACCGCGTCAGTCAGCATGAGAGCGCTCGCCGGTTTTACCAATGGTGTGATGGGGTCATTCAAAAGCATGCTGGTAAAGCGCATCATGCGATTGCCTATGTACGGCAGCATGAGGGAGAAGTCCACTGGAACGACTTGTTTTTACATACCCGCTACACTGTAGAGGGGGATGAGGTAGCGGGCGAGTGGGGCAGCTTCCAACTGGATGGCTACGGTACCTGGCTGTGGGGACTTGCCGAGCATGTCCGCATGAGTGGCGAGCGAGAATGGATTCAAGCCTTCGCACCCTCAATCGAGCTGACGCTGGATTATTTGGCGGCGTGCTGGCGCTTGCCCAACTTCGACTGCTGGGAGGAAGCGGGAGACAAGCTGCATCCGACAACACTCGCTGCATTGTATGCGGGAATCAAGGCAATGGAGCCACATGTTCCCCAGCGTGCCGATGAATGCGCCAGCTTGGCAGCTGAAATCCGGCAGTTTGTTCGGGAAAAAGGCGTGCTGGGTAATCGCTTTGTAAAATCGCTGGGAAATCCCGCAGTAGATGCAAGCTCGCTGTGGATTGGCTTGCCCTTTGGCTTGGTTTGTATCGATGATCCCCTGTTGGCTGGGACTGTGGCGCAAATTGAGCGGGAGCTTCTGACTGGAAACGGGGTTCACCGCTATGCTGCTGACACGTATTACGGAGGAGGGCAGTGGCCGCTTTTAACCGCTTGGCTGGGCTGGTATTACGTTCAAGTCGGCAGACGCAAAGAGGCAGAGGAGCTCTTGGTATGGATCGCGACCAAAGACCAGCCTGCGGGCTTGCCGGAGCAGGTACAGGAGCACCTGCTTGCGCCAGAAGACTATCATCGCTGGCTGGAAAGCGAAGGGCCACCTGCTGTACCGCTGCTCTGGTCGCACGCCATGTTTCTCGTGCTGGCAGATGAATTGGGGTTTGTCTAACGCTAAATAGGGACGACAACATACGGTACCTCTATGAGAGGGCCGTATGTTGTTTTTCCAAGGGAGCGTTCCGGATGAGGCATAAAAAGAGCGTTCTGACAAATAGTAAATCGGGTAAGGTGCAATCGGTCCAGCCGAATGAAAAAGGGGGGAGATGGGATGAATGCAACCCTGAGCAAACAGGGGAGACAAAAACACCCACCGGGTCTGTACCTTCTGTTCCTGACAGAGATGTGGGAGCGGTTTAGCTATTATGGCATGAGAGCGCTCTTGACGCTGTATTTGACAACAGCTTTTATCAGCGGGGGGCTGGGCTTTGAAAAGGGTGCAGCTATGAGCCTGTACGGTTTTTTTACGGGTGCCGTCTATTTTACGCCACTAGCAGGCGGTTATTTGTCAGATCGTTTCCTTGGCCGCAGACTGGCGATTACGATCGGCGGAGTAGCGATGGCGTTAGGCAATTTCATGCTGTTTGCCCAACATAGCCTGGTAGGGCTGTATTCAGGTCTTGGTTTGTTGATCATTGGAAACGGCTTTTTCAAACCAAACATCTCGACACTGGTCGGTGAGCTGTATTCGGATCAGGATCAGCGCAAGGATGCAGCGTTCACCATTTTTTATATGGGAATCAATGTAGGTGCTTTCATCGCACCACTGGTTTGCGGCTACTTGGCAGAGGATCTCTTTAAAACGACGGTGGAAGGGGTTGTCCATTACGGCTATCGCTACGGCTTCCTCGCAGCGTCCATCGGGATGGTGATTGGCCAGATCCTGTTTAATTCATTGGGAGATCGATACCTGGGGGACATTGGTAAAAGACCTGTCGGCAAATCACCAGATCCGCAAGAAGCAGCAGCAGCACATGCACCGCTGACCAAGAAGGAGAAACAACGTACGGCCGTCATCATTATCATCACCTGCTTTGTCGTTTTTTTTTTGGGCTGGCTTTGAACAGGCGGGCAGCTCCTTGACGCTCTATACGGATATATTTGTGGACAAGCATGTATTCGGCTGGGAAGTGCCTACAGCTTGGTTTCAGTCACTCAATCCGATGTTTATCGTCATTTTTGCGCCAATCTTGTCTTCGGTATGGATCAAGCTGGCTGCCTCGAAAAAAGGAGATCTGAGTATTCCCACCAAAATGGGGATCGGCATGATCATGCTGGGAATCGGCTACATGATAGTGATACTGGCTGTCCTGCAAACGGGAAGTGACGAACAGAATGTGGTAGTGAAATCGAATATCCTGTTCATTGTCCTTACCTATTTCATGCACACACTAGGAGAGTTGTTTCTCTCACCAGTCGGGCTTTCGATGGTAAGCAAGCTGGCCCCGATCAAGCTCGCTTCCTTGCTGATGGGGGTATGGCTGGCGAGCACGGGCGTTGCCAATATTCTGGGTGGGAAATTGGCCGCTTTTACGCAGTCATTGGGTTACTTTGAGGTATTCAGCCTGATCGGTGCAATTTCCATTGTGATGGGAGCCATCCTGTTGCTCGTCTCTCGAAAACTGGTACAGATGATGGACTAACACATTAGATATAAATCAACCCGGGCAAAAAGTCCGGGTTTTTGTCTATGCATGTTTTACTTGATTTTCTAGCAGGTAAAGGATAATATATGAAAATGATAACCATTATCAAAACAAACGGTCTGCGACTACTTTTACATAAGAGGTGAATGATGTGTCGATTGCTTCCATTATTCGAGAACGACGCTCCATAAAAAAAGGATACAAGCCTGACCCGGTTCCTGAAGAGCTGGTTCTTGAGCTGCTCAACGATGCGGTGTACGCACCCAATCACGGATTAAGAGAGCCATGGAGATTTTTATTCGTCTCCAGTGAAAAAAAGGCTGATTTTATCGAACGCATGATGCCAGCGTTCGCAGCAGATCAACAGGAAAAGCGTCGCGGTCTGTTTAGCGAGCCTTCCGCCTTTCTGATCGTCATCATGAACGAGGACCCGCGACAAAAACAGTGGGAAGAGGACTTCTGCGCGACCAGTGCGTTGATTCAAAATTTTCAGCTGCTCGCTTGGGAGAAGGACCTCGGCGTAGTGTGGAAAACCAACCCGCACAACCTGGATCCGAAGGCCCGCCAAATTCTTGGCGTCCAGCCAGGAGAAAAGATCGTCGGGTTCCTGCACCTCGGATTTTTTGATCGTGCAGAAGCACCGCAAGCAGCGCCCCGAACACCAGCTGAACAAAAATTCTCGCGGTTCGAATAAGTAGAAGAAGGATAAGAGGATGCTCACAAGTGGTGAATCAACTTGTGGTGCATCCTCTTTTGGTGGAAAAAATCCGCCCGCAATAGGGGGCGAAACGGGCGGAAAAACGGGGACGTCATGTCCATCGTTTAGCTGACATCTTTTATACTAAAGATTGGATGTTAAGCAGGCGTATAGCTAGTTTGAAGTCATTGTTAATTTATCGCCAATGTGATCCGGCAATCACCCGTTTTTAGAGATTTAGGCTTTTGTATAGACAGGCATCCACGCGGACGGGACCCCCTGTTCATAGATTGATAAGTGAAACGCTGCTTTTCCGTATAAGGCAGCGCCTTCCAATCATGACTGAAAGGAGAGAGTCGAATGGGGCGTGGTTTTGGCTTTGACGGAGGTTTTTGGTGGATTATCATTATTATTTTGCTGGTGCTGTGCTTCTGCGATGATTGAGAATCGTCTTGATTGAGAGAAGCCCCTCTGTTCGATGATACATGGACAGAGGGGCTTTTCACATTCAGGCATCCTTCGCTTGCAGGTGCTGTAAAAACTGACGTGTACGTTCTTCACGAGGGTTGCGGAACAACTGCTCAGGCGTTCCCTGCTCCACGATGACCCCCTGATCCATAAAAATCACTTCGTCTGCCACTTCCTTGGCAAAGCTCATTTCATGGGTGACCACGACCATCGTCATTCCTTCCTGCGCCAGCTCCTTCATCACTTTCAATACTTCACCGACCAGCTCCGGATCGAGAGCAGAGGTAGGCTCGTCGAACAGCATCACCTGGGGGTCCATCGCTAAGGCACGGGCTATGCCTACACGCTGTTGCTGACCGCCAGACAATTGAGCGGGGTAATGCGCCTCCTTATCAGCCAGCCCTACTTTTGCCAGTACAGCCGAAGCCTTTGCCCGCGCTTTTTGTGGCTCCACTTTTTTCACAGTCACCGGGCCTTCCATGACGTTTTGCAGAGCTGTCATGTGTGGAAAGAGGTTGTAGCTTTGGAAGACCATCCCCGTCTGTCGGCGCAACTGTTGAATGCGGGCACGATCGACTTTTTGAGCGAAGTCGAGCTTTACTTCCCCGATCTGGACCGTACCGCTGTTGGGTTGCTCTAGAGCATTAAGACATCGCAGCAGCGTAGTCTTCCCTGAACCGGAAGGGCCGATGATCACCACGACCTTCCCTTTGGGGACAGAAAGAGAGAGGCCTTTTAAGACCTGCAAGGAGTGAAACTGCTTATATAAATCTCGGACGAGAATCATCGTAACTATTCACCTGCTTTTTAGACATAACGATCCAGTCTGTTTTCGATGCGGTCCTGCAAGATGGAGAGCACAAAGCAGATCATCCAGTAGATAAAAGCTGCTTCGACGTACAGGAGCAGTGGCTCATAGGTGGATGCGACCAGCTCTTGCGCCTTGCGAAACATCTCGGGGACGAGAATGGCAGCAGCCAGCGAGGTATCCTTCACCAAGCTGATAAAGGAGTTGGACAAAGGCGGGATACTGACCCGAGCTGCTTGGGGGAGAATCACCCGTTTCAATGCCTGCCAGTACGTCATCCCGATCGAATAGGCAGCTTCCCACTGTCCTTTTGGGATAGACAGGATCGCAGCCCGAACCACCTCGGAGGAATAAGCTCCCACACTCAAGGAAAAGCCGATGATGGCGGAGGGAATCGGGTCGATCATCACACCGATGCTGGGCAAGCCGTAAAAAATGATGAACAGCTGCACGAGCAATGGGGTACCGCGAATGATCGAAACGTAGATGCGAGCGAGCGCTACAAGCGGACGAATCCCGGAAATCCGGGCGAGAGCGGTCAGGATCGCGAGTATCAGGCCGATAAAAAAGGAAATGATGGCCAAGGTGAGAGAATAGAGCAAGGCTCCTTTCACCAGAGGGAGAAAGGAGCTTTGCGCAATATCAATCAATCGGTTCAATCGATCTGGGTTATCAAACCAATCATTTGGAAACATCTTCATTAAACCATTTCTCGGAGATTTGTTTCAGGGTACCGTCGTTGCTCATCTCGTCCAAAGCCTTGTTGAAGGCATCGACCAGATCTGTGCTGCCTTTGCGGAAAAGGAAGCCGTTTTTCGCCACGTTCGGATCTTTTGCGATGATCTTGATCGGTGTGTCTGGTTTTTGCTTCAGGAAATCAAGCAAGGACAGACCGTCGTTGATCGTCACATCGACACGCTTGGAGACGAGCAGGTCGATCGCTTGATTAAAGCCTTCAACGCCAACAATTTCCGCACCATTGTTTCTCGCGATATCGGTCAGGTTGCTAGTCAGGGTTTGTGCGGCTTTCAGTCCTTTGATGTCTGCAAAGTCTTTCACAGTAGTATTATCCTTGTGAGTCACCAGAACAGCCGTAGATACGGTGTACGGATTGGAAAAATCATATTTTTCCTGGCGATCAGGACGAATGCCTACCTGATTGGCCACGACGTCAAATCTCTTCGCATCCAAACCTGCAAAAATCGCATCCCACTGGGTCTCTTGGAAGACAGGCTCAACGCCAATCCGTTTCGCCACCTCTGTCACTACCTCAATATCGTAGCCAGTCAGTTTACCGGACTGGTCATGGAATGTAAATGGAGCGTAGGTTCCCTCTGTACCGATCACCAGTTTGCCTTCCGCTTTTACTTTGTCCAGCAAGGATTGCTCTTGTGTTCCTTCTGCTGGAGCGGGACTAGGGGCAGCCGGAGTTTGTGGGGCAGTAGAACCGGAACCCGAAGTACCGCAGCCCGTAATTCCGATGAGCAAACTAGCAAATAACAGTGAGAAAACAGCCTTCTTCATGAATAAAACCCCTTTAACTTGATCTGATTTTATGAATATATGGTATGGTTCGCTATACCATTTGTCAATAACAAAAGCGTTAAATCTCATTAACTTACTTGGTATTGGGATTCCTTTCATTTTTCCTATAGTGTACGCGGATGGCCGTCAGGGTATGTCTATGCCTGAAGAGGGGGGGGTTTGACAGTTGAGCAACCTGGGAAAGAAGCGTACAATGAGTACGGTATGAAAGAAACGATTCTTGCAATCCTTGCAGGTAATACAACAGAAGTTGATAAAGGAGTCTTCGCACATGTTAAACGATTGGCGTGTCTATATGGATGGAACGGCTGAAGAACAAAAACACGTAGCCTGGCATGAAGTGTTAAAAGGAATCGCGCAGTTGAATGGCATATCCCACACGCTGGTTCATGCTGCTTACGGGGATCACGTGGACCTTGTGGTTGCCGGCGGCAATCAAGGGAAGGTCCTGGTGCAATGGAAGGAGCATGAGCCGGTCGAACGCCATTTCGTTCTTGCGACAGACAAGCTGTCGGCCTTGATGTCCAATTTGGTGATCGAGGGAGAAGAGATCGCATTTCCGGCAAATTGGTGTGTGCCGCTCGAACTAGTGGTGCCCATCTGTGGAGATTTGCTGCGGTCCTGTGAAAAAGGCGAGCCTGACAAGCTGATGTGGCTCCCCGTGGAACCATAGGTCGGAGGATAGAGCGTGGAATTCCAAACGTTGCTGCAATCGATCCTCATTATGGCTGTCATTATCGGCATCGGCGGATTCATTGGCTTCAGGCAGCCGCTGACGAATGATTCGAGACAGCTTGTCATTACGATAATTGTCAATGTAGCTTTGCCGTGCATCATCCTGGATGGTATCTTTCAAACTCCGATTGATGACCAGCTTTGGACGCAAATCGTAACCACATTCTTCATTTCTGTTCTTCTGAATTGCTTCGGCATTTTTATGGGCTGGCTCGGCGCTCGTGCGCTGCCCGTAGATGAGAAAAAAAGAAGACAGATCGCCATTTTGTCTGGCTTGGGAAATACCGGATTTATCGGGATTCCGCTCTGTGCTGCATTATTTGGTCCAAAAGGCGCTCTTTTGGCAGCCATTTTCGATGCGGGTGTTGATATCGTCTTGTGGACGGTCGGAGTCATGATGCTGCAAGGAAGAGGGGCCTTCTCTCTGAGGGGATTAAAATCCTTGATCAACATCCCGATGCTTGCGATTGTTGGTGGACTTACTTTCGCTTTGATCGGATTTGTTCCCCCCGAGCCAGCCAAGCAAATTTTCGGGACGTTGTCCAAGCTGGCTTCCCCTCTCGCGATGCTGTATATCGGGATGCTGATGCCTCATTTTTTACAGGCCAAACGCCTTGTACCTATCCGGTTGATCAGTGTTCCGATCATTTTCAAGCTGTTTTTGTTTCCTTTGCTGACAGCGCTCTTGCTATCCGTGTACCCGATTGATGCGGAGATTGCCAGCATCACCTTGATTCAGGTAGCGATGCCTACCTTGACATTGGCTTCGATCTTGTTTGCGCGTTATGCAGGCGATGAAGAGATGGGGGCGATGACGACATTAATCTCCACCCTGCTTGCGCTGCTCACCATCCCGGCTGTCGTCTACATGGGAAGCCTGCTGCAACATTAATCAAACTGTTTGAAATGATCAAAAAGCTTAATGAAGATGTTCAAAATAGCCGAATCCTTTAATAAGAAGGATTCGGCTATTTAGGTTTTCTTACTAGGCTACAGGATATGAAACGAATTGAATCGAACACTAGTCTTACAGGGTAGAACCGGCAAGAATGAACAGAATGAATGGAGGTTGGCATTAATGAAGGGCAAGACCGTCTTAGCGATAGTTCTGGGATTGCAGATCGGATTTTCTTCGATGACATTACCGGCTGAAGCTACATTCCAAGTGAATGCTCCTATCCCTGCGACCTTAATGGTGAACGGACAATTGAAAAATTTGACTAAGGAACCCATCCTTATACAGGAAAAAACGTACATTGTCGCTCAAGACGCAGCGAAGGTCCTCCAAGCGACATGGAACCGGAACGGAAATACAGGCACGCTGGAAATAGGGGAGAGCCGCTTGCTGACCTTCCTGCTTGATCAGGAACAGGTCACCGTGAACGGTCAAAAGCAGGAAAACGGAGAGCATGCCGTGCTGCGGGATCAAGAAGTCTATCTGCCCCTTAGATGGGTTGTTGAACAGGCTGGACATGAGATTTCTTGGAACGCTCAGCAAAAGAAAATCGAGATCATAACGGTCCTCAAAGAGGGCGGTTTGACTTTGCTGGAACCGGATAGCTTGACAGCGGAAGAGCAGAAGTTCGTCGAATCGGTCAAAATGAACCAGGGCATTCACCAGCAGGGAAATTTGTTCGTCATTGCACGTGGCGAGTCGCCAAATCCAGGCTATGGCTTGAAGGTAACCGGTACGCAATGGACCTGGGAGCAGCTCATCGTCTCTGTCAAACTGACTTCTCCTGATCCGGATAAAATGTATCCGCAGGTCATCACTTACCCCTATGTCGTGGCGAAAGCGGAGCTACCTCCCTATACGACCGTTGTTTTCGTCGATGCGGATACGAACAAGGTGCTCTTTTCCAAGGAACAGGAGTAACATTCTCTGTTGAAATTCCTTTGCGCTTGCTGTATAGTCTAAACATATTCCATTTTTTCTCTTTTGAAAGGGAGGTGTAGGTACGTGGTTGGAGCCGTTCACGCTTGGTTTGTGGTAGAGACTACCAGTATGACACATGATTTTACTGTCAACGGGATCAGTCTGCCCTTTTTTAACCAAACAACTGAACGGAAAACCAGAGGCGTACCAACCATCGATCGGGGAGAACTTGTTAGTGCGAGCTAGCAAGGATTACGTGACGTGCAAAGCGTGATTTTTGTGCTTTGACGAAAACGAATGGATCACGAATGATGCTGCGGGTAGATGCCTGCAGCTTTTTTGCGTTCTTTACCGGAAATACCGATCCGATGCAACCCCATTTCTAGGAGGAAATCAAACATGATTATCGTGGCTACCAAACAATTGCAAAAATCATACGGAGCAGATCCTGTTCTGCAGGATGTGACCCTCGAAATAAAAGCAGGTGAACGCGTAGGGATCGTAGGACCGAATGGCGCGGGCAAGACGACATTGTGTAAGGTGCTGGCAGGAGTGGAGGCGCCAGATGCAGGAGAGCTATACCGTGCAAAAGGCAGCGTATGGGCCTATCTGCCGCAAACGCCACAATACGATCCAGCCTGGTCTGCGCGCGATGTGATCGCGGAGGCATTCGCTGAAGTCGGGAAGATCCAGAAGCAGATGCGCGTGCTGGAAGAGCAGATGAGCGCTGCCTTCGACTCGGAAAAAGAGCTGGAGCTACTCATGCAGCGCTACCAGAAGCTGCAGGAAGAATTTGAGCTGCTGGATGGCTACCAGTGGGAGACCCGTATGGCACAGGTAACAGAGGGGCTGGGCATGTCACCCGAATTTTTGAATACGTCCTTTGCGCAGCTAAGCGGCGGAGAGAAGACGAAAACTGGCCTGGCGCGCCTGTTATGCCAGCGAAGCGACGTTCTGCTGCTGGATGAGCCGACCAACCACTTGGATGTCGAGTCGATGGAATGGTTGGAGACCTTCCTGAAGAGCTATCCGGGAACCGTGCTGATTATCTCGCACGACCGTTACTTCCTCGATGCTGTCGTGACGTCGATTTATCACGTAGACGGCGGTGAAGCAGAGTTTTACATCGGCAACTACAGTGCGTTCGTCAAGGAGCGGGAGGAAAGGCTGCTTCGCCAGTTCGCTGCCTACCAGGAGCAGCAGAAGCAAATCAAGAAAATGAAAGAAGCCATCAAGCGCCTAAAAGAATGGGGCAACCGCTCGAATCCTCCGAATGAAGCTTTTCATCGTCGTGCGAAAAGCATGGAAAAGGCACTGGCGAGAATCGAACGGATCGACAAGCCGAGGCTGGAAGCAGACCGGATGGGACTGCAATTTCAAAAAACGGAGCGCAGTGGTCAGGACGTGCTGGTGGCAACGGGTGTGCACAAGAAATTTGGCGCAAAAGAGCTGTTTGTAGACGCCAGCTTTTTGCTTCGATACGGCGAGCGCAAGGCTCTGCTTGGCCCGAATGGCTGCGGTAAATCCACCTTGATCAAAATGCTCCTGGGCGATGTGACCCCTGATCAGGGGACTTTGACGATCGGCAGCAGTGTCAAAGTGGGGTATCTCTCTCAGCAGGCACTGGAAGGCGATCAGAATCGAAGGGTCATTGAAGTTTTTCGAGAAGTGGCCACAGTGACAGAAGCAGAGGCGCGACATCTTCTTGCTCGTTTTCTGTTTTACGGTGAGCAGGTGTTTAAGCGTTTATGCCAATTGAGCGGTGGTGAGCGAATGCGCTTGCGTTTGGCTCAGATGATGCATCAGGAAATCAATCTGTTGATTCTGGACGAACCGACCAACCATCTCGACATCGAAGCCCGTGAAACACTGGAGGAAGCCCTGGCAGATTTTCGTGGCTCGCTGTTCATTGTCTCCCATGACCGCTATTTCCTGCAAAAAATGGTGGATGGCGTCTACTGGGTGGAGGATGCCAGACTCCTGCACGATGTTGGTTCGTATGAAGAGGCACGAGATAAACGCAAGCAGCGAGAGTTCGCCAAAGCTAGCGTGCCAGCTCCAAAAGAGGTCGCTGTAGTCCAAGAAACAAAGCCAGCTGTGAAAAAGGCGAACCCCTATAAGCTGGCTGAACTGGAGCGGGAGATTGCTCAACTGGAAGCAGGACGGGATGAGCGCAGGCAATGGCTCGAACAAGGACATGAAAGCTATCAGCAGCTCCTCGCATGGCAGCAGGAAGTAGATCGCATGCAGGTTAGGATTGACGAGCTAAGCCTAGCGTGGATCGACATGCAGGAGAGTGAATAGGAGATTAGGGTACGGATGGTTATTTTTGTTAATCATTCTTTAGGACTTTAAATAAAGCAGAATAGAAACAAAATTTAAATAAATTGAAATAAAATCTATACCAGAACCCTTCAAGCCTCCTATTTCGGTGCGTTATAGTAATGGCAACTGGAAAAAAGGGGGAATTCGATTGATTAGAAAATTACCAGTATTAACCAGTTCCGTTGTGCTGATGGCCAGTGTGTTAACAGCTTGTTCTGGAAATGCACCTACCTCTGCGGATCCTGCGACTACGACCAGCCCATCCAGCTCGACCGCTCCTGCTTCCTCGGAAACCAAAGGAGAAAAGGTGTTTCGCATCAACATCGGGTCTGAGCCATCTACGGCTGACCCAGGCTTGTCAGATGATACGACTTCTAGCATGGTAGTCTCTACTCTCTTTGATGGCTTGACGAGAAAAGGCACAGACGAAAAAATTCACAATGCGGTTGCCGAAAAAATCGATATTTCTGAAGATGGCTTGACGTATACTTTCCATCTGAGGGATTCCAAATGGAGCAATGGCGACCCCGTCACGGCACAAGATTTTGAATATGCATGGAAACGCGCGCTGGACCCAAAATTTGCTTCCAGCTATGCGTATCAGCTGTTCCATATTAAAAACGCAGAAGCCTACAATACAGGGAAAGCAACGCCTGAGGATGTCGGCGTAAAAGCAATAGACGATAAAACGCTCGAAGTCCAATTAATTAACCCGACACCGTTTTTCTTGGAGCTGACCGCGTTTTCCACCTATTTCCCGGTCAATAAGAAGGTGGCGGAGGCCAATCCCAACTGGGCCATGGAAGCTGACACTCATGTAGGAAACGGACCTTACACATTAGCGAAATGGGAACATAAAAACTCCATCACTTACCTGAAAAACGACCATTATTGGGATAAAGAGAACGTCAAGGTAGATCGTATCGAAGTAGCGATGATCGAAGATAACAATACGGCCTTGTCGATGTTTGAAAATGGGGAGCTGGATTGGGCAGGCGCTCCGACAATCAGCTTGCCAACCGATGCCATACCGGCATTAAAGGACTCCGGGAAGATGATTACCAAACCGACAGCATCCACGTACTATTACGGCTTCAACATTGAGAAGCCGCCATTCAACAATGTGAAAATCCGGAAGGCGTTCAGCTACGCGATTGATCGTCAACAGATCGTAGAAAATATCATGCAGACCGGACAGGTACCTGCGCTAGGCTTCCTGCCACCAACGATGGCAGTAAATCCGAATGGATACTTCAAGGATCATGATACGGCTCTTGCCAAACAGTTGCTTGAAGAAGGCATGAAGGAGCTGGGGATTAGCAAGCTACCGCCGATCGAGGTGATCTTTAATACCAGCGATGGACATAAAAAGATCGCTGAAGCTATTCAGGACCAGTGGAAACAGACACTCGGCGCTGATGTCAAAATATCCAATTTGGAGTTTAAGGTATTCCTGGACACGGTAGACGAGACCAATTATCAAGTTTCCCGCAGAGGGTGGCAGGGTGATTTTAACGACCCCGTCAACTTCCTGGATATTTTCCGTGAGAAAAAAGGAAACAACAGTACAAACTGGATGAGCCCGAAATACAACGAGCTACTGGAGCAAGCAAGCAAAGAGCTGGATCCTGCGAAAAGAATGCAGCTGTTTGGCCAGGCAGAGCAAATATTGATGGATGAAATGCCTGTAGCTCCCATCTATTTCTATACAGACAGCTGGCTGCAGGGCGAAAACGTGAAACAAGGCATCTACATGGATTCATTGGGCAACGGTGATTTGAAATATGTAGAGATGAAGTAATAAACGCTAGATCTTAAATCAATCAAGGCTAGGGACGCAGCTAAGCTGTTTCTCTAGCCTTTTCTCATGCTGCTTCTTCTGGTGAGTCCTATGGAAGAAAGCTCTGCCGAATCGTTCCCTTGTTTTGCTTCACGGTTACTTCAGCAAAGGAACCATTAATCAAGGTCACCTGCGGCGGTACATGGCCACAATCGATATCATAAACGATCGGGAGCATGAGCTCTGTGGAAAGATCATGATACACATCTTCGGCGGTGTAATCCTGAACAGGCTGATTGGCTGGACTGCGGCCAAACAAAATGCCCGAGCAATGATCAAACCAGCCAGCCAATTTCATCTGCACGAGCGAGCGGCGCAGGTCTGCCGTTTTCAGCTCGCAATTTTCGAAATACCAGAGGATGGGTTCGTCTTGAATGAATCGCTTTTGAAAATGTTTCACGTTCCCATACGGTGTACCAATCAGATGACGAATGACATCGATACAGCCACCAAGAAGCCGTCCCTGTATGTGTACGTCGGCTTGGGAGACCGTTTTCCAGGAAGTAGGCTCCGTCAAATGAAAGACACATGGTGACGGGTTTTCAAAGTCCCATTCCTTTTGATAGAGCTGCGAGGAATGTTGGAGGAACGATTCGCCTGCTTTCATCGCTAGTAACGATTCCCACATGGAGGTTGTGTCGTCCGAGTATTCGCCGCGCAGATCGATCAGATTGGTTCCGTGAGCAGTGGCAAGTCCGTTTTTTAATGTGACCGCGAGGAGAATCACGCTGGTATCCGAATAGCCTAGAATCCACTTGTCTTTCAGCGTCTCAAAATCGAGGTATTCCAGCATTTCGATGCAAAGCTCCCCACCCCAGGGCGGAAAGATCAGGTGGATGGAATCGTCTGTCATCATCGACTGAAATTCACGGGCTCGCACGACGGCAGGAGCTGATTTTGCCTTGTGCTGTTGCCAGGCCGTATCTTTGCAGATCACCTGGTAGCCTTTTTGCTTCATGCGCTCACAAGAGAGCTGGAGCAGGTGATGCAAATTGACAGGTACCCCGGATGAAGGAGCAGTGACACCTATGGTGGCTCCCTTTTGCAAGATTGGATATCGAATCATCTTTCGCTCTCCTCCCGTATTTTCGGCTATTATACCAAGCAGGACCTAGGCGGGCAAGGGAATGAATAAAAACAGCTATCTCGGATCGAGATAGCTGACTTGCAAGCGGTGAAAAATATTCTAACTATGCTTCTACACTAGGCTCAGGCAACCGTTGGTGGCGACTGCGGAACCAGAACAGCACGATTACCATCAGAACACCACCCAGGATGAAGGGACCGCTCGCCGTGAACTGGTAGACTGCGCCTCCAGCCAACGGGCCCAGAATGCGTCCCAAGCTGTCCATTGAACTGATCGCACCGGTGGTGACGCCTTGGCCAATCGTGGTGCGCTGTGTGATCATTGCATTGGCAGTAGCCCGGATCATGCCTTGTCCAGCCCCAAACAACGCGAGAATGAGCGAAAATGCCCAGAAGTTGCCGGAAACGGGAATCGTGAAAAAGCCGATTCCGTAAAGGCACATGCCGATGAACAGCACTTTGCCTTCACCCCAACGATTGACCATCTTGCCAATCATGCCGCCTTGTACAAAGGCAGCAATGATTCCCATGATGAGAAACATGTAGCCGAGATCACGGGAATTAAAGCCGTACAAATCGCTGATGTACAACGCGAAGGTTGTCTCCAAACCGGAAAAGGCAAACGAGACGACAAATAAAATGGTGTACAGCAAGGCGAGAGGGCCAAAAAGTGCGTTAAACGGATTTGGGGCCGACCTTTTTTGGGCATGGCTCCGTTTTTCCTTGGGCAAGCTCTCGGGCAAGGCAAACAAAATAACAAAAAACGTGAGCAACGCAACTCCGCCCGAGACAAAGAACGGAACCGCTACGCCGTAACCACTCAACAATCCGCCGATTACCGGACCAAATACAAAGCTCAAGCCAATCCCTGCGCCGACGATCCCCATTCCCTTGGCGCGTTCCTTGGGCGGAAACAGATCAGCAACCATGGCATGGACGGTCGGAAGGGATGCAGCGGAAACGATGCCTCCGAGAATGCGATAGATGAGCATCTCTGTATAACTCTCTGCCAAACCAAACAGGATAAACGTGATGGCAAAGCCTAACAGGCCGAATGAAACGAGTGGCTTGCGCCCAATTCGGTCTGAAAGGGAACCCCAAATCGGCGCAAAAATAAACTGCATGATGTTGAAGCTTGCGAAAAGAATGCCGAGATCAAAGGAGGATGCCCCAAGCTTATCCGCAAAAAACGGCATAATGGGGATAATAATGCCAAAGCCCAACATGGTGAGAAATGCAATCAAGAACAGGAGGGCAAGGTGCTTCTTATTCACAGAAAATACCTCTTTCCACAATATATCTTGTACTTACGTTTCAACGTAAGCCCTCTTTGTATGTAGAAGGCTTCATTATCATTTTTTTGATTTCGTTCTTCATTAAACCCTTCAATTGTTAGCTTTTTTTACCTTACGTGAAGGATTCAGCGAAGTCAAGCTACACAATGGGCATGTGCACCAGTACGTGCTATAATGTACGAGAAAGTCGAAGCGATTTTTTCATTTCTAGTATCTTTTCATGAGGAGTTTGGAACCATGTCTACTGCGATGATGTACTACCTAGCCTGGCATGAGGATGATTGGCTGGATGAGATGCTCGACCGTTTCCCTGAAGTGAATGCGGTGGTGCCGACGGCCAAGACATTTGAGATGCTGGCAGAGCAACGGAAATCAGGAGAAGTGAAAAGGGCGGTGCTAGTCCTGAATGCTGCGCAGGAACAGGACAGATGCCATGCGTTTATACGACAATGCATGGAAGACCCACTGTTATCTGCTGATCCTTTGTACATCGTCGGATTACGACCGGATGAGGAAAAAGCTTGGCAAGAAACGTATCCACATGCGAAGATCGTCGTAATTACCGGCTTTGCCGTCGAGTTTGACTACGATGCCGTCCTCGCGAGGATGGAAATCGATCTGGAGGGATCCGAATGAAAACTGGCCCGAACGACTTCGATTTAAATGCGTTTCTGCAGCGATTCCGTTTGCATGTGTACACGGGTGATCCCGAGGGGGATTTGCTGCTGCTCGAGGATGAAATTCGTGAGCTTTACGAGCTGAATGTCATTGATAAGGAAGAGTTTATGGAGGCTCTTGCGGCAGTCAAAAACAGAAGACGCTTACAGCGTTAAAGTATAGAATAATACGAAGAACACCCCAAACAGCCGTAGAACGTCGTTACGGCTGTTTGGGGTGTCTTTATTTATTTCTTCCAGCCAAAGCTGTCAAACCAGGTTCCCTGTTGATAGTTGCTAATAGCTTGACGAATATAGGGAATCATATTCGCAGGCAATTTCTGCATGTCCACCCAGATGAGCTCGTCACATTTGTCAGGCTCAGTGTTGACGATCTCACCCGACCAGGACGATGCAGCGAGAAAAAAGTCAATTCTCTCGTCAGATGAGTGCCGATGCATGACCCCAACGATTTGCAGGTCTTCTTCTCGGACCACGATTCCGCACTCTTCACGCGCTTCGCGAATGGCGGCGTGCTTGACTTCTTCTCCGCCGTCCATATGTCCGGCGGGAACACTGTAATTGCCGTCTTCGTAGCCGGTGTTGTATCTGCGCAGCAAAAGAATCTCCGTCCCCTTTACGAGAAAAAGATGAACGGCAACAGGCATGGTAAACCACTTTTTCCCCATACTTTAGGCTCCTCTAGGCTTCTTCACGTCGAGATTGATTTTGTTCCGTACGTTGTTTTCGCAGCTTTACCCGATTTTTTTTGAACATGGGCGAGCTGGAGAATGCAAAAATCATCATGCCAAATCCGGCCAAAGCCAGAACAATTCCGATGATTAAGGAAAGCGTAGGAGACATGTCAGAGATTAACCTCCTTTTTCTTTTCGTTGCATGATTGTAGCTAGCAACTGTGCTATAATTGGACAGTCATGTTATTACCCGAATTTTACAAGTACACACAGGGAGGATCGTGTAAGATGACTCAGCAATCAACTGTTGATCAGCTTTCCATTAATACAATCCGCACGCTGGCCATTGACGCCATCGAAAAGGCAAACTCCGGTCATCCGGGAATGCCGATGGGCGCTGCTCCTATGGCGCATGTCTTGTGGAGCCGCTTTATGAAAGTAAATCCAAGCAATCCGAGTTGGATCGACCGTGACCGCTTCGTGCTCTCGGCTGGACATGGCTCTATGCTATTATACTCGATGTTGCACCTGATGAAATATGATGTTTCACTGGAAGACCTCCATAACTTCCGTCAATGGGGAAGCAAAACACCGGGGCATCCGGAGTTCGGTCATACAGCAGGCGTAGATGCGACGACAGGTCCTTTGGGTCAAGGGATTGCAATGGCTGTCGGGATGGCAATGGCTGAAAAGCATCTGGCTGCCACCTACAACCGGGACAAGTTTGACCTCATCAACCACTATACCTACGTGATTTGCGGCGATGGCGATTTGATGGAAGGTGTGGCCAGCGAAGCTTCTTCCCTGGCGGCACATCTGAAGCTGGGCAAGCTGGTTGTCCTGTACGATTCCAATGATATTTCGCTGGACGGAGAGCTGTCTCGTTCCTTCTCGGAAAATGTGGCCGGGCGCTACGAGGCGTATGGCTGGCAGTACCTGCGTGTCGAGGATGGCAATGATCTGGGTGCAATCGAAGCGGCAATCGCTGAAGCGAAGAAGGATCTGGATCGTCCAACCCTGATCGAGGTAAAGACCATCATTGGCTTCGGAAGTCCGAACAAAGCAGGCTCCAGTGCTTCCCACGGCTCTCCTTTGGGCAAGGACGAAGCAAAGCTGGCCAAACAGAACTATGAATGGAACCATGATACGGATTTCCATGTGCCAGAAGATGTAGCTTCTTTCTACAGCGATTTGGCTGAAGCTGGTAAAAAGGCGGAAGCGGCATGGGCAGAACTGTTTGCTGACTACGCAAAGGCTTATCCAGAGCTGGCAGAGCAGTTCCAAATGGCAGTAGACGGCAAGCTGCCTGCTGGTTGGGATCAGCAACTGCCTGCGTACGAAGCAGGAGCGAAGCTGGCGACACGGGCAGCTTCCGGAAACGCGATCAACGCACTGGCAAAAACGGTTCCGTTTTTCCTGGGCGGTTCTGCTGACCTGGCAAGCTCCAACAACACGCTGATTAAAGAAGGCGGCAATTTCCTGCCTGGCAGCTTTGAAGGACGCAACATTTGGTTTGGTGTACGTGAATTCGCGATGGGTGCTGCATTGAACGGTATGGCCCTGCACGGTGGAGTAAAAGTATACGGCGGAACGTTCTTCGTATTCTCCGACTACCTGCGTCCTGCAATCCGTCTCTCCGCTCTGATGAAACAGCCAGTCGTTTACGTGTTTACGCATGACTCCATTGCGGTAGGGGAAGATGGACCTACCCATGAGCCGATCGAACAGCTGGCATCCCTGCGTGCCATGCCAGGTCTGACCATTCTGCGCCCGGCTGACGCGGCAGAGACCAACGAGGCTTGGAAATATGCCATTTCCCGTACCGATGAGCCTGTCGTTCTGGTTTTGACTCGCCAAAACCTGCCTGTGCATGCAGAAAGCATCGAGAAAGCGTCTGAAGGTGTGAGCAAGGGCGCTTACGTCCTGGCAGATGCGCCAAGCGGCAAGCCTCAGCTGATCCTGATTGCAACCGGTTCGGAGGTTTCGTTGGTGATGCAGGCTCGTGAAGCGCTGCTTGCAAAAGGAATCGAGGCGCGCGTCGTCTCCATGCCTAGCTGGAATTTGTTCGAGAGCCAAACCAAGGAGTATCGTGATGCGGTTCTGCCTCCTGAGGTCAAAGCGCGTCTTGCAGTAGAAATGGGTTCTCCATTCGGCTGGGAGCGTTATGCGGGCGATGGCGGCAAAGTGCTCGGCATCAACCAGTTCGGCGCTTCTGCACCAGGTGATAGAATCATGAAAGAGTACGGTTTTACCGTGGACAATGTAGTAGCTGAAGCGGAAAAACTGTTGAAATAAGGAATGGCAACATTAAAGGAGCGGCTACAACTCGGTGTGATACCGAGAAGTAGCCGCTCCGTTTTTTCCGTTACTAACAAAAATGGCGAACCTCTCCTATAAAGATGAAGAATACAACAAAGAGAGAACAGCTGAGAATTTACACCAATTACTAGGCAGGAAACTTTTTTTATTTGTTTTCGTCTATAATTGTGTGAGATCACGAACTAGGAGGTCAGTTATGGCAACAAAGGCTAAGAAACGGGTCAAAAAGAAAAATAAACTGCTGATGTTTACCGTTTCTTTTGTCATCTTTTTAATCCTCAGCGTTATTGGGGGTTACTTCTCCCTGTTGTATGCAGGAGAAAAGATGATCGATACTACAAAACTAGATGCTTTGAAGACAGAACCATCTATTATTTTCGATAAAAACGGTAAAGAAATCATGAGTTTAGTAAGGCAAAAAAATAGTGATTACACACCCTTCAATGAAATTTCACCGATGCTGATCGACGCTCTACTGTCTGTAGAGGATAAGCGCTTTTATGAGCACAAAGGTATTGATGTGGTCAGGATCGGTGGAGCGATTGTGAATGACATTAAAAAAGGGTCATTAGCAGAGGGTGGCAGCACCATTACGCAGCAGTTGGCGAGACGAGTATTTCTCTCTGCAGAGAAAACCTTTTGGAGAAAAACCAAGGAAATGAGTATTGCGGTCGCACTTGAACGCAACTACTCCAAGGATCAGATTGTCGAGATGTACTTGAACCAGATTTACTTTGGTGAAGGCGTCTATGGTGTTGGAGATGCAGCGAGAGTGTACTTTAATAAAAAGCCCTCCGATCTGACCATTTCGGAAGCGGCCATGCTTGCAGCTATTCCAAAGGCACCATCTGTGTATGCGCCATTCGCAAACCGGGAAAAGGCAAAAGAAAGACGAGATACGATTCTCCGTCTCATGAACGAAGATGGTCATATCACGTTGGAAGAGAAAGAAAAAGCACAAGCCGAGCCACTGCCTGAGGAGACAAAAGTGACTTCAGAAAGTGGATTTAAAAAAGGCAATCGTGCGTTCATTGATTACGTATTTCGTGAAGCGGAAGCCAAGTACGATGTGACAGAAGAAGAGCTGTATCGCGGAGGCTGGTACGTTTACACCACGCTTGATTCCAATATGCAGGACGCGATGGTAAACCAGTACAGCAATCCGAAAAACTTTCCGAAAGACGGCGCACAGCGTGGTGTCGAATCCGCGATGATCGTGGTCGACTCCAAAAACGGCGGGATCGCTGGTATGATCGGTGGACGTAATTACGTAGCCAAGGGCTTTAACTACGCGACACAAATGCAGCGTCAGCCGGGCTCGACCTTCAAGCCACTGGCTGTTTACGCCCCGGCGATTGATATGAACGGCAAGAAATGGGGAAGAAATTCCTCGCTGAGCAACAAGAAGCAGAGCTTCAACGGCTATGAGCCACGCAACTACAACAACAAGTACAGTGATTCTGTAAGCATGAACCGCGCCTTGATTGACTCACTCAACGTACCTGCTGTATGGCTGTTGAACGAGATTGGCGTAGGCGAAAGCTTGAAGTACCTGAAGAATTTCGGAATTGATCTCTCGCCTGAGGACCGAAATCTGGCGATCGCACTGGGTGGTTTGGACAAAGGGACGTCTCCATTGAAGATGGCTCAGGCGTATACGGCATTTGCCAATGGCGGGGTTGTCTCCGAGGCATTTTCCATCAGCAAGATTGAAAACAGGAGCCTCGGCGTAGCGCATGTCCATGAAGTGAAGCAGACGAGTGTGCTGAAGCCGGAAGCATCCTGGGAAGTGCACACCATGCTGGAGCGAGCCGTGCAAGAAGGTACGGGTAAGGCTGCCCGCATTTCTGGTCGTCCTGTAGCAGGAAAAACAGGTACGACACAATCGATGGCAGGCGGCAGCAATGTGAATAAGGACGCCTGGTTCGTCGGCTATACGCCTGAGTACGTGGCCGCAGTCTGGATGGGCTTTGAGCCTGAGGACAAACAGCATTTGATGACCCAGGGAAGCAGCATGACGGCGGGTATGTTCTCCAAAGTGCTTGGAGAAGGATTGAAAGGCGTCAAGTCCGGGCAGTTCGTTCAACCTGCTGGCTTGCGTGATCAGGAGGAGGAGGAAGAGACCGTACCTCCGATTGATTTGGCCGCAGATATGACGCTGGATAATGACAAAGTGGTCGTCGTACTGAGCTGGATTGGCGGTCTGCCGGATTACACGTATGATGTGTACCGCATCAAGCCAAGCGGAGAACGCGTCCTGATCGCTAAAGATCTGGCAGAAAGCCAATACGTTGACGTGTTAGACAGCACGACGTTGTACCAATATATGGTAGTTCCGAAAACGGCGGATGGAGAGGAAAAAACGCCTTCCAAAATGGTCGATGTGAACACCAAGGAGCTGGAAAAGCTGTTTGAGGGAGCGGAACAGCACCACGAGGATGGTACGGAATTCCCGATCGAGGGAGATGGACAGCAGCCGGGAGACTGGTCGGATGGAGGAACTTCTGAGCAGCCAGGTGGTGGATTTCCAGGAAACGCAGGGAACCATGGCAATAATGGAAATAACGGAAATAATGGAAACAACGGGAATGGAGGAAATTCTGGGAATGGTGAGAATTCAGGAGAAATACCGGTGACGCCGCCAGACATCTTCACGCCTGATCCTGGTACAACTTCGCCAGGTATTGAGCTTCCGCCACCACCGACAGAAGAGACTCAGTCCAATGACACACACGGCTGATGAATTGAATAGATAAGGTAAGCAAACACTTTCAGCTATTTGCACATCTTTCTTGGCGTGGTACAATACCTATAAATCGGGAGACAGGAGGGAAAGTCTATGTCTGACTTCGCAAAAACAGATTTACCCCCATTTTTCATGGAGCAATTACGACGAGCCAAGGTGAATTTTGAGCGAGCTCTCGACTGTAAACACACCGATTTTGATGATCTCTACCCATACATGAACGAGCAGCCTCAATTTTTCTGGTATAAACGCTATGTCGCTTGGTCAGAATTGTTGACAGTAGTGCGTTTGGCCAAGGAGCTTGGCATTGAGTGGACCGCTGATTTTAGCGAGCAGCAAGTGAAGTTCATCGAGGGAAAAGTCCTGCAAGGAAAGGTGCTCGACTACTGGAATCCAGAAGCCGAGACAGAAGAAACAATCAGCCAATTGGAAGAAGAAAAATAAATGCAAAAGCGCGTTCTCCTCTTGGGGGGCGCGTTTTTGCCGTCCTTGCATGTTTACAAGCGGTAGTCAGCCATTCAAAATAGGAACTAGGGAAATAGGAACGAGGTGCTAGAAATTGAGCAAGTTCAACAGGGAATACACGATCCGAATGAAGGATATCGTACGTGAAGGCGCCAAAATCCTGCGAAAAGTGACCGAGGAAGTGAGCCTGCCGCCGGGGGAAGAAGTGGTGGAGGAGCTGCATTGCATGATGCAGTATCTCAAGAACAGCCAGGACCCCGAGCTCTCCAAGCAGTACCGCTTGCGTCCGGGCGTAGGGCTGTCCGCCAATCAAATCGGCCTGGATAAGCGGATGTTCGTCGCATACTTCACAGACGAATACGGGGATCAGCACGAATACATGCTGATCAATCCAAAGATTATCAGTCATTCGGTTGGGATCATCTATCTGTCAGAAGGAGAAGGCTGTCTTTCTGTGGATCGACCTGTTAAAGGGTATGTGCCGCGCTATCAAAGGATCAAAGTGAGAGCCTACGATATGGATGGAAATGAAGTGCTTCTGGCATTTAAAGGGTACAGTTCGATTGTCATGCAGCATGAGATCGATCATTTGAACGGAATCATGTTTTATGATTACATCGATAAAAAAGACCCCTACAAGCTGCCCGGAAATGTACCGATCGAGCGTTTATAGAAAAAAGCGTGTTCCTCTGGAAAATGGAGGACACGCTTTTTTTGCGGAACGTAACTTTTTTGATCTTGCATCGTCCTGTCTAGCGATTGATCAATGCAGCCATTTGTAGACCACATGAGGAGTTTCTTCCTCTGGGCCTGGCTCCAGAATGAAAGGCGGCGGATTGCTCCAGGCAGCGCCGGCATTCGGCAGAGCAGAGATGATCACTTCAGTGCCGAGGGAGACAAAGCTGTACAATTCCTCGACTGCCTCATTGAGGAGGCGCACACAGCCCAGAGAAGCGTATTCTCCGATACTGCTCGGATCATTAGTCCCGTGAATGGCGTAGCCCTCCTGGATGAATACCAGGCCGCGTGTACCGTATATATTGTCATGGCCACGGGGCTTGCTGATTTTTTGCAGGATCGTGAAATACCCATCTGGCGTGGAGCTGTTTTTCCCGAGTCCAATCGGATAGCTGCGAATCAGATGGGAGCCACTTCTCAACTCCATCCTGTGAGCTTCCTGAAACAGATGGATCTGCATTGGCTCAAGGGGCTGAGCAGGCTCCGGATAGCCAGGCAGAGGCAGCACTTCACGCAACGAATCCCATGCCTGGGCAGGATCGAAGCGTTCCGGATGATACGGATATGCAGCCAGTCCCAGATCAGCTGGAGGCAGCGGGATTTGTGGCAAGCTGTTGCCGGGATAGGCGCCTGCCAGATCGGACAGTCGTGCTGGGAGCCCACCCTTTAGTTGAACATGGCGATAAAGAGCATTGCGCAACGTGATGATGTGCTGCAAAACAGACTGTTCTTGGACAAATGCATCCTTCGTTTCTTTCAAAGATGGCTCTTGTGTGTAGCTGACTGGCGTTGGAAACCATTTTTCACTGACGACGCTTCTTGTGAGAGGATTGTACCTGAGCACGCCGAGAACTTCTTTTGGCTGATAGAAGAGCAGCGGTGTAAACGGCTGCAGGAGCGGGGCCTGCGGAACCACCAGAAGTGTGTACGGCTGCGATAAGGATGGGCGTCGCGCTCCCAAATAGCGCCTTACCTGTTCTTGCATTTCGGACAGACTAAGAGATGGTGGTACTGCAATCACTTCGACATGGGGCTGCTCTTCACCAGGCTGTTGCGTCAATTCGGACGCAGCGGATGCAGGTGCAAGGGCAGGGAACGGGTCCGTCAGCAAGCCCGGCGAAAATACGAATTGCAGATAGAAAAACAA
Organism: Brevibacillus sp. AY1; assembly: GCF_029870785.1. Taxonomy (NCBI): domain Bacteria; kingdom Bacillati; phylum Bacillota; class Bacilli; order Caryophanales; family Paenibacillaceae; genus Brevibacillus; species Brevibacillus sp. AY1. The sequence goes on from NZ_JAFLPN010000006.1 coordinate 113,818, forward strand.
TAGCGAGCCAAGCAAGAGTCGGGAACGTTTTTTCCATGTATCTTTTTGTTTGGCACGCAGTAAATCCTGGTACGCTTGCCTTGCTTCTTCAAAATAAGGCCCGGGCTTGGCATGCAGGGCGCGCCGGTGGGCAGCAATCGCCAGCTCCTGTTCGCCGCGGGCTTCTCTTTCTCGCCCCAGGTGATACCAGCCGATCGCTTCCTGCGGGTGTTGTTCGGTAAACCATCGATAGAAGGCGAGGTCGCTTTGCTCCGGGTATTTCATATGAAATGAGCTTTTTTCTTGAAGAAAGGAAACCTTGTTCACATAGACTCCCCCCTATAGGGTGTATCGGAAAAGATTGGAGTGATAGTGAGTGCGACCGAAAAAAAGTTTTCAAGAAAAATGGATACAGGGTGTCACAAAAATCGATTTGGCGGTTTCTATAGGATGAACGAAGCGAAAGGAGGGAAAGAAGTGGAGATGCAGGCAAAGCTGGCGATTCACTCAATCGGGTTGAAGGCAGAGTCAAACAGCTTTCAGGAATTGTTTACGGCCTATTATCCTTTTGTGGTCCGCCAAATCATGCGGATTGTAAAAGACCAGCAGACTGCCGAGGATCTAGCCCAGGATGTTTTCCTCTCGTTTTATCATACCGATCGATCTGTCATAGAACATATTCCAGCTTGGCTGTCAAAAGCCTCTGTATACGCAGCCTATAACTATCTGCGGTCGGAAAAACGCAGAAGCGAGCGACAAGAATGGGTAGCCGCTGAGCAAGATCGATCGACCCCTTCCTCCGAAGAGATGTGGTTGGAAAAAGAGGAAATCGAAAGCGTGCGAGAAGTGTTGGCAGAGCTGGACGAACGAGATCGAACCATTCTGGTCATGAAATATTCCGGCTTTCCTTACGCGGAGTTGGCAAAAGCGACAGGCGTTGAAGTCGGGTCGATAGGTACGATTCTGTCACGCGCCAAGAAGAAGTTTCGGAGCATCTACAAGCAGATGAGGGGGGACGCATGATGAAATGCATGGATGAAGGCTTTATCCAGGCGTATCTGGATGGAGAATGCAGTCACGAAGAGTTCCAGCGTTTCTCAAGTCATCTGGAGACATGTCAGTCGTGTCTGGAGCATTTTATCGAGTTGGCTGAGCTAGAGAGCTGGACAAAAGGAAAGGTCGAGCAAACCTTCTTCCCGTCTCCCCAATCGATGCAGGTAGATACAGACGCTGCGTGGCAAGCATTCTCTGCTCAGGTGAACAAGGGCAAGCAAGGAACGACAGGTAGTCATGTGGATCAAAACAGTCGAATGAAAAAGAGGAGCTGGGCGAATATGAACAAACGTACAAAGCAATGGATGGCAGGAGTATCGGCGGCGGCAGTCGTCGTGACAGCACTTTCGTTCCCGCAAGTGCAAGCGGCAGCCAAAGATCTCTTGTCCATTTTCCGGGTAGATAAAGTAGCCTTTGTAAAACTGACACAAGAAGATCTGCAGCATGCGGAATCGTGGCTATCCTCTGGCAACGCAGGGGAGCTGGAGCTGAATGGGATCGGCAAGCTGAGCATTGATGAGTCAGACAAGGAATCCATGGGCTCCGTCTGGTACGAGACGAAGGAAGAGGCGGTGGAAGCAGGTGTCGAGCTGCCCGCTTTGCCTGAGGACGTCAAGATCAACGGTCTGGATGTACACGGTGCCCATACGGTGCATTTTGAGATCAACACAGAGAAGGCAAACAGCCTGCTTGCCCAAATCGGAGTGGAGAATCGCTTTGATGACAAGCTGAACGGTGAACGCTTCTCGCTGAAAGTCCCGCAAAGCATCAACATGTATTTGAAATCCGAAGATGGGGAATTTACCTATAATGTAGTCGACAGCTTGCAGCTGCAAGCACCGCAGGATGTTGACCTGGCAGAGCTTCGCGACACCGTGCTGGCACTGCCCTTCATCCCGGATCATGTGAGAAAACAGATGGTAGACATCGAGGATTGGCAGTCTACATTGCCGATGCCATATGTTGAAGACAAGGACAATCAGGTCAAGGAAGTGAAGGTCAACGGTCAGCCTGGTCTGCTCGTCGATTCCGAGCACCGCTCCTACCTGATGTGGCAGCATGACGGTTCGATTCACATGCTGGACGGTGCAGCGCAATCTGGAGATCAATTGCTGGCTTTGGCTAAAAAACTGAAGTAAATAGAAGTCGGAATGGCAGAGCCTTCCACCAATCACTGGTGGGCTCTGCTTTCTCCCGTTTAAGCCGTTAGAGGAGGTAAGCATGTCTGACAATGTAATTGAAACCTGGGGGCTTTCCAAACAGTACGATGGCAAAGGCGGATGCAAGGAGATTACCCTGCAAGTCCCACGTGGTACCGTCTTTGGATTTCTCGGGCAGAATGGTGCCGGGAAAAGCACCTTTGTACGCACGATGCTCGGCTTGTTGCATCCTACAGAAGGGAAGGCGACAATGCTGGGGCAGCCGATCGGGACGGAGGCGTCTCGAAGAAAAGTAGGATACTTGCCCGAATTGTTCCGTTATCCAGATTGGCTGACGGGAAGACAATTGCTGGAGCATCACGGAGAAATATGCGGACTTACGAGAAGCGAGCGAAAACGAATCATCCACGAAGTCGTAGAACGCGTCGGTCTGTCCGGACGAGTCGATGAGCGTATTCGCGGATATTCCAAAGGCATGCAGCAGCGGATCGGTCTGGCATGCGCGCTTCTTTCTGATCCGGACTTGATTTTTCTGGATGAGCCGACATCAGCCTTGGACCCGATCGGAAGAAAAGAGGTCAGGGAATTGATCGCGCAGCTGCGTGATCAGGGTAAAACGATCTTTCTCAATAGTCACTTGCTCAGTGAAATGGAAACGGTATGTGACCACGTGGGCATTATTCACCGCAGCGAGCTTGTGGTGCATGGGGAGTGGCGCAAACTGAGCGCAGTCAAGCCTCAGATCGAGATTACCCTGGAGCAGGCTAGCCAAAACTGGCATGAACTCTTGCCGTTCGTGACCGAAAATCGCTTGTTGAGAGACGTGGAGGGTCAGACGACCTGGCTCGTCACGCTGGATCGGGATGGGCGTGTTCCTGCCTTGTTGGAAGGGTTAATCGCAAGCGGTGCGGCTGTTCATGAAGTCGTACGCAAGCAGCAATCTCTGGAGGATGTATTTTTGTACTGGGTCCAGCAAAAGGAGAGAGAAGCGCATGTGGCCAATCATCAAAATCACGTATAGGGAAATGATCTCCAAGCGTATTTTTACGATTACGATCTTGATGTCCCTTGCCTTCATGATTCTTTTTGGCGTAGCGACCTGGTTCGCAGCACGAGAAGTGAATGACATGATGGGGCGTATTGGGAGCGATGGCGTGATGATGAAGGGCTTCTTCTCTACGCAATTGCTGGGCATGGGACTCTACTTTGGCTCCATCATTACGGCTTTGCTGGCTATTCTCAGCAGCGTCGGCAGCATTGCCTCAGAGATCGAGAGCCACCAGATCGATACGTGGCTTGCCCGTTCCTTGACACGCAAACAATATATGCTCGGCAAATTTTTAGGCTTATCGAGTATGTTGATTCTGTATGCAGCACTCTTGTTTCTGGGGTTGCTCGCAATCAACCAGTGGGTAGGGGGTGGCTTGGTGGCTGTGCAGGTGAGCGCGGGCCAGCTGTTGTCCGGATTAGGCTATTTTGTCTTGCTGCCCGTCATCCTGGTCAGTGTCTCTCTCTTGATGAGCAGCATGACCACGACCGTGACAGGTGGAATCATTCTGATCATCCTGTACGGGATCAGCTTCATTGGCGGTTTTGTCGAACAGCTGGGCTCCTTGATTGACCAGGAATCGCTGATCAATATCGGGATCGTATCCAGTCTGCTGTTCCCGACAGACTCTCTGTTCAGGCTTACCACGCTTTCCTTGTTTGAGACAGTGGACAATCCGATTTCCTTTGCGTCTCAAGGGATTTTTGGCACCTCCTCACCCCCGAGCACGGCGATGATTTACTATACGATAGGGTACGGGCTGGTCGCCTTGCTGCTGGCAATCCGCGTCTTTCAAAAAAGAGATGTATAGAAAAAAGAGAACGGCATCTACTCCTGCCGTTCTCTTTCTTTTAGAAGGTGGATGAGCGCATCCAGCTTATCATTGCGTTCTCGGTCGTGTACGGTTTTTTGCTTCATAAAACGTAGACATGCTTTGCCCCCAATCTTGTCTATTCAGCCAAGTTGATCCTTCCCTATTTTACCACACTTTTCATCCTCAGCTTTTCCTTATACATTTCCTGATCAGCCAGATGAATGATTTCGTCAAGAGAGACGTTCCTGCTTGGGTCGTATGGATAATATCCATGACTAGCGGAAAGCGAATAAGGTTTTCCTGAAGTGCGATTGTATGCTTCGGCCGCATGCTGGATCGCATCCCAGATTCGCTGTGCCTCTTGAAGCCCTTTCTGGTAAAAAAGAATGATGAACTCGTCCCCGCCATAGCGGAAAAAGACATCCTCGGGGCTCAACTGCTGCTTGACCACTGCGCAGAAATCCTTGATCATATCATCTCCGGCCTGATGACCGTAGTGATCGTTAACCGCTTTCAAATTGTTCAAATCGACAAAGCAGATGATGGACTCCCTATGCTCCACATGGGTCTGAGAAAGGGCACTATGCATCAGGGCAATGCCGCTTCTGCGATTCAAGATTCCCGTCAGCACGTCTGTGGAAGCGTGTTGGGTCAGATCCTCCTCCATCTTTTTCATCTGGGTGATATCAGTAACGCCCGATAAGATACAGGTCTCATGGTCGTACTCGATCAGCTCATAATTCACCATCACCCATCTCGTAAAGTCCGGAGTAAGCTCTTGCTTGAGGGTATAGTTTTTGATGCTGCCTTGTTGTTGCAGTTGGTCTGTGAGTGCGTGACGCTCTTGGGGGTTGTTAAATACAAATTGAAGATCTGTCAGGGAAGAGCCTTCTTTGATATGTGGGTTCTGATTTACAGCAGTCTTATTCATCAGAAGGATTTCACCATCATGAAGTCGGGAAAGAAAGAGTGGATAAGGATTGATTTCAAAAAGCGTACGGAAATTCTTTTGCATCTCGAGCTGTTTTTTTCCATGAAAGAAGTCTTTTTTTAACGATGAGTAGAATGTGAGCAAGACGATCAAAGAGATAAAGACAGCAAGCGTTGTATTGATTTGTTTGGATATGAGAAGAGATGAGTCGTCGATTAGCGTACTCAGACCGAATAGAAAGAAACTGTGAACCAGTATGAGAATGGTTAGAAAATGCTTGGGGCGGATGGGCAGCATGACCGCAACCCCATAAGGAATCATCAAGTATGCATCATGATTACCGGTCATTTTATAACTGTTTAGGGATGCAAGTGCACTGGAACCGATGTACAAGGTGACATAGAAGAGAATAATCCAAGTAGGCCAAGTCGAGTGAAGGAAACGATCGTTATTTTTGGTGACAGCATGCAAATACAGATAGAGGAGAGAAGCCACAAATCCCGTTGTATGCGTTACCAATAAGGTCGTGTGAAAGGAGGTGCCAAATACATCCTGGTAGAGTACGAAATCGACATATAAATAGAATGCATAAAATAGAAGCAAGCCAAAAGAGATAATTTTCAAACGATGCAGCAAAAGGGATGTGTGGGATAAATAGAAATCGTGATTTAATCCTTTCATTGGCGCATTCTTCAGCCTTTCACACGGATTTCAACCTATCGAATATCAAGAGACTCCTCCAAGGCATGCAAGCGATCCCTTGGAGGAGTCTAGCGTAAGCGCTTTATTGGATTTGGCAGCTAGCCTCTACACGATAGATTCGTTGACCTCTTGAAGAAAAACGTTCTTCGTATTCGGTCATCACATTGTCTGCAGCCAACTTGGATTGATGGAGGTCAAAGGTGATGTTGCGCATTTGAAAACGCTCTGCGGCAAATTGGTTGAGCGAGAACTCAAACAATTTTTCATTATCTGTTTTGAGATGAATTTCACCGTCTGCTTTCAGCACCTGGCGATAGGTGTTCAGAAAGCTGGAATAGGTGAGACGACGTTTCGCGTGACGTGTTTTGGGCCACGGATCGCTGAAATTGAGATAGAGTCGGGAGATTTCCTGGTCAGCGAACAGCTCTGTAAGAACTGCCGCATTATATTGAACAAAGGCAAGATTGGGGATCTTGCGGTACTCTGTCCGTTGCACGGCTCTCAGGACGACCTCGGCTTTCAATTCTACCGCAATAAAATTGATGTCAGGGTGTCGCTCAGCCAGTGTATTAATGAAGCGCCCTTTTCCGCAGCCGATCTCCACATGGATGGGGTTGTCATTGCCGAAACGTTCACGCCACTTTCCCTTGTACGAAACCGGGTTGTCCACGAACGTCGGATATTCTCTCAGGGCCGACTCGGCGCCTGGGATATTACGTAGTCGCATATGTGCCTCCTTGAAAACGAACTCCTATTAACTTTACGATGAGTCCTCGCATGTTGCAAGTAGCTAGAACAACGAGAAGCTAGTGTTCCAGTAAAGACCAAGCTGTTTTCAGGGTGGTAGGGATTTTTTACAAGGATACATAGGAGAAAACTCACAGGATATGCGAAAGGAGCAATATTAGTGGGGGAAAAAATTGGAGTAAAACGGAGGAACATGTTGGTAATAAAATTAACTGAAAATTTGACAAATGCCTATAAAACCGCGCTTTAGGGCGTCAAGTGGAAATCTTGTCCTAAAGTGGATACGGCATTTGGTAACTTTTTGCCAATTTCATAGAGAAGATAGGGGTGGTAGAGTAGAAAACATCAGAAGTCAGCCAAACTTTTCAAAAGGGAGGATGAACCACATGAAAGTAAGAAAAACACTAGTAAGCATCCTGATGGGAGTTACGTTGGGGATAACTGCGATGGTAGCCCCGATTCCAGGAGACCCCGGAGTGGGAGTAGCCCATGCCGCCTGGAGTCAGAGCAAGGCAGACAAGGTGATCAATACTGGGAAAAAATATTTGGGAAGGCCCTATAAATTTGGTGCCAGCAAAAGTACGACTGCTGTGTTTGATTGCTCTTCTTTTACGCAACGTGTATTTAGAGAGGCGATCGGCAAGGAATTGCCGCGTTATTCTCGTTCACAAGCAAAAAAAGGATCCAGTGTGTCCAAAAGCAATCTGAAAAAAGGAGACCTGGTATTCTTCAAGTCGAGCACGACGACGTCATCCAAAAGAATCACGCATGTCGCGATTTATGCTGGAAATAACAAACTCTTACATACATACGGGAAACCGGGTGTGACCTTCACCAGTTTTAAAGGCACGTCCTGGGAAAAGCGCTTCGTTTCAGCGCGTAGGGTGATGTAGTCCCCTAGCTTAGGTTTTTTGCGATTCTATAGGTAAGACGCCTGAGTGATGAAATAGTTTCAATATCATAGAAAAGCAAATTCTGTTAAAACAGGAAATAGTCATTGAGGACCTCTCATTTCGTCGCATTCAGACGGTGAGAGGTCTTTTGTACTCCGTTTATCTTAAATAGTTGATCCGACCGTAGTGGTGGGCAGGAAACAGGAGAAAACGCTCCAGATTCTTGGGCTACCAGCGAAGGGGTTTCCCTTTTTTCACGGAGCTGGACAGGGATGACCCCCAGCAGGAATCCCAAGAACTTGGAGGGTTTTCTTCTTTTTTCTCTCCTCCACCCAAGCACGACTATCTACGGGGGTTCCCTTTTTTCAGCACAGGTATTTTTCCGCCAAAAACGATACGACACCTTCCTGAACAAGCCGCGGCAAGGGACTATTGATACAGTAGATGGGAGAGGAGAAAACAAGAAGGGAGCCTCCTCTCGTTGGATAAACGATGAGAAGCTCCCTTATAAAAGTGGCTATCCGAACAACTAGATTTTCAGAATGCCGCCCATGCTGGCGTTCGTAACCATTTTGGAGTAACGAGCCAGGTAGCCTGTTTTCACTTTTGGCTCGAATTCTTTCCAGTTGGCTTCTTTACGACGAGCCAGCTCGGCTTCATCGACGTGCAATTCGATCGTGCGTGCTTCCAGATCGATGGAGATGATGTCGCCGTCTTCAACGAAAGCGATCGGTCCACCTTCAGCTGCTTCAGGTGACACGTGGCCGATACTGATTCCGCGAGAAGCTCCAGAGAAGCGTCCATCTGTGACGAGAGCCACTTCTTTGCCGAGACCCATACCGACGATCTGAGAAGTTGGTGCGAGCATCTCAGGCATGCCAGGACCGCCTTTAGGGCCTTCGTAGCGGATTACAACGACATGGCCAGATTTGATCTTGCCTGCAGCGATCCCGGCGAGGCAATCTTCCTGGGAGTCGAAGCAGATGGCAGGGCCTTCGTGTCTCTTGATGGAAGGATCGACGCCGCCTGTTTTGATGATCGCGCCTTGCTCTGCGATGTTTCCGAAGAGGACGGACAGACCGCCAGACTCGCTGTAAGGATTGTCCAGACGACGAATGACCTTGTCGTTCTTGATTTCAGCTTCTGCAAAGTTCTCGCCGAGCGTTTTTCCTGTAACCGTGATGCGGTCAGGATGGATCGCGCCAGGCTTTTTCGCGATTTCCTTCAGAATGGCGGAAACGCCGCCTGCCTCGTGGCAATCCTCGATGTGATAATCAGAGGAAGGAGCCAGCTTGCAGATGTTTGGAATGCGTTTGGCTACCTCATTGATGCGCTCGATCGAGTACTCGATGCCAGCTTCCTGAGCGATTGCCAGGGTGTGCAATACAGTATTGGTAGAACCGCCCATTGCCATATCGAGGGCAAAAGCGTCGTCGATTGCTTCTTGGGTCACGATATCGCGCGGTTTGATATCGCGTTCGATCAGATGCTTCAGTGTTTCAGCAGATGCTTTAACCAGCTCCTTGCGCTCTGGAGAGACAGCGAGGACAGTACCATTGCCCGGCATAGCGAGACCGATAGCCTCGAGCAGGCAGTTCATCGAGTTTGCGGTAAACATACCGGAACAGGAGCCGCAAGTAGGACATCCGTATTGCTCCAGCTCGTCCAGCTGCTTGTCATCAATCAGGCCAGCTTGGTAAGCCCCTACACCTTCAAATACGGAAGAAAGGGAAATCGCACGTCCGTCGCTGGTCTTTCCGGCTTTCATCGGTCCACCAGTAACGAAAACTGTCGGAATGTTCACGCGAAGAGCGCCCATGATCATCCCAGGAGTAATTTTGTCACAGTTTGGAATACAGATCATGCCGTCGAACCAGTGAGCGGAAACCACTGTTTCCAAGCTGTCTGCGATAATTTCACGGCTCGGGAGGGAATAGCGCATTCCGATGTGACCCATCGCAATCCCGTCATCGACACCGATGGTATTAAATTCAAACGGAACCATTCCTGCTGCACGAACAGCTTCCTTCACGATTTTCCCAAATTCCTGCAAGTGCACATGCCCTGGAATAATGTCGATGTACGAGTTGCAGATCGCGATAAACGGTTTGTCAAAATCCTCATCCTTAACGCCTGCAGCACGCAGCAAGCTGCGATGTGGAGCGCGGTCAAAGCCTTTTTTAATCATGTCACTTCTGAGTCTAGCCACTTGAAAATCTCTCCCTTCCTAATAGAAAAACCTGCGTTCTATTTTGCACTATCTTAACACTTTTCCCTAAATAGAAACAACCGTAAAAGTCTGAACATTGGCTCGGAATGGAGGGTTTTCAAGCACACACAGCAGTCTGGCGGCGTGGAAAAAAGCGATAGATTGCTCTACAATAAAGGAAGTGACAATTTTAGGGTGGAGTGAAAAAATGATAGAAGAATTAAAAAACATCTTGGATGAAGGGAGCGACGAGGAACGTCAAATCCTCGAATTGGCTCTTCAGTCCATTCGTCAGAAGAGAGAGAGGAAAAGCGCCTTTTTATCCGGATTTTTAGGATTGAAGGGACAATTTCTCGATGAGCGCACCTATTCCTTCGAGATTCCGATCACACCGTTCATGCACAATTCGACTGGAGCGGTTCATGGCGGCATACTGGCTACACTGATTGATTCTACGATGGGATCGCTGATCAACCGTTCCCTGCCTGAGGACAAGTATGCGGTGACGACGGAATTGAAGGTGAACTACCTGCGTCCAGCAAAAGGAACGCGATTGCGCTCGGAAGCGACGTTTTTACATCGCGGTCAAACGTTGGTGGTGATGGATACCAGTATCTACGACGAGCGCAACAAGCGAGTCGCACACGGAACGGGGACATTTATCGTCCTGAAGAAGTAAATCGGATGGATGAATAGGAAAGCCTCTATTTTCGCCGAGTCGGAAAATAGAGGCTTTTGCCGGACATGATTCAACGGATGAGAACCAGACCGCTGTATTGCGAAATGTACGACAGCATCTTGGAGGAGATTGGAACGATGAACTCCATGTTTTCTTTCTCCACGATACCAGAACGGGATACGACTCGTGCCCATTTGGCAACCAGCTTGTAGGTTTGGGAGTCGAAAAAAGGGCGCTGGTTAGCCGAGTTTTTGCGAAAGGGCACAGGGATCGCTTCCTGGTTGACCGGGATCATACTCACGATGTCGTGCAAAAACAGATGGTAAGTCAAATGAGGTTTAAAGAACACCAGTTCTTTGCTGGTAATTGAGCAGCCGACGTTCTTGTTCATCTGGGACAGCTTCAATTCGCCTTCCAGATGCTTCAGACGGATGAAATCACTGTTCATCTGGTATCCCCTCCCTATTCGGGTAGTAAAGGTATCTCTCTATCATAGTTATGGTACCCGCTAGGTGCAAGCAAAAACGCGATGGATACGTGAAAGAGGTGTTGGAAAAAATGCTGGAGATTGCCAAAGAAGCAGCAAAATTGGCAGGGGACTTTTTACAGGAACGTTTTTTGGAGCAGCTCGTTCCGGATGCAGAATTGCATAATGACGTCAAATTGCCGGAAGACAAAGAGAGCGAAAGGCGCATCATCGAGGTGTTGCACCGCCATTTTCCTACCCATACGATCTTTTCGGAAGAGGTGGGACTGGTAGAGCGAGAAGCGGAATATCTGTGGATTGTCGATCCACTCGACGGAACCAACAATTACTTCATTGGGTTTCCTTATTTTTCCATCTCGATTGCTTTGCAAGTTCAAAACGAACTGGTGCTGGGTGTCGTCTACAATCCCGTCGCAGGTCAAATGTTCTGGGCTGAAAAAGGGAAGGGCGCTTATTTAAATGGAAAAAGAATATCAGTCAATCAGCGAACAGATCGGACGCGAGCAGTAGGCACGTATATTCGCGGGCGTCATTCCATCACGAAAGAAGAAGAGCTGGCCTTTACCAAGCCATTTGTCATGGAAACCAAGCGCCTTCTGCGCAATGTGGCTCCTGCTCTGGACTGGTGTCTGCTCGCCAATGGCTGGCTCGATTACGTGGTGATGCAGAGATCCAGTATAATGGACGTGGCCGCAGGGATTGTCATCGCCAGGGAAGCCGGTGCCACGATTACGGATTGGCAGGGAGTACCCTATCGTCACAAAGCTTTTCGGGTGGAGGAGCTGGCATCTCTAGTGGCTACCAATGGACAGCTGCATGAGACGATTCGCGGATATATACAGGACTAGAGGGAAAGAAAAAAGCACGATGCCGTATGATGGCATCGTGCTTTTCACATTTCCTCGTGTTGAGGATTATGCAGCAGGTTCTTCAACCGCTTCTGTTTCCTCTACGTCTTCCCACTCAGACCATTCCGCTTCCCACTCTTTTTGAGCTTTGTAGGAATCGAGGGTGCTTTGTACGAAGAGGCGGAAGAAGCCTTTGTCACTAAAGCTGTCGATTGCTTTTTCATCGTTGTACAGCTGTTCCACGGTCACACCTTCGCTAGCAGCCGGGATTGCGTACTTGGTTGCATTGCCGAAGTTGTAAGCGTATTGGTCAGCTTCGAGGCCAATCGTCAGTGCTTCTTTCATTTCTTCTACTTGGAAGGTAACATTCAGAGCACTTTTTTGTTGTACAGGCATTTTATCCTTGTCGATGTAGAAGTCGAGATTCCAGTTCAATCCGTGGAAGCCAGCAGTTTTCATTTCTTCTACGATCTTGTCAACTGTGTAGGTTTTGCCTACTTCATCCAGCCAAACTTTCGCTTCAGCCAGGCCAGCCGTTACAGCGGCTTCAGCCATTGTACGCTTTTCAGCGTCAGTCGTGCGGCCATCCTCTGGGAACATTTCTTCCTGCAGAGAAGTAGAGAGAACCATCATATCGATTGCAAATGCTTTGACATCTTGGCTGGCTACTGCATCGTTAGCCGTGTAGAAGAACATGTTTACCAGCTCTTTTGCGTCCAACTGGATCGCGATATGAGTGGTTTCTACTTTTTCACCATTCGGCAGCTCTACGGTTGCAGCGCCCAGGTTTTTCACGTTGTTCAGCTTGTAGCCGTATTTTGCAACGTATTTTTTGATAAAGGAAATCGTCAGGTCGTTCATTTTTTCCTGATATTCTTTCAGTTTGGCAGGGTTGACACCTTCACTTGCGCCAAGACCTGTCAAATCTCCCGAAATATCAGCACTCATCACCAGATATTTGCTATCCAGCGGGGATTTCACGAAGAAAGAATCCTTGTTGACCAACAGCTCTACAGAAGCTTTTTTGTCTCCTGTCCACAAGTTGTTGTCGCGAAGCAATTTGTCGTCGTTAACCTCAATCACAGCCTTGGTATTTTCCAGGTCAAGCTGTGAACCTTTGACGGTTACGCCGGCTTTCAGAGCAGCCAGAAGAGCTGTTCCCTGAGCATCTGGTGTCTCTCCCAATGCTGCTGGCAGCTTGTCGAAATCACCAGTCAATTTCAGTGTACCTTCGTAATCGTAGTTGGGTTTATCCAAGGATTGCACAATGGAGTCACGCACCATCGATGCTTCGCCAGCACATCCAGTCAAGACGAGCATACCCGCTAATAGAAGGGCACTACTTTTCTTCCACATCCTGTCTTCCTCCCTATGAACTATTTTTTCAGTTCTCCTACTATTTACGCATTAGAGCTGTGAAAAGTTTCGCAAATACGAAAAAATAATAATTGAACGAAATCAAGACCTATTTCGTGGTAAAATAAAAGGGAAATGAAGGTAAGTGAGAAAGGGCGTTGCAACATGTGGTCGTGGCTTCAAAAGCTGATGAGTTTTTTCCGGGGTGAAGATGAACAGGTTGAAACGGATGAAGTGCGTCCATCCGGCAGTTCCAATCCCCGTCAGCTCCAGGCGAAGACAAAAAGCATCTACCCGAGAGAGCGGGAAACCGATCGGACAAATGATGAGTTCAGTCTGAATCAACAACGGTATTTCCGATTCCCGGTTGTTCCTGATCACTATCCGGAACGAAAAAACAGTGAACGAGAAATACGAGAAGAGACGAACAAGGCTCAAGCATACATACCGCCCCAAAACGAGCGGAAGTCAAAGCGACGAGACGAATTGACAGATTTTCAGGAACGTGCACAGGTGTCAAAGGAAAAATCAAGCGTGCATACACAGCAGCCAAAACAGCCGGAGATTCCAAGAACTGCGAATAAAAGACAGGCTGAAAAACCGACAACTCCACCAGTGCCCAATCCATCGCGTTTAGCGGGTGTGGAAAAACGCACCTATCAGCCGTCTGATATTGTTTCGCCCGTTTACGGGAAAATCACTCCGGCTACCAAAGAGGAGGAGCATCGCATCCATACGACGGCGGGAATCGTGTATCCGCGTCAGGAACAGGAAGAGAATCTCAAACAGCTCAAGAGATGGGATCAATTGAAAAAAGAAGAAGCGCAAAGCAAGGATGGCGCGGTAGAACGTTCTGATGGCACGGAAGTACAGGCAAAGAATGAGGAGCCGTTGTTCCTTTTTACCCGAGAGCAGCAACCTGCACTCGCGGATGAAATGAGTGATTTACAGCCAGCAGAATCTTCTTTGCAGACAGCGTCCACGGTGCCGGTAGAGGACCTGTACGAAGCTGAGTTACATACAAATGAAGTGGCAGTCACGATCGAGACTGTACTGGTGGACGAGCCTGCTGGAACCATCACGCATACGGACCAGCGTGAGGCAGATGGTGCCGATGACGTGCAGAGCTTCGAGAGTGAATGGAAAGAAGAAGAACTCGCATGGCATAGTGACGAGTCGCAGAACATTTCTGACATGACTCACGAGGAGCAGGTGGACGACGCCACAGCGCACGACTACCCATGGCAGGCAAGCGCAAGCCAAACCGAAGAGCCTGCGACAAATGTAGAGTCGATAGAAGCGGATGAAGAGCTGGAAGAATCAGCACCGGCTATAATGGAAGAAATAAAGCTGACACAGGTGCAGGAGGACGACAGCCTCTCCCTCGACGAGGATGAAAGCGACGATGAACAGCCAGTCATGGAGAGTGTTCAAGAAGATGCTTCCCCGACTTCAGTGGTTGTCCAACCGTGGAGAAGTCCTGAATTGACGCGGCTTTTGGAGCGAGCAGAGGCAAAGGAAACGGAATTGAACCTCTCTGCACAAGAACCAGAGCATTCCGACACTCCAGCAAGCGAATCCAGCGCCACAGTCGAACCGACTGAACAGGTGGAGGAGCTGGAAGAACCAACATATCAATTGCCAGCGTTGGAGCTGCTTAATCCGAGCCCTGAGCCAACAGGGGATGATGACGAGCATACGCAGCTGCAAAAGCTGCTGTTGGAAGAGACCTTGGCTAATTTCAACGTCAGTGCTCAGGTGGTAGGGATCGTAAAAGGACCATCCGTTACCCGATTTGAACTACAGCCGGCACCGGGCGTGAAGGTGAATAAAATTACCGGATTGATTGACGACATCAAGCTGAACCTGGCAGCCAAGGACATCCGGATCGAAGCCCCGATACCTGGTCGAAATGCAATCGGGATTGAGGTGCCCAATCTGTCCAGTCAGCCAGTTCTGATCGAGAAGATCATCGGCTCGGAAAAATTCCAGCAGCATTCCTCCCCGCTTGCCGTGGCACTAGGGATGGACATCGGTGGAGAACCCATCATCGCGGATATCAAAAAAATGCCGCATGGACTGATCGCTGGTTCCACTGGTTCCGGTAAAAGCGTCTGTATCAATTCGATTATTGTCAGTCTTTTGTTCAAAGCGACTCCTGAACAGGTGCGCCTGCTTTTGATCGATCCAAAAATGGTAGAGCTAGCTCCGTACAACAACTTGCCGCACCTGGTAACTCCGGTCGTTACGGAAGCGAAGCAAGCGACAGCAGCACTCAAATGGGCAGTCGAAGAGATGGAAAAGCGATACGCATTGTTTGTGGATGCTGGAGTGCGCGATATTGACCGCTACAACCAAACGACTGACGATGTCCTGCCGTTTATCGTGATCGTGATTGACGAGTTGGCTGACCTGATGATGGTATCTCCACAGGACGTAGAGGATTGCATCATTCGGATCGCGCAGAAGGCAAGGGCTTGCGGAATTCATCTTTTGCTGGCAACCCAGCGTCCTTCCGTCGATGTCATCACAGGCAACATCAAAGCCAATGTACCGACGCGTCTTGCGTTCGCTGTCTTTTCCCAGGTTGATTCCCGGACGATACTTGATCAGTCTGGAGCAGAGCGGTTGTTGGGAAGAGGGGATATGCTCTTTTTGGAGAGCGGAACGACCCCTGTGCGCCTGCAAGGGAACTTTGTCTCGGATGATGAGATCGAACGCATAACGCACGTGATCAAAAAGCAAAGAAAGCCTTCCTTCCTTTTCAGCAAGGAAGATTTGGAGCATCAGGTGCAGTCATACGATGCAGGAGATGACCCTCTCTATCTGGAGGCGCTCATGTATGTAGCCGAGCAGGGACAAGCCTCTGCATCTGGACTTCAGCGCAGATTCAGGGTAGGTTACAACCGGGCAGCGCGCTTGATCGAGATGATGGAAGCGGATGGCTATGTCGCGGGTCAAAGCGGAGGAAAAGCCAGAGCGGTGCTGATCTCTCTCGAGGATGCGCAAGCCGTCGTAGACGGTTCTACCCTGGTCTAAAATCAAGTGAACGAAAACAAGCAGTGGGCCTTGCCAACAGACGGCAGGGCCTTTTTTCTCTGCCTGAAAAAGCCTTTGCGTATCGTTGTGCAGCGCAGAAGTTGCGTGAAAGTTCGGAAAGATAGTATGCTATACACAATGCCAAGCAACCTGTGAGGAGGCCCAACATGGAAGTGAATCCCCTGATTAAAAAGTACAAGGTAATCAATGAGCAGGTCGTATTGTTTAACGAAGAATATTATTTGAGCGTGAGTCATGCAGATATCTCTTCTTTGGATTCTGGAACGCGGGAACAGCTGTTCAACCATCTGTATGCATTCGACTCGAACGATATGGAGCTGGAGATCGATGTTTCAGAGGAAGAGGAAGGCAAATGGTACTTGCAGCTCCTGGTCCCGCACGTGCTTACATTGCCGGAAGCGGCTATTCGTCGCATCGACAAAGGGACGGAGCAGCTTTTAGCCCATCTCGGTGAAAAACAGGAGGTTTTTACCTGTACGTTACTGCGCGGTAATGAAATATTTGAATACGTGAAGCGCTACAATCCGGATCTGGATCCCATTTCCTAAAGAGACCTACGGATTAGATCGATACGCCCCCTTTTCTTTTGCGAGAAGAGGGGGTTTTGTATTTTTGGGGAAAGAAAAGCGCTAAAGGGTAATACCTTGGTAATGGGACTGATTTGGGATTGATTTGACACCGGGTTGGGACTAATTAGAATGCTCATGAGCATGGACCAGGAGATGCATGGGGATGAAGCGACGATTCTGGCAAATCACGATAGCCATTGCGCTGGTCGGCACGAGTGTAATCGCCTTTTCTTTTTATCAGCTGTGGCAGAATGTTCGCGAGACGGCTTCTATCATTTATGAACCCTTGCCACCCCCTGCGCACCCTGTACAGGTCAGCGAAAAAAAGGAAGACATGGAGTTGACCGTGACTCCAGAAGTCGTGCCAAAGGAACCAAAACGCCCACTTACGATGCTGTTGTTTGGAGTAGACAAAAGGGGAGCTGATCCAGGTCGAACCGACACCCTGATTTTTCTAGCTGTCCATCCTGAAAAGCATGAGACGCTCATGTTCAGCATCCCGCGTGATACCCGCACCACGATCATATCCAACGGCAAGGAGGACAAGATCAATCACGCATACAGTGCGGGTGGCATCCCCTCGACGGTTCGAACGGTAGAACACTTTTTGGACATCCCTATCGACTATTACGTAAAAGTAGAGATGGAGGGCTTTTCCGCTATCGTCGACACGCTTGGCGGCGTCACGGTAGAGAATGCGTTTGCGTTTGACTATGAAGGCTATCATTTTCCCAAAGGAAGCATCTCGATGGATGGAAACAAGGCACTCGCCTATGCGCGAATGCGCTATGAGGATCCGGAAGGGGATTTTGGCCGCAACAAAAGGCAGCAGCAGATTATCCGGGAGCTGATGAGCAAGGGAAAGCAGGTGAGTACCGTAGGCAAACTGGACACCATACTGGCCAATGTCGGAAACAGTATCAAGACCAACCTCGCGCTCACCGATATGCAGGAGCTGATGCTGGATTACAAAAGTGCGCTGGAGGAGCTTGAGGTATTAAGCATCCGTGGAGAAGGCGGAATGATAGGCGGAATCTATTATTACCTCGTCACGGATCAGGAGCGAAAAAGACTCAAGGAGGAAATCGAGCAGTTTTTGAAAAAACCGGTTTCCGAGGCTGCGGACCTGCAAGAAAAAAAGGGTTCGACACTTCTGGGAACATGACATATATCCCGAAGCTTTGTACATATACTGGCACTAAAGTTTAGGGAAATTGGACTACCTGTGCCGTGTTGCCTGTCGGGAAAAATGGGGCAATCATAACGTTCGCAAGAGGTGATTTGCATGAAACGAATGAAAAAGGAGTCCTTTTACACATGAATGTAGAGTTTGTCCTGCTGGTTCTTCAGGCCATGCGCAGGCGCTGGATTCTGATGGTCCTGATACCTTTGCTGTGCGTGATGGGAGCTGGTTACCTGAGCTACTTTGTACTGACGCCCACTTATTCTGCTACTACCACGATGCTTGTCAAACCGCAGGATTTGGACAGACAGGATCTTTACAACAGTATCTTGAGCAACCAGCAACTGATAAAGACCTACAGCAGCCTGATTCAAACCCGACGAATGGCACAGGATGTGATCCGCAAGCTGGAATTATCCCGTACCCCGGAAGAACTGCTGGAGCAATTGGAAGTCGAAACCTCAAACATCTCGTTCATTATCACCGTTACCTACACCGACCATGACCCCCTTCTAGCTATCCAAATCGCAAACGAAGTCTCCCGTTCATTTTCACAAAATATCAACCTGTTTATGAATGTCGACAACGTCATGATCGTCGACGAGGCAGAGTACGAAGCTGGCATGGAACCCGTCTTTCCCAAACCGCTGCTCAATATGTCACTGGCTTTTGTACTGGGACTGGTGCTTATGGTATGCGTACTGATCTGGGTCGAAGCACTAGCCGCGATCCGGAAGAAGCCGAGGAGAAAGCGAATGAGCCTGGAGCAGGCAGAGCCGAAGCAGGAGGCGATAGCTGAGCTGAAGCTGGAATCGGAGCCGAAGCTAGGACCAATGCCGGAACAAAGACCCGTACATGAGTGGGAACCGTTGGAACGTAACGATACGAATGAGGTGAGGGTATGAAGAAGCAGATCAAAAAGGCAGTGATTCCTGCCGCAGGCCTGGGTACCCGGTTCCTTCCAGCCACAAAAGCGATGCCCAAGGAAATGCTTCCTATCGTAGATAAGCCGACGATTCAGTACATCGTCGAAGAGGCTGTAAACTCTGGTATCGAAGACATCATCATTGTCACCGGGCGCAGCAAGCGAGCCATCGAGGATCACTTTGACAAAAATTACGAGCTGGAAATCAATCTCAGGGAGCGCGCGAAAAACGATTTGTACGAAATCGTAGAAGGACTCACCAATCTGGTCGAAATCCATTACATCCGACAAAAGGAAGCATTGGGGTTGGGGCATGCCATCTGGTGCGCCCGCAAATTCATCGGGGATGAGCCATTTGCGGTTTTGCTGGGGGACATGGTGATCGACAGCGAGGTGCCTTGCTTGAAACAGATGATGGACCTATACCATCACCATCAGAACAGCATCATCGCGGTAGAAGCAGTCGATTGGGACGACGTGAGTAAATACGGTGTCATTGACGGGGTGGCAATCGGGGAGCGTCTGGACATGATCCACAATCTGATCGAAAAGCCGCAAAGCACGCCGCCTTCCAATCTGGCCATTATCGGCAGGTATATCCTCGACCCGCGCATTTTTGAGATTCTCGCGCAGATCGAGCCGGGTGTAGGAGGCGAAATCCAATTGACAGATGCTCTGCAGACCCTGGCCAGAGAGCAGGATTTGTTGGCTTACCGCTATGAAGGCACGCTGTATGACGTAGGCAGCAAGTTTGGTTTTTTGAAAGCAACGGTCGAATTTGCCATGAAAAATGAAGAACTCAATAAGGATTTTGGACTGTACCTGGCGCAAGTGAAGGACAAATACTTGCAAAATCATTGGAAGCTACCCGTAGGATGATGAGCATATGGACTATATCCCTGTTACTAGACCCAGAGTCAACACTTCCCTTTATGCGACTTGCTTGAAAGGCATCCTCGATTTCACTTTTGCTGCGATTCTGCTTCTCCTGTTCAGTCCGCTCTTTCTCCTGCTTGCTGTACTGATCTACCTGGATTCTCCAGGCTGTGTGCTTTTTCGCCAGGTTCGCGTGGGCAAGAACGGTAAAGACTTCAACATCTACAAGTTTCGCACGATGTACACACATGCGCCGACAGAAGGATTTTCGCCGACTACTGAGCTCGACCCAAGGATCACGAGAGTAGGGCGAATTCTCCGAAAGACGAGCATGGACGAATTGCCACAGCTCCTGAATATTCTTCGAGGGGAAATGAGCTTTGTCGGTCCACGTCCCGAACAAAAAATGATCGTGGAAGAGGTGTACACCTTCCATGAAAAACAGCGTTGGCTGGTAAAGCCGGGAATTACGGGTCTTTGGCAGATCAGCCCGGATCGAAACAGGCCGATTCATGAAAATCTGCAGCACGATTTTACTTATATCCAGCAAATTTCCTTCTGTACAGATGTCAAAATCATTTGTCAGACGATACGTGTGGTCGTTCGGAGCAATACATGCTGAAGGCGCGGATGAGTTGGAAAGAACAGTTGCTTGTATGGCGCCAGCATTGGAACAGCCTGCTGATGCGCAATACGTTGTGGATGCTGATGGGCGAAGGAGTCAAGCTGGTCCTGCAGATGGCATACTTCGTGATCATCGCGAGAACCCTCGGAGCACACGGCTATGGATTATTCATGGGAGTCGTCACACTAGTCGCGATCATGGCCCCCTTTTCCAGTTTGGGACGAGGAGAGCTTTTGGTCATGAACGTCTCGCGCGACAAGACTGTTTTTCGCGAGTATCTGGGCAATGCCTTGTTAATGACACTCATTTCGGGAATTGTGCTGACGGCCGTCACTGTAACGCTGGGCAGACTCTTTCTTCCCGATACGATCAATCCGCTGGTGATTCTCTGGGTCGCTTTGTCTGATCTGATCTGTTATCGCGTGTTTAACATTAGCGGGCAATCGTATCAAGCTTTCGAGCGATTAAAACGCACAGCACAATTAAATATGCTGATGGGCGGAGTGCGGCTGTCGGGTGCGGCTACACTCGCATGGATGAATACCGAGCAAAACATTGAATTATGGGGATTCCTTTACCTGATGACGACACTCGTGATGATGCTCGCAGCACTGATCCTGGTGATCAAGGAATTGGGCAGGCCTGTCATGAACATCCGCAAGCTGATCAGAGAAGTCAAAGAAGGAGCATATTTTTCAATCAGCATGTCCTCGCTTGTTGTCTATTCCGACATCGGTAAAACCATGCTGGTGAGATATGGCTCAGCCGATCATGCTGGCATTTATGCAGCAGCCAGTCGGATCGTGGATGTAGCCTTGACGCCGATTTACTCCTTGATGAGCGCATCCTTCTCCCGCTTTTTTCAGGAAGGGAAGAATGGGATCGCACGCAGCGTCGGGTATGCCAAACGACTCATTCCGTTCGCATTGATCTATGCGGCAATTGCCTGGCTGATCCTTTACTTGATGGCACCGATTCTGCCTTGGATTTTGGGAGAGGATTATCTGTTCGCAGTCGAGGCCATTCGCTGGATGGCTGTTGTTCCCTTGTTTAAGGGAATTCATATCTTTGCCGCTGATGCCCTGACAGGAGCCGGATTTCAGGGATGGCGCTCCAGCATTCAGGTCATGGTTGCCGTCATTGTGGCAGTCCTGCACATGCTCATCGTGCCGCTCTATTCCTGGAAGGGGGCAATCGTAGTCAGCATTGTGGGAGATATCATGCTCTGCTGCTGCTACTGGTTGATTATTGGCTATCTGCTGCGGCGGGAGCGAGTGGTGCGGATGGAGGGACAGCTGACCCATGAGGAGGCGAAGCTTGCACAATGGAGTGATCGTTGAGACGAGGGTAGAGGCCCGAAAAAGGAAAGAGCAGTCATCCCAGCGATGGAGACGCTTTGAGCAGGTCTATGTCATCATCACTCTCCTATTATTTGCGCAGGCCTTCTTTCCGTTTTTTCAGGCCGGGCAAATGGACAGCGTGGCCGATGGCAATGCTTTGCTACAGACGATTTGGAAGCTGATCTACGTTATAGCAGCTGTGCTGATCTACATCCATCGAAAACACGTGATGAAAATAATATCCAGGGACAAACTTACGCTCGTTCTTCTGCTGATGATAGTACTCTCGTCTCTTTGGTCAGCTGCGCCGGAGATTACGATGCGCAGAAGCATCGCCTTTGTAGGAACCAATCTGTTCGCCATCTATCTGGCAACCAGATTCAGCCTGCGCGAGTTGTTTCAATTGATCGCATGGGCACTGCTTGCGGGGGCGGTATGCAGCTTGATTGTCACCATTCTGTTTCCCGAGCTCGGGACGATGCTGTATCAGGGCAGCTCAGCCTGGAGAGGGATCTTTTCACACAAAAATCAGTTGGGCAGGATCATGTCCCTGGCAGCCATCGTATTCTTCCTCCTGATCCTGATGAAGCAGTGGCCACGTTGGTTGACCGTGGGAGGCTTTCTGCTCAGTGTGTTGATGCTTGCCATGTCGGAATCAAAAACGGCGATGATCGTCTTGTTGATCACGATGGGATGCATTCCATTTCTCACGACCTTGCGATGGAATCCATACGCCCGGATTTTATTCTGGCTGCCAGCTAGCCTCGTCTTCATAGGGCTATGTCTTGCCATTTTCCCTCATATGGAAGCCCTGCTCAGATATTTTGGGCGAGACATAACGCTGACAGGACGAACTGGATTGTGGGACATCGTGCTCGAAATGATTCAGGTTCACCCTTGGCTGGGATATGGCTACAGTGGATTTTGGCTGGGCTGGGAAGGGGAGTCGGCGTATGTCTGGATGGTTACCACGTGGGAGCCGCCGAATTCCCACAACGGTTTTCTGGATGCCGCTCTCGATGTTGGCTTGATCGGGCTGTGTCTGATTCTATTTAGCTTCGTGAGCCGTTTATACAAAGCGATGCGCTACCATGTATCCTCCCACAGATGGGAAAACCTCTGGCCGCTGCTCTATCTGATCTATCTCGTGCTGTGCAATCTGACCGAGACCACCTTGCTAGATCACAACAGCTTTTTTTGGACGCTCTTCATCACGCTCGGATTCTCCCTTCCGCATAAAAAGAGAGCTGAGCAAAGAGGGCGTGTACGGAGCCGTCTCAGAACGACGAGGAGGGTGGAGGGATGAAGCTAGCGATCTGTGTGCTGACGTACAAACGGCCAGAAGGGCTGCGGCAGCTGTTGGCAAGCCTGGCAAAGCTGGACTTCACACATAGTCACGCACCTGAGATTCACGTGCTGGTGATTGACAATGATCCGGAGTCGAGTGCGTCTGTTATCTGCTCCAGGCTACAAGACGGTTATCGCTGGACCTTGAGGTTATTTCACGAACCGCGAAGGGGCATATCCCATGCTCGTAACGCTGCGATCCAGCTCACAAAGGACACGTATGATTTCATGGCTTTCATCGACGATGACGAAGTCCCTGATCCGAGATGGCTGGATGCTTTGATGCTTGTGCAGCGCACGTACCAGGTGGACGTGGTGACAGGCCCAGTCCTGCCGGTATTCGGGTGTGCCGCACCTGTATGGAGTGTAAAGGGTGGATTTTACGAGCGATCCCGCCACCCGACAGGCTACCACATGGAGTTGGCGAGAACGGGAAATGTACTCATTCATACGCAGGTGTTTGCTCGTGAAGATAACCGATTCGATCCGCGCTACGCCTTGACTGGCGGAGAAGACACACATTTTTTTCTGCGAATCAGCAAACAAGGCCATCAAATCATCTGGGCCGATGAGGCAGTCGTGTACGAGACTGTACCAGAAAGTCGCTTGAAGCTGGGCTGGATCCTGCAAAGAGCCTATCGCGCCGGGAACACCTATGCCCTGTGCGAACGTGACATCCAGCTGCCGTCGCGAAAATTGCTGCTTCGTGCTCTGAAGGGATTCGTGCGCATCACGATGGGGACCATCCTCATCGTACCTGCCGTTGTGATGGGGAGAATTCGGTTGTACAAGGCTCTCCAGCAAATCAGTCTGGGTGCGGGCATGGTCATGGGCCTTGCTGGAAGGCGCTATGAGGAGTACAAACAGACGCATGGCGCATAAAAAATGGGATGTTTGCTTTCATAGGGGCAGGAGGAGCTGTTTATGAAAACGCTGATAACAGGTGTGGCTGGGTTCCTGGGTTCCCATCTGTTGAAAACACTGCTGGAACAGGGGAAGCACGTAATCGGACTGGATAACCTGTCCACTGGTCGCATGCAAAATATAGAGTCGGCGAGTCATCATCCGAGCTTTCAATTTTGTCGATTTGACGTATCCGATCCTGCTGTTCTCCAACTCGACTTGCTCATGGATGTCTCGGAGATTTATCATCTCGCGTCTCCTGCATCACCGAAATTTTATCAGCATGAACCCTTTGCTACGATCTCTGTCAATACCATCGGCACCCAGCACATGCTGGAACTGGCGCGTATGAACAACGCCAAGCTGCTGTATGCGAGCACGAGTGAAGCGTATGGAGATCCTGTCATGCATCCACAGCCCGAGGAGTATTGCGGCAATGTCAACACATGGGGGCCGAGGGCTTGCTACGATGAGGCAAAGCGTCTAGGCGAAGTGCTCTGCTACGAGTATTTTCAACGCTTTGGCGTCCAGGTAAAGGTGGCGAGGATTTTCAATACGTACTCAGCGGGATTGCGCAACGACGATGGACGCGTCATCTCCAACTTTGTCACGCAGGCATTGACGGGAGCAGATATCACCGTGTATGGAGACGGAAAGCAGACGCGTTCTTTCTGCTATGTCGATGACAATATTCGCGCACTGCAGCTCATGATGGATAGACAGGAGGCGACCGGAGAGATCATCAACATCGGAAATCCCAGCGAATATCAAATCCTGGATGTGGCCGTCATGGTGAAGCGCATGTGCGAATCGCGCAGCACCATCACTTTCCATCCACTGCCGCAAGATGATCCCAAGGTGCGGCGCCCCGTTATTGAGAAAGCGAAAAATCTGCTAGATTGGCAGCCGCATGTAAATCTGGAGGAAGGGCTTCGCCGTACGATCAAAGCGTACAGAGGGCAGATGATAGAACGCGTCCAGTCGTGAGTGTAGAGGGGGAAAACGGTATGAAGGTCGTTTGCATCGGAGCAGGATATGTCGGTAGTGTGACGGGAACCGCGTTGGCAGCGAACGGTCACCAGACAACGGTAGTCGATATTGACCCGGATAAAATGGATCGGTTGAATCGGGGAGAGAGTCCGATCTTCGAGCCAGGAATGGATACTCTGGTACCGGAGCTGATCGGAAAAAGCCTGTTTGCGACTAACTCGTACGATCCAGTGGCGGATGCAGAGATCATCTTCATCGCAGTGGGAACACCGTCAGGCGCAGACGGGTCTGCTGATCTGCGCTATATCAAAGCGACTGCCAAACAGATCGGGAAGCACTTGTCGTCAGACCGTTTTACCGTGATTGCCATGAAATCGACGGTGCCGGTCGGAACGGCAGACCTGGTCACTGCGATACTGGCTGAAGCGTCGGGGCTGACTGCCGAAACTCATTTTACCGTCGTCAGCAATCCGGAGTTTTTGCGAGAAGGCTATGCGTTGGAGGATGTTTTTTTTCCGGATCGCATCGTGATTGGGAGTGTTCATCCACAGGGCTTGAAGCAGATGAGGCAGCTGTACCAGAATCTCGTCGCGAGGGAAGGGTACGAGCGTCTCACTCCACACTTCGCGTTTCAGTATGATCTGAACGCACCCCGGGCGAACTATTTTGAGACGGATACCAAGAGTGCGGAGCTGATCAAGTACGCATCGAATGCGTTTCTGGCAGTAAAAATCAGCTATATCAACGAGGTAGCCCGATTGTGCGAGGTGATCGGCGGCAACGTACAGGACATCGCTGCGGGCATGGGGATGGATAGCCGCATCGGTCATAAGTTTCTGCAGGTATCCAGCGGCTGGAGCGGCAGTTGTTTTCCAAAGGATACAGCCGAAATCCTCTCAACCAGTGAAAAGTACGGGAGTGAATTGATGGTGGTCAAGGCTGCTGTCGCTTCCAATGAACGGATGCACATGCATGTGGTGGAAAAGCTGATTCGACGGTTGAAATCCCTCAACGGCAAACGAATCGGCATTTTGGGACTCTCGTTTAAGCCGAACACAGATGATGCGCGAAAAACGCAGGCTTCATTCATCATAGAAAAGCTGCTCGAGCGGGGGGCGCTGGTCCGGGTGCATGATCCCCAGGGAATGAGCATGTTCCGTGCTTTGAACCCTGATTTCCCGATCGAGTACTGTCATGATCCCATTCAGACAGGGCGCCTGGCTGACGCCGTATTGCTGCTGACACATTGGCAGGAGTATCAGGAAATCGATTGGCATCAGCTCGCTAGTCTGATGCGTCAGCCTTATGTACTGGATACACGCAACTTTTTGAACCCGACTGAAATTCAAAAGGCGAACATTCATTATGAGGGAATGGGTGTGTCGGAGCAACCGATCTCCCCAGTCGGTGTGATCGGCCAATGAACGAAGAAAAAGATCGGATTACAAGGCGGGCGTTTTTGAAGTATACGATGCTTTCGGGGGTCCTGCTGACACTGGGAAATATCCCGGTGCTTCATAAAAAGTGGATGCTGGCGACAGCGGCACCTGCTTTTGCCATGCCTGAACGCAAAAAGTACCCCAGAAAATCTTTCATAGCAGAGGAAAATGCAAAGCCCGGTCATGCAGACTGGAAGGTCACCAGGCCGGCTGCAGGAGAAATTCAGGGTTACGCATCCGTGACGAGTGTGGTAGCAGGGGAGAAGCTGGGACTGCATATCAGCACGAAGACGAGCGGGCACAGGTACAAGCTGGAAGTTTTTCGGTTGGGCTATTACCAAGGCAAGGGAGCGAGGCTTGTCTTCTCCAAGACAGGCCTGATCGGGCAAGCACAGGGATGGTGGTCCAAGCAGTCTGGGAGAAACGGCCTGCCTGAACCAGATCCGAAGACAAAGCTATTGGATCTGAACTGGAAGCAATCTTTCGAACTGACGATCCAGGAGGATTGGGTGACAGGCTACTACATCGTCAGACTGACGGAAGAAGAAGGATTTCAAAACTATATTCCGTTCTTGGTGCGCGATGAGACATACGAGCATGATCTGATGGTTCAGTCTTCCGTGACGACCTGGCATGCCTACAGCGCTTGGGGAGGGTACGGGTACTACGGGCATTACGACGATCAGACAGGCGCATACATCGAGTATGACGATGATCCCAAGAATACGGCTGTCGTCATTTCCTACAACCGCCCGTACGAACAATACTACGGCTCAGGAGATTTGTATCTGGAGTACCCCACTGTTTACTGGCTGGAATCCAAGGGCTATGACATCGGTTATGTGACGAATATGGACACCCATCTGGGACGGGTTAAATGGATACCCAAAGGCTTTGTTTCCATTGGACACGATGAGTATTACTCACGTCAAATGAGACAGTATGTGGAGCGATTGCGAGATATGGGGGTCAACCTGGCATTTTTCGGTGCAAACGACCTGTACTGGCAAATTCGCTTAGATGGGCCCTCTGGGGAAAAAGCGGAGCCGCGCATTCAGACCTGCTATAAATACAGAGCGATAGAGGAAGATCCTGTTCTTCAGCGCAAACTGATGAGCACCGAATGGCGGAATATCGACGAACCGGAAAGTCAGGTTTTGGGTCAAATGTATGAAGGAATCGTCGATCATCCGCATGACTGGATTATCGACAACCCGAAGCATTGGCTATTTGAAGGTCTCAACGTCAAGCAGGGAGATATGGTGAAAGGATTGGTTGGTTGGGAGTACGACACCGTGGCCGATGATATTTTTACACCCGCCAATCTGGAAATAATTGCTGCCTCCCCCCTGATCAATACGCAGGGAGAAAAGGCAGTGGCACATACGACTATTTATCGCTACTGGACGAATTCGCTCGTCTTTGATGCAGGGACGATTTATTGGTGCTTTGGTTTGGCCAATCCCTGGGAAGATGAACGGGGGACGGTAAGTGAGATCACCCAAGGGGTAACAGCCAATCTCCTGAACAGATTTGTCCAAGCGAATCCAAAGGAGTCTACGTGATGATCCCCAATACGGAACGGCTCGTTTTTCGCCGTCAATTTATAATCGGTTCCCGAATTTTCGAACGGGATGACTGGGTTCACCTGCCACTCGATGATCGATTGTTCCTCTCTGTCCACCCAGACTTGCAAATTACCCAATCCTTCCGACAAAACAGCCAGTTGATCCTGCTCGGGTATCTGATCGATCCGGAGCATCCTGACTGGTCCAACGAAGAGATCTTGCAGGACATCCATCAGCAATGCTCGTCCTTTGAACAATTGCTGCAAGGCATGGATCACTGCGGGGGGCGCTGGATCATTCTTTACAAGGACGGGAAGCAGCTTAAGCTTTTTCATGATGCGTGCGGCATGCGACAGGTGTTTTATACGGTTCAGCCAGAAGGCATGTGGTGTGCGTCTCAGGCGAGCACACTCGCAGATCATCTCGGAATTGAACTTGATGAGAATGAGGACCTGCAGACGTTTCTGCACTCACCCCAGTATCATCATTCTGAAAATTTTTGGCCTGGGGATGGCTCGCCTTATTGCGGAATCAAGCATCTGACTCCCAATCACTATCTGGATTTGCACAGTGGGAAAACAGCACGCTACTGGCCCAGAGCCAGACTGCAACCCATTGCCTTGCGTGAGGCCGTTCAGCAAGCGAGTAACATGCTCATCGGCTCGATGAAGGCCATAGCCAACCGCTCCGAAGTGATGCTGCCCGTCACCGCGGGATGGGACAGCCGCATCTTATTGGCTGCAAGCCGCCATGTGAGCAGCCATGTGTTCTATTACATTTCCTTGCATCCCGGATTGAAGAAAGACTCGACGGACGTCACCATACCGTCCAGATTGCTCGCACGTCTCGGCCTTCCTTTTCACGTTCTGCCGTCCATCGAGCAATTGGATGGGAGCTTTGTCAGCTTGAACAAGCAAAACACCCAAATGCGGGATTTGGCCAAATCGAGCATCATCTATCAGCACTTTTTGCGTTCCCAGGGCAAGGTGAACATCACAGGCAATCATAGCGAAATCGCTCGAGAAGCGTACTACGATTATCATCCGAAACGAGAAGTAACGGGCAGTTTTCTGGCCAAGCATGCCAGGCTGGGCAAACAGCCTTATGTCATAGATAGCTTCGAGCATTGGTCGAAGGGGATCAGAGATGCAAAGGAAAAATGGGACATCAATCCGCTGACGCTGTTTGAGTGGGAACAAATTTCCGGGAATTGGGGCGCAATTTATGTATCTGAACAAGATATTGCCATAGATGAATTCAGCCCATTCAATAATCGCAAGCTGCTGATCACCGTGCTGTCCGTCAAGCATAGCTATGGTTTGCGAAATGAGCTGTACCGGGAGATGATCCGGGAAATGTGGCCGGAGACCTTGCAGATGCCGATCAACCCTCTGCCTTTTCCGAAACTGCTCAAAGATCTCTGCAAGGAAACATTGCGAGGAGGACTGTATTACAGCTACCGGGTACTGCAAAAGGGAAGAGGACGGGGAGTTCGCAAGCGGAAGGAGGAAACGACTTGAAGAAGCCAAAAAGACGTCCCCGCGTAGCCATTGTATACAAGTCGCTCCCTCAGTATCGGCGCCGTTTTTACGAATTGCTGAAGAGTCGTTTAGAAGAGCTGGGAATCGAATTTGTCCTGATCTACGGACAGCCGGGCCATTCGGAGGCGAGCAAAAAAGATTCGATCGAGCTGCCCTGGGCGCACAAGATCAAGAACAGCATTTTTCGATTGGGGTCAAGAGAGCTGTACTGGCAGCCCTGCACACGCCTGTTGAAAGATACGGATTTGGTGATTGTGGAACAAGCAAGCAAGCTGTTGTTGAATTACTGGCTCATGCTTCAAAGCTTTTTTGGCAGAAGAAAAATGGCTTTTTGGGGGCATGGCCGCAATTTTCAGGATCACAACGCCAGCAGGTTAGGGGAATGGGTAAAGGCGTGGATGTCTCGCCGGGTGTTCTGGTGGTTTTCCTACAATGAGCGGAGTGCCAAAGTGGTAAAGGAGCTGGGCTTTCCAGCAGAGAGGATCACCGCTGTGCAAAACGCTATCGATACGCGTCAGCTCGTTCAGGCAAAAGAAACGTGGTCCCGGGAAAAGCTTATGGCGTTTAAGCGGTCGCTGGGCATCTCAAGTGATCATATAGGGCTGTATACGGGCGGAATGTATCCGGAAAAAAGGCTGCCTTTTCTCTTGGAGGCGTGTGAGCGGATTCGCAAGGCTGTCCCGGAATTTCACATGATCTTTATTGGAGCAGGTGTTGAGGATGGACGGATCAAAGAGGCGGCCAGCCGCCATGGCTGGATCCATTATGTCGGACCGAAATTTGAAGAGGAAAAAGTCCCGTACTTTATGATTTCCAAGCTGTTTCTCATGCCCGGTCTCGTGGGGCTGGCCGTCCTCGATACCTTTGCGCTTGGTGTTCCCCTCGTCACCACCAATGTCCCTTATCACAGTCCGGAGATCGAATATCTGCGGGATCAGGAAAATGGTGTCATGCTGGAAGATCCGGAAGATGTAGAGGGCTATGCTGAAAAGGTCATTGAGCTTTTGACCGATGATCAACGCCTCATGACATTACAGCAAGGGTGTGCTCGAGCCAGCCTGACTTACACGATCGAAGAAATGGCTGAGCGGTTTGCCCAAGGAATTTGTCAGGCAATGGACGCCGCCTATCCGAACAGAGCGGCGGCAGATAGGGGAGAGAATATATGGCAGTCGTAGTCGTCACAGGATCGGCGGGCTTGATCGGCTCGGAAGCAGCAGCCTTTTACGCGGCTAGAGGCTATCATGTGGTAGGAATTGACAACAATATGCGGCAGACCTTTTTTGGAGAAGAAGGATCGACGCTATGGAATCGTACGCAGCTGATCCAGGAATTCGGACATAGCTATGAACACCATGACGTAGATATACGCGATGGCGAGGAGCTGGATCGGATCTTCGCCCGTTTCGGCCAAGCGATTTCCCTGATCATTCATACAGCCGCCCAGCCTTCGCATGATTGGGCCGCAAGTCATCCGATCATGGATTTCACGGTGAATGCCAATGGCACCCTGCATCTTCTGGAAGCGGCGAGAAGCCATTGTCCGGATGCGGTCTTTGTCTTTACCTCGACCAACAAAGTATACGGTGACGCACCCAACCGATTGCCGCTGGTGGAAAAAGCAACAAGGTGGGAAGTGGAGGAGTCGCACCCGTATCACCTGGGAATCAAAGAGGATATGAGTGTCGATCAGAATATGCACTCTCTTTTCGGAGCTTCCAAGCTGGCTGCCGATATCTTGGTTCAGGAGTATGGACGATACTTCGGGCTTCGGACAGTCTGCTTTCGAGGCGGAGTATTGAGCGGCTCCAGGCAGGCTGGTGTACCCTTGCACGGGTTTATCAACTATCTGATGAAATGTGCAATGACCGGGACGGCTTATACGATTCTGGGCTACAAAGGCAAGCAGGTGCGCGATGTGATCCACGCCAAGGACGTCATCGGAGCAATCGACGCTGTGTTTACCCGACCGCCTAATCCGGGAGAGGTGTACAACCTCGGTGGCGGCATCTATTCCAATATCTCCATGCTCGAAGCGATCAAGCTGACGGAAAAGATTACCGGCCGGACAGTGGATTATCAATACCGTGATCAGCACAGGGCCGGTGATCATATCTGGTACGTAAGCGACATCCAAAAGCTGATGGACCATTATCCGGAGTGGCGCATCAGCTATTCCATCTCCATGATCATGGAAGAGATTCATGAGCAAAACAGGGAACGATGGAGCTTGGCGCGATGATCAATCAAGGCAAACATTCCGTGTTGGGCGTCCAAATATCGGCGGTGGATTACGAGTATGCCGTAGAAGAGATCATCGCACATGCACAAGAGGGAAGAGCTTTTGGTGTCTCGGCACTTGCCGTGCACGGTGTGATGACGGGTGCATTGGATGAGATACAGCGTAGAAGATTAAACGGTCTCGATCTCCTGGTGCCAGATGGTCAGCCTGTAAGATGGGGACTGCGCATCCTGCATCAGATTCGTTTGCCGGATCGTGTATATGGTCCAGAGCTGACCTTGCGCGTCATGCAGGCCACTGCGGCCAGGAAGATTCCCGTCTACCTTTACGGAAGTACTTCTGAGACGATACGCACGTTGTCGTTCAAGCTGTCGCAACGATTCCCGGAGCTGTGTATCGCAGGGGCATCTCCGTCTCGTTTTCGCAGGCTGTCTCCAGCAGAGAAGCAGGAGGTCATCCACGAGATCCAGGAGAGTGGAGCCAGGATCGTGTTTGTCGGACTTGGCTGCCCGCGTCAGGAAACCTGGGTGTATGAATACCGCAACCAGCTCCAGATGCCCTTGCTGGCTGTAGGAGCGGCGTTTGATTTTCACGCCGGACACTTGCCACAGGCTCCAGCGTGGATGCAACGCAGCGGTCTGGAATGGCTGTTTCGGCTCATTCAAGAGCCCAAAAGGCTGTGGAGGCGCTACCTGTACCTGAATCCGCTCTACCTGCTCTCCCTGTTTGCCCAGGCTGTAGGGGTGCGCAATATCCCTGTCTTGTTTCCCGATCAGCAGGTTCGTGAAGAGTCTTTTGGCTAGGCAGGCTAGCAAGCAAGCTGTAGTTTCCGTTAATCCTTTAGCCCATTAGGGCGGATATACTTTCAGATCATACAAAAAAAGCGCCTGGGAGGCGCTCATTTGCTAGCGAGGGACGACCGTTATCTGCGGGGCGGAGGAATACGTGATACGAATTCGATCTCCTGCGGACAACGTGACCATTCCTCTGGTCAATCCTGTATCATACCAAGTCGTTCCATTTCGACTCCATTCCAAGAGGGAGACGTTTCCTTTGGCGACCATGATGTCTACCGGATACGATTGTGTATTTTGGTACACGTAGGGGCTGCGTCCGGCGGTTTGGGTAGCAGGTGCGGGCAGTGCCGCTTGAGCAGTCTTTGCCAGCGGAATAAAGACAGGAGGTACGTAGGAGACGCTTTGATTTTGTTGGGAGCTTCTCGCCACACTTCCCAGTTCATAACGAGTCCCGTTCTGCTGGTAGGATACCAGATACACGTTGGTATCATTGCCCACCTTCACATAATCACCGACGTGCAGGGAATTGGCACGACTGACGACGAGAATGTGGCTGCCGCTGGTCAAGGTCCCGCTCACTCCACTCAGTGTGCCGTAGGTTCCCGAGGAAACGCAGACCCAGCCCATCCCCTCTGTTGCGATCAGATTGGCATCCGTAAAATGGATCTGATCATGGACAGAGAAGGAACCGGACATGGGTTTGACCGGTGAGTAGATCAGGTTGTAGGTGTGTGGATCGATGTTCCCGCTCTCGCTGATTTTCGTCAGCGAAATACGGGTGATATACAGCGGCTGCTTTTGTCCGGTTGGCGCCATATTCACGATGGAAATTCGCAGGTCGGGAGACGGATCGGGGTCTTCATAGCCGTAGTAAAAGGTGATTTCTCTGGTTTGAAAGGCATCCTGGGCAGGGAGTGGCATAAAGGCCTTCTCTATCAGAGGTGTCCCCATTGCGCTAACGTCCAGTCCCATCGTCCATTTGCCCGTTATTGGTGAAGAGGGCAGCTTGTAGGTAATCGACATTTTGTACAGGCTGCCTTTCGCCAGTGGCTTTCGCAGTCGTTGAACCATCTGATCGTATTGGGCGGCAGGTGTGAGGGTGATCGTCGTCTGATTGGGTGGAGCGTCTGCCCCTGCATATTTGCTCACGCTCAAATTGCCTGTCGACCAGCCAAGTGGAAAGGAATTGTCTGACATTCGCATGGAAAAATCGCCATTGTAGAGCAATTCTGTTTGGGTTTCACTATTGGGAACAATCTCGGGAAGGGTCAGATGATCATCGTATTTCTTCAGGTAGAGGGGCATGGAGGTGATCGTCACAGTTTCTGTTGCAGGGACTTGCTTTCCGTCCGCAGTTTGCATCTGACTGAGGGCAAGCTCTGGTGAGAGTTGGATCGTCGCCGTACGGTCATCATCGGTCCAGAGCACATAGCCGGAGCGCCCATCCGCGTACAGGAGCGAAATCGTGTGTAACCCTTTGGAGGAAAACGAGTACTGATGCATGGATGCACCGGTCAGCCAGTCCACTATTCGCTGATAAGCCTGGCCAGTGACGGCGACATTCGGGAGATTTTTCAGGTCTAACAAGCGAATGCGCGACCAAGGCTGATCCATTCCGTAAAACACAGCGCGCTCCATTCCAGCGATCCAGTTGCACAAAAACATGCGGTGAATGTAGGAAATAGCCAAATCGTCAGGCATTTGGATGGAGTAATCGTTTTCATCGCTTCCGTACAGGACTCCTTTGTAATAGTAGCTGTTCCAGCTGCTTTCCGTATTCCAGACAGGGAGATGACCAACACCTGCTTGCGTGACGACCTGTCGGTATTGATTGGCGAGAGTGAGCATGTCTTCTGGCGGTTTCGGATAGCCATAGAGATGAATTCCGACGATATCTATCCAGTTTTTTCCTCCTGCACGTAAAAAATCTCCCATACCGGCAACGCCATTCTCGGTCGTGTAGGTGGGGCTGATGATCTGGATTTGCGGATCAATGGCTTTCAGTACTTTATTTGCCTCCATCGTCAATTCCACCAGCTTGGCCAGGCTGCCGGAGTAAAAGCCGCTCAGATTCGGCTCATTCCACACCTCGTAGTAGCGAATTTTTCCTTTGTACTTTTGTCCCAATGCCGTCACATAATTTCGCCAATCCTGGATGTTGTAAGGCGGAATGCTGTTGAACAGATTGCCGTACGGGGAAGATGAAATTCCGCCAGTTGCCCAGTTCGGGGGCTGACCCAACTGCATGATGACATCCAAATTTTGTTGCTGTGCAAAGGCGACATACTGATCGATTTCGCCAAAAGTAAACTTCCCCTTTTCTCGTTCGATCTGACGCCAGGTGGTACCTACGCGCATCGTGCCAAATCCAAGAGGACGCATATTGCGAACATCCTGAATTTGAATCCCGAAAAATGAGCGATCTATCGGCGAGGTCACCAAAATGTTATTTTTCATGTGATTGTCCAAAACCTCCTTGTTAGCACGTGAACTTTTGCTCTCTCCATCCTATGAAAATGAGAGCATGCTTGTATCAGCGATTGTTTGATTTTTCGCAAAAAGACATCGGATTGGAGGGCAGGAAAAGCAATGAAAATACTGCTGTCTGCTTTTGCCTGTGAGCCGGATCGCGGCTCGGAGCCTGGCTTTGGATGGAATTGTGCGATAGAGCTGGCACGTCAAGGAAATGAAGTGTGGATCCTGACCAGACCGGAGGGACGCAGGGCGATCGAGGAAAGGCTGTCAAGAGAGTCGCTGCCTCATTTGCACTTCGTCATCGTGGACGACTTTCCACAGATTCGCAAGGTGATAAAAGGGAATTCGGGCTATTTTCTCAATTATTTTTATTGGCAGTATCAGGCTTACCGAACGGCCAAGCGATTAGAGAAGGAAGTATCATTTGACATCATTCATCACATCACGTTGGGAAGCCTGCAGGGAGGCTCCTGGCTGTGGCGTCTTGGAAAGCCGATGGTATTTGGTCCAGTAGGTGGCGGACAGACCGCTCCGGAAGCGTTTAAACAGTATTTTGGCGGGGAGTGGAGACAGGAAGCTGCGCGATCTTTGTTTCGATGCAAAATGGCAGCGTGGAATCCCGTCCTGCGCGGAACGATCCGTCATGCCAGCGCGACGCTTGCGACCAATCAGGATACGCTGGCAATCGCCCGGCGCATGGGCGGGAAAAATCTCTCCTTGTTTCTCGATACTTCGCTGCCACATGATTTTTTTCCGGACAACCTCCCGCAAAGAAAGGCGGATACAAGTCTGAAATTGCTCTGGGTCGGTCGTCTCATGCCGCGCAAAGCTTTGCAAATCGCCCTGGAGGCTGTGGCAAAGGTGAACCCCGAGCTTTCGATCAAGCTCTGTATCGTAGGAGGAGGACAGCTGGAGAGCCACGTTGAGAAGTGGATACAGCAATACGAGGTCGAGGATCGAGTGGAGTTTCATGGGCAGCTTCCCTGGGAGCAGGTCAAGCAGCATTATTTGACGAGCGACGTCTTTCTCTTTACCAGCTTGCGTGATTCCTTCGGGGCACAGGTGCTGGAGGCGATGGCCTATGGCTTGCCCGTGATTGTGCTGGATCATCACGGTGTACGTGATTTTGTGCCAACCACGGCGGGAATCAAGATCCCTGTCACATCTCCTGAGCAGGTGACCTCCGATATGGCAGCAGCGATCGAAGTGCTCTATCAGCAGCCGGAGGAACGAGCGCGCATGGGGTGTGCTGGCTATGATTTTGCCAAGGAACACACCTGGGAATCGTTCGGTAAAAAAATGGAGCACGTCTACAGGAAGATTCAGCCATGGTAAAGGGGATGGTGCATCTCCTGCGATGGAGATGGCTTCTCCTGCTGCTTGCCTTGATTATAGCCGGACTTTTCCTGATCCAGGGGCAGAGGCAGGAGCCTCCTCCGATGGTCGCACCGCTGCCAGTGACCAGAGAGATCAGTGTCAATCAGGTGGGCTATGCGCCAGATGCCATCAAAATGGCTTCAACTACGCTGCCAGCTTCAGAATTTACCCTCGTCGATCTCGCGGATCATCGGGTTGTGTACAGAGGGGTGCCAAAAAGCGGACCTCAGGATGGACAGACGGGGAAGCCGGTGTACCAGCTGGATTTTTCAACATTTCAAAAGCCTGGAACGTATCAGATTCATTTATCCAACGGACTGGGAAGTGCTCCCTTTCAGATTTCAGACAACGTCTTTGAAAGCATCTTCAGAATGGCGATGCGCTCCTATGAACTACAGCGTTGCGGGGTTGCAATTGACGATCCCATCTCACACGTCAATCACGAGGCGTGCCATACACTGCCTGCCATTCTATCCGCGGATGGAGGGGGAGTGCGAGATGTGACAGGTGGTTGGCATGATGCCGGGGATTACGGCAAGTACATGCCCAATGCCGGAATGACTGTCGCTTCGCTGCTGCTGCTGCAAGAGCTGACCCCGGGCACGCTGAAGCATTCCTCGCTCTCCTTGCATCGTGAAAAGAGGGATGAGCCAGACGTGCTGGCAGTCATCCGGGTAGAGCTGGATTGGATGAGGAAGATGCAAAGAGAGGACGGGGCTGTTTACCACAGTGTCAAAACAGCAGAGTTTCCTGGCATGATCAGACCGGAGGAGGATCAGGAGATTCAGTATGTAGAGCCGATCGCGACGCCGGATACGGCGATTTATGCAGCGGCGATGGCAAGAGCTGCACGCGTGTATCAAGCTTATGACGCAGATTACGCCAAGATTCTGCTGAATGCTTCGATGCAAGCATGGCGGTTTCTGGAAGGGAACGAAGAGATACTGGTTCCTGGCAAAGATCAGGCCTACCGCAGCAAAAGCGATAGTCAATCGCGTGTCTGGGCAGCAGCTGAGCTGTATGTAACGACGAGTCTGCCATTGTTTCGCAAGTATGTAGAGGAGCATTACAGCGTGTTGGAATTGCGTCCGAAGAAAATGTTCCCCGCCTATTGGCAAAACACTTCAGCTATGACCATTCTGACGCTGGCTCTGAATGATCAGTCGGATTGGGAGCTGCCTGCACTGATGCGCCAGCGCCTGATCCAGCATGCGGATCGGGTGGCAGCTACAATCGAGCAGAGGGCTTACGGGACGATTTTGAACAAAGCGGATGACTTCGATTGGGCTTCTGCCAAGAACACGCTTGGATATGGCGTACATCTGGCGTCAGCGCACAAGCTGGAACCAAAGCCCGCCTACATTCACGCGATCATCCGACAATTGGACTGGGTATTGGGAAGCAACGCACTTTCTCAGTCATTTGTCACTGGCATGGGCATGTTTTCGCCTGTCGAGCCTCATCATCGTTACACGGTTGCCAGTGGAATTCTCATTCCCGGACTTCTGGTCGGCGGTCCCAATTCACATGCCAATGACGGCATTGCACCGAAACGGCAGGGGGCGCTCAGCTATGTAGATGATCATCGTTCATATGCGACGAATGAATACGCCATTGATTACAATGCACCACTCGTTATCGTAGCGAGCTATTTGAACGAAGTGTACAATTAGCGTGTATCAAAGCCAGCAACGAACTGACGAGATTGTTAGTATCGAATTGATACAAGCAATCTCTTTTTGATACTTTTTTATCTCAAATCGATACTCATCCAGATAGTGAGCCAATTACCCTCGCGTCCAGCATCAGCGAAAGACTGGCACATTCCTTGCTTTATCTTATTTGGCAGTACGTAAAAAGATGGATACAAAAAAGCTAGGAGGATGAAAGTGTATGTCGGATATGGTTCACAAAGAAATTCGCGTAGCTATGAACAGGATGAGTCGCAAGCCATTATCCAGAGAGGGTCATTCGTTGCCCAAATATTTGTCTACACAAGCCAGTCTGTCAGCAAAAGCCTTCCATAAATCCTTTCCGAACTATCAGCCCACTCCACTCGTCAGTCTGCCGGGTTTAGCCAGCAAATGCGGGATTCGCCAGCTATACGTAAAGGACGAGTCTCATCGCTTTGGTCTGAATGCTTTTAAGGTTCTGGGAGCTTCCTATGCGATGGCTCGCTATATCTGTGAACGATTGGGCCGCTCCGTCGAAGAAGTCGATTTTGAATCGCTACGCTCAGCAGAGATTCGTCGTCAGCTCGGAGAGATCACCTTCGTTACGGCAACCGATGGCAATCACGGGAGGGCCGTCGCCTGGGCGGCTTCTCGATTGGGGCAAAAGGCGGTCGTCTTGCTGCCGAAGGGGACAGCTGTTCAAAGGGTAGAAGCGATTCGGCAGACAGGTGCTCATGCCCATGTGATCAACGGAAACTACGATGAGGCCGTCCGGCTATCCAATCAAATGGCCGAGGAGCGAGGCTGGCAGGTAATACAGGATACGGCGTGGGAAGGGTATACGACGATTCCGCAGTGGATCATGCAGGGATACACGACGATGGCGGCCGAGGCGATCGAGCAATTGGCTGATCAGGCTCCTTCATGCAAACCGACGCATCTGTTCCTGCAGGCTGGTGTGGGATCGATGGCAGCAGCGGTACTTGGACATTTTGTCCAGGCTGATCAAGGGAATGATCTCATCACGGTGATCGTAGAGCCTCATGCGGCGAACTGCATGTATCTATCAGCAGCGGCTGGAGACGGGCAGGCTCAGGTGGCGACCGGGGAGCTACAGACGATCATGGCAGGGCTTGCTTGTGGGGAGCCCAATCCGATGGCATGGCAGATCTTGCGGGATTATGCAGATGCATTTGTCAGCTGTCCGGATGACATCGCAGCCAATGGCATGCGACTGCTGGCATCACCAACAGATGAAGATGCGGCGGTTGTCAGCGGAGAGAGCGGTGCAGTCGGGATCGGACTTCTCGCAGCGATTATGCAAAAGGAAGAGCTGGCACATCTGCGAAAACAGCTGAAGCTGGATGATCATTCCGTCGTGCTTTGCTTCAGCACAGAGGGCGATACGGATCGCGAAACGTACGAGCGGATTGTCATGCACAGCGCCTATTCGGACAAATCTACACCTGCACAGGTGAGAGGAGCGTTGGAGGAATGAACATGTTGATTGAGCGTGATGCAATCGTCAGTCTGGTCCAGGAGCTGGTCCGCATCGATTCGGTCAATCCCTATCTCGATGCGGATGGTCATGGGGAACGCCAGATCGCGCGCTTTATTCGTGAACGTCTGGTAGCGAGCGGTCTGGAAGTCAACATGCAGCCAATCAATGAGACAGCGGTCAATGTCATAGCCGTATTGCGTGGAAGTGGTGGCGGCAAATCCCTTATGCTGAACGGACACATGGATACCGTCAGTGCCAAGCGGATGGAGATCCCCCCGTTTGAGCCGACCTATCAGGATGGAAACATTTACGGACGCGGAAGTCTCGATATGAAAGGAAGCCTTGGTGCGATGATTGCGGCGGTGGAGGCAATCAGCAAGGCGCAAATGACTTTGGCTGGCGACGTGATCCTGGCGTTTGTGGCGGATGAAGAATACAAGAGCATCGGCACAGAAGAGCTGGTGAAAGAGTACCGTGCTGATGCTGCGATTGTTTGTGAGCCGACAGATTTGGCGATCGGCATCGTGCACAAAGGCTTTGGCTGGGTCCGCTGCGAGGTAGAAGGAAAAGCGGCGCACGGCAGCCGACCGGCTGAAGGAGTAGACGCCATCGTACGGGCAGGCAGGGTCCTACAGGAGCTTGAGCGACTATCAGAGAACCTTGGCACAAGCAAGCACCCGATCGTAGGCGCGGCATCCGTCCACGCTTCCCTGATTCAGGGCGGGACGGAGCTGTCTACGTACCCGGACTATTGTCGTCTGGAGTGGGAGCGTAGAACCATCCCTGGAGAAACACAGCATGCGGTGGAGCAGGAAATCCAAGCGATTTTGCAAAAACTGCGGCAGGAAGACGAGTCCTTTCGCGCAGAAGCAGAGCTCTTCTTCTGGCGCGAGCCGTTCGAGGTATCGACGGATGAGCCGATTTTTCGCGCGATGCACGCGGCTTTCGAACGAAAAATGCAGCGTTCACCGGAGATTTCCGGCTTTTCCGGTTGGGCTGATTCAGCATTGCTACAGGGAGCGGGCATTCCCACCTTGCTCTTCGGGCCTGTCGGAGTAGGCTTGCACGCAGCGGTTGAATATGTGGAAGCAGACAGCCTCGTGGACATGGCTCACATCCTGGTCGAGACGATCTGTGATTTCTGCGGATAACGCCAGGGATTGTCATCGCTCTCTTGCCTCGCAAGGTATAATGGAGACAAAGCAAGCGGAGAGGGGAATCCATATGCCTTTGCGCGAAATTCAGGAGAGCGTCCAGCAGATTGCCGAAGCAGTTGCTTCCGTATTACGTGTGGAAGTGGAGATCGCTGATCATCATTTGTTGCGCATAGCTGGAACAGGTCAGACACAACCAGGTGTCTTGCGGACGATGGCAGGGGAGGATCACGTGTACCGATCCTCTCTGTTCGCTGGACAGCCGGTGGTCATCACGCACCCTGGGGAAGATGATCGCTGCAAACCTTGCATGCACTATGGAAACTGTGCCGAGACGGGAGAGATTTGCTGCCCGATCCAGATGGATGGGAAAAATGTGGGGGTCATCGGACTACTGGCTTTTGATCCATCACAGCGCGAGCGTTTGTTTACAGATGTGGACTCCATTCTCAACTTTCTGCAAAAGATTGCGGAGCTGATCGCAAGCAAGCTGAAGGAACATCTGATGTACGTAGAGCAGCAGCTGACACTGGAAAAGCTGCGCGTGCTGATGGATGAGCTGGACAAGGCCATGTTGATCGTGGATCAGTCAGACCGGATCGTACAAGCCAATCAACGTGCCAGACAGTACTTGCAGCTGCAAACATTCGCAACGGAAGGCAGTGCAAGAGCGAAAGAATGGATCACAGCGATACGCAAGGTCGACAGCTCCGGGATCACGCCGAAAAAAGTCATGCTTGCGGTGGGGGAAGAGGAAAAGGAATTCTTGTTTGCGATCAAGCCCATTCAACTGGAAGGGACTACGAGAGAATGGGTCATCACGATCGATGATGTCCGGGAAGTGGTTGAGATAGCTCGACAGGTAGGTGGCTTCGAACGACAGGATGCCTTTTCTCGCATCGTGGGCAATAGTCCCGCCATTGCGCAGGCAAAAGAAGTGGCTAGGCGTGTCGCGGACAGCGAGTCTACGGTGTTGCTGTATGGGGAGAGTGGAACTGGCAAGGAGCTGTTTGCCAAGGCTGTTCATCAGGAAAGCCAGCGTCGCAATCTGCCTTTTGTCTCGATCAATTGTGCGGCCATCCCGGAGCATTTGCTCGAAAGTGAGTTGTTCGGCTACGAAGATGGCTCTTTTACGGGTGCCCGCAGGGGAGGAAAAATCGGACTTCTGGAAGCAGCGAGTAGGGGGACTATTTTTCTGGATGAGATTGGTGACATGCCGCTGCACGTGCAAGGTAAGCTCCTCCGCGTTCTACAGGAGAGAGAAATCATGCGGGTAGGGTCGACAGGCAGAACCATCCCGCTGAAAGCCCGGATC
Organism: Brevibacillus sp. AY1; assembly: GCF_029870785.1. Classification (NCBI taxonomy): domain Bacteria; kingdom Bacillati; phylum Bacillota; class Bacilli; order Caryophanales; family Paenibacillaceae; genus Brevibacillus; species Brevibacillus sp. AY1. The sequence goes on from NZ_JAFLPN010000006.1 coordinate 155,624, forward strand.
ATCGCGGCCACCCATCATGATTTGCGGAGTCGTGTAGAGCAAGGAGCATTTCGCATGGACTTGTTCTACCGTCTCTATGTAATTCCGATCTTCCTCCCATCCTTAAAGGAGCGACGCGAAGACATTTTGATCATCGCAAATGACTGTCTGCAGCGCTGCTCTCAAAGATTGGGCAAAAACGTTATCGGGTTCTCACAAGAAACGCAAGCCATTCTCTTTCATTATGACTGGCCTGGAAATGTCCGAGAGCTGGCAAACGCGATCGAATACGCTGTCAATATGGAGACATCGGCGTTGATTGAGACCAAAAGCCTGCCGCTAGAACTGCGAGAAAAGCGGGAACGGGTGGAGGTTTCAGGCAGGACAAGCACGTCGGATATGAACCTCCCGCTCAACCTCAAGGAGCTGGAGCGAGCGGCCATTCAACAGGCTTTGAGTCAAGTAGAACAGACTAGGGGACGCAAGGAGGACGCGGCTGAATGGCTTGGGATCAGCAGGGCAACCCTTTTTCGGAAAATCAAGGAATACGGGTTATCATAGGGGCAAGCGATAAGTGGAATACGAGAATAGGGGAATGCGGATGTTAGGTAACACGGTGATACCGGATCTATTACAAAGCATCATCCAGTGGGAGAAAGACATTGCACCTGAAGTCCCTTATCTAGATACTCCCACGGGCTTCTACTTAACGTTCAATGAAAACGATAACGGCGGATATCGCTGTTCACCAGTAGATTCGATCATGTTTGCAGGTACGGGCTATGACGGTATCCGCGACTTTTTTAGGCTTCATTTCTTCGGTCATGAAGGTTTGCTGCTGCTAGATTTTGAGTCGAAAGAGGAGTATATGCATTATCTCCAAAGCCAAGACGACGCACAAGCCTCCGAACATTTTGACCGTGAAAAATGGGATCGCCAAAGAGCGATAGTCCGGGAAGAAGCAGTGAAGGCTTTCAACCTCGAACCGATTGAGGACGGATTTGCGTATGTTCAGGAGCTGCAGGCCCAGCGCAAAACAGATAGAGTCTTGAAAACAGCAGACGGTTTGGGGATTGTTCCGTTGGGGGAAAGGGAAGAGACGAAGGTGTACATCCCTCATCCATGGCGAAGAATAGATTTGTCTGATGTGAATTTGAACGATTTAAAAGCCTTTGTTCATGATGCGGAGATGGAAACCCTGCTGGCATTCATACGAGATTGTCAATCGCAGTATTTCAATCATTCGGAAGTGATGCAGCTCCTGTACAACAGACTGGATCAGTATGGTTTTCATCTGGAAGCCAAACGGTTGTTGTACTGTATCGATGTCAGCTAGACGTAACGCTTATCAGCTTCCATCGGGTCAAAACGATACCGCCTTTTCCCTTTCTTGTTGGACTCAGCAATTGATTGACTACCTCCTGCTCCATTCCTTTTCCATCATCGTGTACCTCAATGAGTGTAAAATCGTTCTGCCGCGCAATCCGAATAAGGACTGTGCCGCCTTTGGACTGACGAAGGAGACCGTGCTTGACTGCATTTTCTACCAGCGGTTGGCAGAAAGATACAGGGAGGACGTTGGTCCTTGGACCGAGTAATTAGGGATTTTAAAAAAGAGATGATCATCGTGAACACGGGTTTTGATCTTTTTTTTAGATCGCCTCGCGGAGCCTTCTCCCCTTTTTTGGTTTGGACGATGTTTGTGGTATGATAGCAACTGACAGGATGTATTCGGAGGAAGGAGTGACGTTTAAACGTGAAAGAGATTTTCGGATGGGTTCGTTCGATTGGCTTTGCCATCGTACTGGCCTTGGCTTTGGGAATTTTCGTCTTTCAACCGTACAAGGTCGATGGACAATCGATGAGTCCAACTTTGCAGGATGAGCAGCGCGTTTTTGTGTCCAAACTATCGCATACCTTTTCCTATTTGCCTGAATACGGCGACATCGTTGTGATTGATAGCCGCGTGAAAAGAGATCGAACCCTGATGGATGATATGACCGGCCATCCTTTGGTGCGCATGGTTCTGGGTCAAAAAGAGGACAAATCCATGTACATCAAGAGAGTGATCGGAAAGCCTGGAGATGTGCTGGAATTTAAAGATCATCAGGTATTTCGCAATGGCGTAGCTTTAGAAGAACCGTACATCAAGGAAAAAATGGAGTACGTGTCAGACGAAATCTTGACGGTTCCTGACAACCACGTCTTTGTCATGGGCGATAATCGCAATGACAGCACGGATTCCCGAGAGCTTGGCTTTATTCCGCTCGAACACATCATGGGTTCCATGATTGAGAATCCATTTTCCTCTAAATGAATGAAGCGAGAGATGTCCCTGCTGGGGACATCTTCCTTTACGTGGTAGCGTCAGAATATTCTGTGATAAAAGAGGGGATGTACATGCCGAGCATCATGATTGCCGATCGCGACCCCAACGAACGCTCCGGGATCAGCTGGCTGCTCAACAGTTGGCAAATTCCCTACGATCATGTATACAAGGCAGGAACGATGGAGGACGTCTTTCAGGTGCTGGAAGACCATGTGCCAGATGTCATCTGTATCGAGCTGGACATGGTAGCTAGAAGCAACTGGGAGCGACTCAAGCTGTTAGTCGAGCAGTTTCGTCCCATTGTTCTGGTGATGACGGCAGAGGCTACGTTCGAGAAAGCGATGCTTGCGATCGAGCTGCGCGCACGTGACCTATGGCTGAAGCCGCAAACACCTGAGGTGATCAGACGTGTCCTGACCCGATGCTCTCAGGAGATTGTCGAGGCTCGAAACGGGGGGCGAGATGTACGTGTAGCGGGCAGTTGGTCAGAGGGAGAAGGGGTGACGTATCGCGAGCTCTTTGTTCCTGATTCGCAGAACCACAGAGAGCAAACCCTTTTGCTGGCGCAACTGGAGGAGACCAGACATCATCCTGCGCTGCTCACCTTTTTACAGGAGTTCCCGTTTCGTCAAAAACCCGTGCTGCTGCCTCTGGCAGATGTCATCGTCGGGGTTTTCGACACACAGCAGGGAAAAGAATCACTTGCGTCCATGCAGCAGCTGGCGAGAAGAATCTTGATCGAGTGGGAGGCGAAGCATGACTCCCCGCTGTTTCTCGTCGTCTACGAGGCGCAGGATCAGCAAAAAAGCTTGAGCGAAAAATATCAGGATGCGAGTCAGGCATTGCAAATCCGCTTCTTCACAGGATATCGGCAAGTATCCGTCGCAGAAAATGTGATCAATTGGAAAACGATAGACCCGTTCTTGACTCCCGCCGAACAGCGTGCATGGGTAGATATGCTGCACGAGGGAGACAGAGATGGATTAAAGCAGTGGATGTATACGCAATTTTCCTTTCAAAAAGGGCCTTTTCCAGAGCCGGGCCTGCTTCGCATTCGGCTGACCAGCATCTTGGCACAGGTCAGACGCTATATGAAGTCGCATGGCTTGGACGGTACGAATGTGGAGGAGGACTACCATCGGGTCTTTGAGATCATCCTGTACGCGCCGATTCTTTATCGCATCATTCAAGAGCTGCTGTTATTTATCTACAAGCTCATGGATGTCGTGCAAAGGCAGCGTGGTGCAGCGGGTGTCGATGTGATCGAGCTGGCTCTTCGCTTTATGGAGGGGAGATTCTCAGATTCCTCCCTACGTCTGGAGGATGTCGCAGGCTATGTGGATCGGAGTCCCGCCTATTTCAGCACACTGGTCAGCAGCAGTCTGGGCATTACGTTTCGGCAGCTGCTGACGAACATGCGACTGAAGGAAGCAGAGCAACTGATTGCCGAAACGTCTTTGAGTATTCATGAGGTAGCGGAGCGAAGCGGCTTTGCCAATGCCAACTACTTCAGCAAAGTGTTCAAGGAAAAGCTGGGAACAACCCCGCGGATGTATCGCAATCAAAAGAAAGGAGTAGAATCGAAAAAAAATACCTATTTGTAGCTTTTCCCAGCGAATAGGCAAAAACAAACCGATAGTAGGGGCACCAAATCAAAAGCCTGGTGCCTTTTTTTGTTTTCCACCCATTTTTATACTGAACAAAAGAACCTTGAAGAAAAGCAGGTGGGAAATAATGGCGACTACGCAGACGATTGAACAGTTGATTCAGCAATATTCGGGTGCACAGCTCCATACCAAGGGATGGGTACAGGAAGCAGCTTTGCGGATGCTGCTGAACAACCTGAACCCGCAGGTAGCGGAACGGACAGAAGATCTGGTCGTCTATGGCGGGATCGGCAAAGCAGCTCGCAACTGGGAATGCTTTGAGGCGATTGTGGAGACATTGAAGCAGCTGGATAGCGACGAGACGCTGCTGATCCAATCGGGCAAGCCAGTCGCTGTTTTTCGGACGCATACAGATGCTCCACGCATTCTGTTAGCCAACTCCAATCTGGTACCGGCATGGGCAAACTGGGAGCATTTCCACGAGCTGGACAAAAAAGGGCTGATGATGTACGGACAGATGACAGCGGGAAGCTGGATCTATATCGGCAGCCAGGGCATTGTGCAAGGCACGTATGAAACCTTCGCCGAGTGTGCGCGGCAGCATTTTGAAGGAACGTTGGCTGGGACGATTACCGTGACGGCTGGCTTGGGAGGCATGGGTGCCGCCCAACCCTTGGCGGTTTCGCTCAACGGCGGTGTAAGCATCAATATTGAAGTAGATCCGGCCCGTATTCAGCGCAGATTGGATACAAAGTACCTGGATGTGATGACGAGCAGTCTGGATGAGGCTCTTACCATTGCACAGGAGATGAAGCTTGCCAAAAAAGGCGTCTCGATCGGGCTGGTGGGCAATGCACCAGAAGTGCTGCGTGAGATGCTGAATCGCGGCTTTATCCCGGATGTGCTGACGGACCAAACCTCCGCTCACGATCCATTAAATGGCTATATCCCGACAGGCATGTCTTTATCCGACGCGCAGGAGCTTCGTCTCCGTGATCCGAAAAGCTATGAAGTCCGAGCGAAAGCGAGTATTGCCGAGCACGTTCTCGCCATGCTGGCGATGCAGGCGCGCGGAGCAGTGACCTTTGACTACGGGAACAACATTCGACAGGTGGCAAAGGATGAAGGGGTAGAGGATGCCTTCCGCTTTCCGGGATTTGTTCCTGCCTATATTCGTCCGCAATTTTGCGAGGGCAAGGGACCGTTTCGCTGGGTAGCGCTATCGGGTGATCCGGAAGACATCTACAAGACCGATGAAGTGATTTTGCGGGAATTCGCCACGAACACCCATTTGTGCAACTGGATTCGCATGGCTCAGGAGCGCATTCAGTTTCAAGGTCTGCCTTCTCGTATCTGCTGGCTGGGATACGGTGAACGCGCCCGCTTTGGTCACATCATCAATGAGATGGTGGCCAGAGGCGAACTGAAAGCCCCGATCGTGATAGGACGCGATCATCTGGACTCTGGATCGGTCGCTTCCCCCAATCGGGAAACAGAAGCCATGATGGACGGAAGTGACGCGGTGGCTGACTGGCCAATCTTAAACGCGCTGGTCAATGCAGTCGGTGGAGCGAGCTGGGTATCGGTGCATCACGGTGGAGGAGTCGGCATGGGGTATTCCTTGCACGCGGGGATGGTCATCGTAGCAGACGGTACGGAAGAAGCGGCACGCCGTTTGGAACGAGTGCTGACGACTGATCCGGGCATGGGTATCGTCCGTCATACAGATGCTGGCTACGAGCTGGCTAGACGCACTGCCAAGGAAAAAGGTGTCCACATTCCCATGATAAAGGAGTAGACGCGCGATGAAGCATCAGCCGTTATGGATTCGCCACGCTAGCCAGCTCGTCACCTTGGCGGGAACCTCACAGGCACCTGTCACGGGTGCAGGAATGAATCAGCTCTCCTTCATCGAGAATGGCAGTGTCTGGCTGGAAGACGGGAAGATCGTTCACGTCGGTAAAGACGAGGAGCTCGAAGCGATATTCGGGTCACGTCGGGATGAAGCAAGAATCATTGATGCTACAGGCAAGCTGGTCACACCCGGCTTGATCGATCCGCATACGCATCTGGTGCATGCCGGAAGCAGGCAGAATGAGTTCAACATGCGACTCCACGGCGCTACTTACATGGAGATCATGAACAACGGTGGTGGAATCCACGCGACGACCTCGGCTACCCGAGTGGCTACTCACGATCAGCTGTTTGCGGAAAGCAAAAAGCGGCTCGATCAGTTCCTCCTGCACGGGGTTACAACGGTGGAAGCCAAAAGCGGCTATGGCATGACACTAGACGTAGAACTCAAGCAGCTGGAGGTAGCAAAGCGGCTTCACGAGGAGCATCCGGTCGATATCGTCAGTACCTTTATGGGTGCACATGCAGTTCCTCGCGAGTATCGGGATCATCCAGACGATTTTGTGGAGCTGTTGATCAGGGAGATGATCCCGGAAGTAGCGCGCCGCGGACTTGCCGTATTCAACGATGTTTTCTGCGAGCGCGGGGTATTTACACCAGAGCAGTCCAGACGCATTCTGGAAGCTGGCAAGGAGTACGGACTCCTGCCCAAAATACATGCAGATGAAATCGAACCATACGAGGGAGCGGAGCTTGCCGCAGAGATCGGGGCCGTATCTGCTGATCACCTGCTGCGGGCATCGGAACATGGTATTGAACGGATGGCACAGTCTGGCGTCATCGCTGTTCTGCTGCCTGGAACCGCCTTTTTCCTGATGGCAGAGTCAGCGAACGGCCGCAAGATGATCGATGCCGGAGTCGCAGTCGCGATCTCCACGGATTGCAACCCTGGTTCTTCGCCTACCGTCTCCATGCCGCTCATCATGAATCTGGGCTGCCTGAAAATGGGTATGACCCCAGCGGAGGTCCTGACCGCAGCGACCATCAATGCGGCACACGCCATCCGTTGCGCGGATCGGATCGGCAGCATCGAGACTGGCAAGCAGGCGGATATCACCATTTTTGAAGTGCCCGACTACATGACCCTGCAGTATCGATACGGAGTGAATCATGTTCATACCGTGATCAAAAGAGGAACGGTAGTCGTGTCGGATGGCAGGTTGATAGAGGAGTTTTAGTATTCACAAGAGGCTGTCACAAAAGGTTAATCTCGATTTACTGAATCCCAAAAAAGAGTGATAAAACATCCCGATTCACTATCGAAAGTGGGTCGGGATGCTTATGTTTGGCATGAATTTGTTGTTAAAGTGGGGACTCAAGATTGAAAAATGACTTTTGAGACTGAAAGGTACGTGAATCATTAACGAATAGGGAGTAGAAGAAAGAAACAATTCTTACAGGCTGTTGGGAATAAGGAGGTGGCTAGTTCAAAGTAACAAACCATTTAGAAATGACTAGTTCCAGTACTAGAGAAAGTCAAGAGGTCGACGAATAAGGAACTAAGTACTCGCTGCCTTTATTATCAAAGGTAAGATTCTATTTAGAATATTTAGGTGTGAAAAAACGAGATTGTATTTACATTTTTTGTTTTTTTATGTATTATTTTGTTTAAATGCAAAGGAGGTATATAAATGAAAAAAAGTAAATATTTTACTATCATTTCGTTTCTCTCTTTAACTTTAGCATTAAGTGGTGTAGCTTCTGCTGCGGGCGAGTTGAAAGATGCTAATGCATTTTATTACAATGGTGGTTTTAAGGATATTTCAGTTACAGAAAACATGAAGTATTATATACCATCATACACATGGGACCAATTCGGTGATTATATCGATGATTCATTTTCTGATTTTTCCTCTATATCAGGTGTCAACTTTGGATTTGAAGAAGTTTCCTGGCTTGAAGATGCAGACTTGTTTATTGTCGACACTGACGAAGATGGAACCTATGATGGACTACCTGGGATTATGATTCCTTGTAATTGGTCTGGTTCTACTTGTAATAAAGTGAGTTACAATTCAAGGTGGGAATTGGCTGCAGTATTTTTATTACCAGATAACATGGAGAGAGAAGATTTTAGTTCTATTAACAGGCACAAGACTGTTTTACATGAAATTGGCCATGCATATGCATTAGAACATCAGCCTAAAGGTGTTAATTCAGTAATGGTACCAGGAAAGTTAACTATTACAAGCCCAACCTCTCTAGATATTAGTAACTTAAAATGGAAATATTAAGGAGTGTTGATAGCATGGTCAAGAATAGATTCTCTATCAATGCAACCATTCTAGTTTTATCCTTAGGTTTAATGTTTTTTACCGCAAATTTAATTACAGCAAAAGCTAATAATGAGGAAAAAATAATTTCCTACCCTGGCCATGTAATACCTTATGATGATCTAAGAGAACTTGAAAAAGTTTCTCCGATAATCGTGCAGGCATCGTTTACTGGCGAACGTGAAACTGTATATCCCAATATAACAGAAGGTAAACTGTTCCGGTCAGATTCTCTCGTTGAAATTCACAATGTTTTTAAAGGTGACCTTGAAAATCAGGACAAAATTATAGTTTATGAACCAGCGATAATAGACGAAGACAATAATTATGTAACGATCGATGGTTACAAGCTGATGGACGAAAACGGGACATATACTCTATTTTTAAAACCAGTAAAAAATAAAGAAGGCTATGCAATTTCTGGAATGTATCAGGGGAAATATAATAATAACATTCAGAAAAATGGAAAAAACGTGACAAGGAGTTTAGACTATGAGGCTTTGAGTGAAGTCGATTACTTCGGTGAAAATATTGACCATTTTAAGAGGTTAAAAGAGAAAGTTGTAGAGAAATATGAAGTATTGTCTGATTAAAAAATTTAAATCCGAATGGGTATATTCCCCAAACGGATTTTTTTTTCCTTGATCTTTTGATTTATTTTTATGAAGAATCAATAAGAGGTGTTATTATGAAATTCACGATAATTCCCCTGACATTTCTCCTGTTATTGGACATCACATCTTCTTATCCCCCCATCGATACCATCAAAGAAGAGAGTGAACTTCACACCAATGCTCAGTTTACTGGTGACTGTGACTTTAAGATAGATGAATATAATCCTGCCTTGAAGTGGAATAACCTCAGGTACAAAAAAAACTATGAGTCGGATACAAAATTATTGGAGCGAGGAGAAAAGATCGGTGAGGTTCAGTTCAAAGTAAATGGAAATGTTTGCCTTGGATATCGAATGGAAAATGGTGACGCAACCTGGGCACCGATTGGAACCCCGATATACAAAATAAAGGGATACTCAGAGAAATTCAGGCTTTTATTGGGAGATGAACTGTTTGAAGTATCTGAAATTCCGGACGCAAAAAAAATAGGTGACTTTTATGACATAACAGGAAAAGTTATGAAGATTTCAATAGAATACCCGATTGAAAACTCTCCTTCAGTAGATTTTTCAATGGAAGAGACGATACAGTTCATCGATGAATACTTACAACAAGATTATGTCCCGTTCAATGAAATTTTTAAAGGCATTCCAATTAACAGTAACAAATATTTCTTAAGGGTTCATCTAAATGATGACTCTAAAGTTATAATTGGTTATTGGATAGACGAAAATGCATTTTTATTAGGATATGGGAATGATGTCATCAAGAATATTGTCACGAAAAATGCCGAAAGGCTCACCACTCATTACCCAAGAACTAATAACAACTAATTTTGTAATTTTATGAACGCAATTTTCGCTGCGAACTAGCTTTAGTTGACAAGGATAGCAGGTGAGGCTGTACCAGAAATAAAGCTAATGAGCTCGGAGCTTGATACTGATCACCTGCTGCGTGCATCGGAACACGGCATTGAGCGAATGGCACAGTCTGGCGTCATAGCTGTTCTGTTGCCTGGAACCGCCTTTTTCCTGATGGCAGAGTCAGCGAGTGGGCGCAAGATGATCGATGCCGGAGTCGCAGTCGCGATCTCCACGGATTGCAACCCGGGTTCTTCGCCTACCGTCTCCATGCCGCTCATCATGAATCTGGGCTGCCTGAAAATGGGCATGACCCCGGCGGAGGTCCTGACCGCAGCGACCATCAATGCGGCACACGCCATCCGCTGCGCGGATCAGATCGGCAGCATCGAGTCTGGCAAGCAGGCGGACATCACCATTTTTGACGTGCCCGACTATATGACCCTGCAGTATCAATACGGAGTGAATCATGTTCATACCGTGATCAAAAGAGGAGAGGTGGTTGTATCAGGTGGGAGATTGATAGAGGAGTTTTAGTATTCACAAGAGACTGTCTAAAAAAATAAAGAAGCTGGAGAAAATCGTTTCATTTCCCTCCAGCTTCTTTTTTGTCCCTATTGGTTCAAAGAAAATGGCTGGGCGGTTGCCCGCGATTTTCATTAAGTTATGTGCTATTGCCACAATTTCGAACTCGATATATTTTGTCGAGCCCACGCAAGGAAAAGCGGCGGAAACGACCGATTGCCCTTGATGTGACCGAATGCACTTTCTACTTCCACCTTTTGTCGCTTATAGAAAGTGGCTTTGTCCTTACATTCAAGGGCTACTTTTGCCTATGTGCATAAAAATGCTCGTATTGAGTCATTTCACAGTTTTTTGGGGACAGAATGTTTGCAACGAAATGAAATTCAGAGCTATCAAGAAGTGCAGTTTGTATGACATATCACCAGTAGAATTCGGCAAGGCTTTTGCACTGCAACATAAAAAACCGTTTTATCGTGACAGTATTGCGAGGCAATGAAGCACTCAAAAACATTCTTAAACCTAACTGTCTAGCAGGACGGGAAAAGTCTGGAGAGTCAAGCGTACGCTCTATCGATAGATTTTTCCCGTCCCACAATCACAAGCCGTTTAAGAAAAAGAATCATATGAAAATGCGAGAATAAGGGAGAACGACTCTATTTATGAGGAGGTTAAACCGGTATCAGCCCACCAAATAGTTAAGAATACGCAAGAGCGATGTGTTAAATGTTAAGTGAAAATGTGAATACTACCTGCTACTCAAAATAAAGTACTATTTTCCGAATTGTAACTTTTTTGTAATTTATAAATATATAAATATACTAAAATGTAAATTATATCAAAAAAATAAATAAGTAGGACTTTATGAAGAAACTAGCTAAATTAGCAGTTATATCAGCTTCCCTATCAATTGCTTTGTTATCATCAAGCGCTTACGCAAACGATATCCTTGGAACAGGTGAAGATTATAACTTTTCAGGATATGGATCATATATTCATGATAGAACAGCCACAACTGCATATTTATGGGCATATACTGAAGGAGAAGGAGCAGATAGAAATAAGGTTCGGGTAGAGTCCGATTTTTACATGAATGGTTCACTGGTAAAAAGTACCGGAGCCAACAGAGTCACTTATATTGATTTAGACTATGATGCGAAAGCTACGAGAATAAACTCACTCAAAGTTACTTCAAACCAATATGTGTACAATAAAGTAAACGAGTATAAGAGAAAGACTTCTCAGGATTCATGGTAAAGATAAAAAAGGAGCCATTCCTGTAATGAATGAATTTGGGGTTTGAATAAAAAAAGCACCTTCTGTAAACTGGGAAACGTTC
>NZ_JAFLPN010000060.1:0-14432 GCF_029870785.1 Brevibacillus sp. AY1
AGATCTACACGAAGTTTTTCTTTATCAATACTTACCCCTTCCAGCTCATGTAGATGATCTGATACCCATTGCAGACGTTTAGATAAGGCTCCGTATCTCTCCTGAATATATTCTTCTGACGATAAGCTAACAGCAAGTCTGGTACCGGAGGTACGGGCATCAACCCATTCTTGTTTAGATACCAGGTATTCATCAAAATCCTTATGCTGCTTACTTCCCACAACGGAAATATCTCCAGAACGAATATGATTACGCAGCTCTGTAAGAGCAGCCATCTCATAATAATGTCGATTAATTAAGCCGTCCCCGTCATACACATGTTTTTGCCAACGATTCGGGATAAAGTCTAACGGTGCTCCATCTGGAACCTTACGTTTCCCTGAATCATTCATTTCACGAATGGTATCTAATGCGCGTAATAATGGTTCGGTTGACTGAGTAGAACGAAATTCTAGTGCTCGTAGAAGAGTAGGTGTATATTTTCGGAGATAAAAGAATCGATTCTCCAATAAATCTAAATAATCATAATCCATTGGTCGCGCCAATTTCTTTGCTTCTTCAACCGAAGCAACTATCTTTTCCCACGGCATAACCGCCTCTAAGGTTGCAAATGGATCAAGCCCCTCGTTTCTAGCTCGGATCAGAGCTGCACCTAAATCAGCATAATGTATAACCTTTTCATTGACGGACTTTCCATTTTGTTTTTGTATTTCTTCTTGTGCTTTACGTCCCTTTGATTGCAAGATCATAATCTGCCGATCATGGATTTCAATCGCTTGATCGATTAAATCTTGACTTACATTCAAAAGGTAGGCGACTAGAATGGCGTATCTTTTTGTCTCGTTAAATCGCCGGAATGAATGTGGCTCGTATCTTGCTCCCAAACGGGACAATTGTATGAATCGGTTAGGATGGATCTCACCCGTGCTTATCGATAATTCAATTCCCCGAATATACTCCAGACGCTCAACCACTTTTAGAAATGCTTCTGGCGAGGATTGGCCAGGTACCTCCCGAAGCCATGCTAGAAGTGTTTTTCCGTTCTCTACAAATGGATCGATCAGCCTGTCTAATCTCAGCTTTTGCCAAGCAGAAAGGGAATTTGTTAGCTGTTTAAAAATCCTTTCCTCTGCTCGATGACGGGTTTCCCAGACGAGCCTTTCAATTGTTGTCATGGCAGGAAGAATAATTTTTCTCTTTCGTAGTTCGTTTAGGAGGGTACGAATCAAATGAGTCGGATTTCCATTCTCCATCGCATGTTGTAATAAAAATTGGGATGAACTACGGTATTCACGTGAAGAGAAATTACGATACCCATAGTCCTGACGGATCTCTTCAAGATGTTCACGTCTGGTCGGGTCCCGTTGAGCATACAGAGGATAGACTTCCGGATCAACATCAATTTGCTTGGCTATGTATCGTAAGACAGTCTCAGGAATATCTTTCAAATCAGACAATGACCAACCAGGATACCGAAGAGTACATAACTGAACAGCAAAGCCTAAACGATTATGATTTCTCCGGTGCCTGTTGATGATTTCTATGTCATGTTTTGAAAAGGTATAGTAAGTAGCGAGTTCCCATTCACTCATGTCTGGACGAATCCTCATGAATTCATTTCTTTCCTCTGGTGTTAGTAATTCTCTTCCTCTAACCGGCATAAACTGCTCATCCTTTCAGATTATTGCCAAGCTATTTTTTCTACTTCGGATTGCAAATCAGCTTGTGTTGCTTTGACGTAGATCATTGTTGTGTCTAAGCTGTCGTGTCCCATAATTTGCGCTAACCGATGTAATGGGGTGTTGTCGGCCATGACATAGCCGAATCGATGGCGCAAATCGTGAGCACTTAATCCTTCTAAGCGAGCTAATTTCATGTATTTTTGAATGAGATGTCGTAAAGCACGTTCAGTTAATCGATCACCTGTTTTTTCTGAAGGGAATAGATACAGACTATCTGGAGACAAGTTCACCATATACTTTTCTAATATGGCCCGGCAGGTTGCATTCAGTGGTACTTCTCGTTGCTTGTTTCGTTTTCCTGATCGAACCGTAACCTGACCACTTCGTTTTCCAATGATTACATCACAAGGAGCAAGATCACAGATTTCCATAGTTCGAAGTCCCGTATGCAGCATTAAAGTAATGATCGTTTGATCTCGAATCGATCCACTATGCTCCACCGCAGCAATGAGAGCTGCTTCTTCTCTTTCGGTCATCTGCCGTGGGCTTGCCTTTTCTTCTGGTACCAACTTGACCGGCTTAGACGGATCGCGACGAATTAAGCCTTGAGCTGAAGCCCACTCAAAAAAACGTTTCAATGTAATTAACCTACGGTTAATCGTGGCTGGTTTCAGCTTCATTTCCTTTTGCATCACATCGCGGTATCTGGTGATGGTAGGTGTTGCTACATCTTCGATACGAAATGGTATAATTTCTTCAGATACTTGTTCGTTTTCAAACCATCCGATGAAATGCTTCAGATCCCCACCGTACTCTTTAACTGTTTTTGGTTTCAAATCCTCCTCAGTTTCGAGCATATGTATAAAGTCGGCAATGACTTTTTCTCCTTGTTCTGAAATCCCGTTTCCTGTCATCTTGAGACCCCCTCAATTCTTGACTTACATTAGCGGACATGATAATCTTATCTTAACGGAAACATTAGCGGACATCAATGATTGAATTAATATATCCATCATGTCCACTAATAACAATTAGCGGACATTTCATGGAGGAGGGTTTTCATGGCCATCAGCAAACGTGAATTAATAAAGTTAATTGAGCTTCTTCCAGACGAGGCTAACCAATCAGCATTTGACTATCTGAAGTACCTCTCTATACGTCACCGACCAGACTGGGACGAAATTGCACTGATGCAACCAGATGATGTTCCTTTGAGCGAAGAAGAAGAACGACAACTGAAAGGCAGCTCCGAATTTATGTCATGGGAGGAAGCGATGCGTGAGCTCAACTTACCAACTGACATTAAGCCGTGATGCTGTAAAATTTGTTGCCAAACAGGAAAGAGTAATACAAGAACGCATTAGAAAAGCATTAACTGGTCTAATTGTTCGTCCACCAGTTGGCGATATAAAACCTCTCAAGGGTAGAGGTAAGCTTATGCGCCTTCGAGTGGGTACATACAGGGTGATTTTTGAAGTCAATCATACGGAACAAATGGTTTACATATTGACTATCGATAATCGCGGTGACGTCTATTGATCAACATGTTCTGGGAAAAAAGTGAAGCCGGTTAATCCTTAGAGTAGGAGAAACCGGCATTTTCATGATCACTATTCGCTTAGCGTATAATATTTTCGTTAAAAATGTTGGTGCGCTCCCGGTAAGGAAATGTTTATGATTCGACTCACCTATTGGAAATAATTACATAAAGTATCGTTAAGGTACCTATTTCAGAAATTCCATCGATAATTGCGTTTGAACCCTACAGCAGAGAATCCCCCGAGAATATTTATTTGGGGGATTCTTTAGTTTTCAACATAAAAAAAGCAAGGAATGTGGATTTCCTTGCTAAGGCACCTCTGTGTTTCGAGTTATGCAGTTGTACAGCATATGCAGGAACCTTAGTTTTGGTGTAGGTTTTAATGTGTTTCCAGTTCAGACATTCGTTTTATTATCGATTCAATTTTTTTGAAAATGATCAATCTGGTATTCCAATCTAAACTCATGTCAAACGTGTGGGATACGAATTTTTCCCTCATGGTTTCCAAATGATGTATATCATTAATGGATCGGAGTTCTTTGAGAAAATTATGCATAACTCAAACGCTCCTTTATTGTTTTCATACATAATAGTCATTCATTTGGCTAGATGAAACGCATACATTAGCACATTCATTTTCATGACGTCTATATCGAGATTGATAAACTGTAATAATATGCTGGTATCCTTAGCGTATAGGAAACCGGCCTTTTTTCCTTCAATCACTGCTTAGCGTACAAAATCCGCACTTTGTTGGCGGTACCCCTGAACTAACGGGATACGTTAGTTGAACAAAGACAGCGGCAGTCTAAGACTTTATTTTTCAAGTCTTGGTCCGCCGCTGTTTCATTTTTATTGTCAGTCTAATACTTATTTTTGGAAGTCTGGCGATTTTTAATCTCATAAAACGCGTTAAATCGCGCCTCTGAGTCTAAAACTTTATTTTCACGGGACACCTACTTACCGGCGATCGTCCCAAATAAAAACCATGTTTTCGCCGCGATCGACTGTCTTGTCTTTACTGTCCGCAAAGTAGTCCATAACAAACGAGTTGGAGTACGCGTTCGCGGAGACAGCAGCGTGTCGTGGCCCGATGTCGTAGATGCTGTAACGATAGGCTGTTAGCTTATTTCGTGAGTTAAGCTCTGTCAGGAACTGATAGCCTTCCAGGAAGCGCTTCTCGTTCATGCTCAGATTCTTGTTTATACGGTAGTCGCCTTTGTTGACCGCGTAGTGCATGACTCCCTGCACAGACTTCAGTGATCCGTTGATCTCACGCTCGGAGAAGCTAGCCATTCCGTAATCGATGCCAAGCATAGCCAGCAAATAAAGCAAAACCGTGAACATGATTACCTTTGGTTGGAACATCGTTAGTCATCCTCCGTTTCCTTGTGATACTTTTCAAGTAAGTCGGTATATAGATCCATGTCATTGTCGTTCACGATCCAGCCACCACCATACTTCCGATTTTCGATAATGGCTGGCCAATTCTCATAATCTTCTTTTGTTGGTTCCACCATTTGCTTACCGTACCAGGCAGCAAGATCTAGAATAGTACTTTCTTGGCCATTCCAGTAGGTGTTTGCTGTGCCGTAAGGGAAAGCCATATCCATCGAGAAAGGAACAACTCGTCTGACATAGTGATCGTTATTGGTGAAGGTTTGGAAGTCCCCGACGATTTCAGCTTCTTCCCAGGTGCAACGCTCCAGGTTGTTTTTACCAGCTCTTTCCGCAACGATCTTGAACGGGAATTTTCCTGCTGGCGCATCCATAGGCGTGTAGTATTTCTTGCCACCATCTAGCAGCTTTTCGCGCGGATCGATTTCCGGATCATAGGGGTCGTAGAACTCTTTCCCTGACCATTCCTCCATCCATACATTCGGGAAGCGCCATATGTTGGTGCTGGATGAAACTGAGCTACCAGGGCGCTTGTCCGGTACTAGCTCTATTATTTTTGGTGATTGACCTGCAGGAGCAGAGAACTCAGCATACACACGCTGCACGTCTTTGAACGCTCCCCATTCCGTGTAGTATTCGGTTTTTACGGCAAAATCGAGGGCAGTCCCAGCACTTACTGGTTTGCGATCCCAGCCGATAATCTCCATATCCAGGTACTCGTAGTAGTAGGTGCAGTTGCCGTCCGGATCACATTCTACATGAACAAGGCCACTCGGCTTTTCTCCGGAGCAAGGTGTGGGCGGAACCAAATCGGGTTCTTTTACAACGATTCCAGCGTTCAGCACGTTGTTTGTGTAGGTTATTTCCGAATAGAGAAAATCTTCGTTGATTGTGACGCGTATCATGTGATTCCCTGGAGTATTCGGTGCCCTCATTTCAAAGACTAGGCGCTGCCTTTCCGTTCTAGCCAAGGCTACACGGCGTTCCTCCACCAGCTTTTCATCAAAGTAGAAGCGCACCAAGGCATTCTGGACGCTATCGGTCGAAAATTTACCGTTCCCAACCTGTGCTTCTACTTGCATGAGTTGACCGGTTACGATTTTCTGATCTGGATAAAGGCTTGATACATATAGGTCTAGCCCTTCACGGAATAGCACACGCTCTTTGATTACGTTGTTTTCCCAATCAGGCTCCCAGCCTGGTCGGGTACGGTATGGATTGATCTCCGCGCTCATTGTGGAGGCGCTGCGCGACGATTTTACCCAGAATGGCCCGACTTCCAGTGTTTGGCCAGGTGCGATTTCGATCTCGATTTCGTCCTCGATTTGTCCATCCATCCGCAAGACTACGTTTGTTTGAATCGGTGACTTAACACCTTCTATATGTTCCATATGTGCTTTCACATAAACACCGAATGCTACGTTTTTCTGCGGTGTAGCAATCGTCAAGCGCCAGGAATCGGGAATGAGACTCAGGTCGAGCGCTTGAGGTGTGATCAACACGTTTACCACGTTATTCTTATGGTTTTCTGTTTATGGCAGGATAAAAGTGCAGAGAATTGCGGCGGAAAACTGCAGAGTTCCACCGCAATTCTGAGGCCATGAAAAAGGCACTTGCCAACATCCCCCTACAAAATCTACCCTTGGATTTGGCTAGAATCTGAGGGAGTGAGAGGAATGTTGAAAGTGCCACAACAACAGTATATCCGATTTTTGCGGGAAGTCGAAGGGTGTTCGATTCAGGAAATTGCGGAACGTGTCCAGGTGAATTGGCGAACCGCCAAGAAATATGCGGATCGCGACGATTGGAATGAACCGGTATGCAAGCGAAAAGGCCGCCATCCGGTGTTGGGACCGTACTTAGAGATTATTGACACATGGCTGGAGGATGATGAGCGTCTTCCACGCAAGCAACGCCATACAGCCGTCCGCATGTTTCAGCGGTTACGGGATGAGTACGGCTTCCCTGGCGGGCAGCGAACGGTATCCGAATATGTCTCCAAACGGAAGAAAGCCATGGCAGCCGAACGAGCCGAACATTTTGAGCGTTTGGAGCATCCAGGCGGGGAAGCCCAGGCTGACTTTGGGACGGTGTACGTGGTCAAGTCGGGAGAACTGGTGGAGCGGAAAGTATTGACCCTGTCGTTTCCGTACAGCAATGCCGCCTTTGTGTTCCCGGTTCCGAAAGAAAACACGGAATGCTTTCTGGAGGCCTTAGGGCGGCTATTTCAGCAAATGGGAGGGGTTCCTCGCAAGATTTGGTTTGACAACTTGTCCGCTGCTGTTGTGTCCATCCAGCAAGGCGGAAAACGAGAGTGTACGGAAGCGTTTCGGCGTTTCTGCGCCCATTACCGCTTTGAGCCCCTGTTTTGCAATCCATACAGCGGCCATGAGAAAGGCCATGTGGAAAACAAAGTGGGGTATGGACGCCGGAACTGGTGTGTTCCGCCACCGGTTATCGATACGCCGGAACAACTGGAGACGTATTTGGCGGAAGCTGCCCGTGCGGATATGCAGCGCCCTCACTATGTGAAAAAGCAAACCATTGCCGAGTTGTGGAAGCAAGAAAAATGCAAGCTGCTGACGCTGCCGACGACACCGCTGGAGATTTTCCGGCTGGAGACGTGCCACCTGAACAAATACGCTGAGCTGTCGTTTGACGCGGCTCTCTTCCCGTTGCCGCAGTGTCGGGCCATGCAGCCGGTTTTGGTGAAAGTCAAGTGGGATGTGCTGGAGGTGTTAACGGCAGACGGGACATACACCCCGATTGTGACATTGCCTCGTCCCTATACGGAGAAAGTCATTCCAGTAGATTGGAAGGCGGTATTGAAGAGATATGAAAAACGCCCGCGGGCGGTGATGTATTCTTCCTTTACCAATATGATGCCTCAGGCGCTCCAAACGTTTTTGACGGTGGAAGACATGAATGCACGAAAAGCACGAATTCGCCTGCTCCATCGATTGCTCGACACCTATACGTTGAAGGAAATCGGGCAAGTACTGGGAGAATTGTCGCATCAGCAAGAGCATCTGGCTGTTGCCTTGGAGCATGCCCTTTACGCGATAAAACACCCTGTTTTCCGCCCGGAACCGTTTTCAGAGTCGCATACACCCCCTGCCCTTCACGGGCAGATACCCATACTGGATGAGTACGACCGGATCCTGGGGGTGAGGGTGGAATGAGAGAAGAGCTGGCAAAGGTGTGCAAAACTTTGCATTTGGCGCATGTGATGGAAACCTATGAACAGGTGCCGTTTGAAGATCGGGAGAGCTTCTTGCTGGGAGTCTTGCGGATGGAGATTCAACGGCGGGAGGAGACAAAGCTGAAGCGACTGATAAAGAAAGCCGCGTTTCCCCAACTGAAGACACTGGAAGATTACGCTTTTGAGGCAGTCACCTTACCGGAAACATGTACAAAGGAGGGATTGATCGACCTACGTTTTTTGGAGCGCAAGGAAAATGTGCTGATGCTGGGAAAAGTGGGCACGGGGAAGACCCATCTGGCAACAGCGCTTGGCGTAGAGGCGTGCCGAAGGGGATATGCCGTTCGATTCTTCCGTGTTCCCGATCTGGTTGCGCTCTTGCAGGAAAAACACGCGAATGGGGCACTGATGCGGTTTCAAAAAGAACTGGCAGACTGTGAGTTGTTGATTTTGGACGAGGTTGGGTTTGTTCCCTTTCACCAAACGGGGGCTGAGCTGTTGTTTCATGTTATCTCGGCCTGCTATGAGAGAAACAGTGTGATTGTGACGTCGAATTTGGAGTTTGGGCAGTGGAATACGGTGTTTGGAGATACGCGATTGACGGCAGCCCTTGTGGATCGCCTCGTCCACCACGCCCATATTCTGGCGTTTACCGGAGAAAGCTACCGACTGCGCCATGCTCTATCCAGCATGAAGTCTTCCTAAATTCTTTTGTATTGATGTTGGCAGTGTTCTGCATAAATTGGCCGCCAAACTCTGCATTTTTGAGTTGCAAAATACAGGTTTTCTTCGTGCGGAGATTTATCGTCCTGGTTTACCTCTGCCCAAAATGGATAAGGCTTTGATGGAACGGCAAACGGTGTGGCCACCTGAATGGGTTGCCCATCCGGATAGCTTTCCTTCGGGTAGACGGTGATTTCTTGCTCTTGATAAGTTGTCATGTCAAAGGTGTATTTGAGCTTCGTCTTAAAGGGGGCTGTAATGGCCATATTATGGCTCAGTTTGAGCTGCACATATGTACCCTCAACTCCTGGTGTAGGCGGCTCAGATGGCCGGTTGGCCACGTATTCTAACGCCAAGTCATCTGCACCAGCGATACTGTATGCCCAGGTTGTGCCGCGGTCGCCGTTGTTGGTCCCGAAAATCAGGTAATTGGAGTCTACCACTAACTCTGTGGCCAATCCTTTCCCTTGCACGCTCCAGTCCTTTCGATCTGTCGGGACAGATGCGTCACGGGCAACTGTGATGGATGATTCTACTTTTCCTTCAGGTGATTTCGCAATTTCAGCACGATTTCCGTCTCCATCCAGAAATATGAGCTGACCAGCATCGTCACCGTAAAACACGATCGTCTTCCCCTTTTCGTTCTCCAAACAGTAGTGTTATTCTCTACGAGTCTGCCTGTAACTACATTTTCATCAACCTTTTTGCCGACCTTGTCCATTCCTTGCTTGGCATACCACTGATACGCTCCGTCACTTGCTCGTACAGCTACGATTCCTCCAGGTTGACGGATCGGGAAAAATAGTCTGCCGGTCGTAATATCGAGCGCTGGAGAGTTATTTACGAGGGAAGTAGGCACGTTTGAATAGTGAACTTTCCAGACTTGCCCGCCATTTGCGGCAGCCAAGCTATAAAGCGTTCCACCCTTATCCGAAAAATAAAATCTATTTCCGTAGTAGATAGCGTCAGTGGCTAGGCCGGTACTTGTTTGATAGTAATTTTGCCAAAGTGGTTGTACGGTAGGTGCTTTTGGGTTCCCCAAAAGATCGAATCCATTGTCTTTTATCTGGAATAGGCGGAAGCGCCCAGCCTTACTGCTGTTCCGGTAGTTTAAGCCGGTTGCGAACATGTTTGTTCCAGGAATAGCCGTGATATGGCTGGTTATTTCTGCGTTTGATGCTGTGTCGAAAATATACCTACCTACCTGGGCTTTATTGGATTTCAGTCCCTTTATCGCATATATCACACCATTCATTGCTCCAAACACAGCTAGATCATCCTTTAGCACATAGGGTGAAGCAATGATTGTATCTGGCACCGAGAAATAGTTGACTTGCGTCATATCGGCAGTTACTACTACCAATCGGGAGCTTGCTCCGTTTCCCCAACCAATGTAAAAGCTTCCGTTTTCTTTACTCCAAGTGATGTGCGAGTATGTCTTTACATTCGCCCCGATCCGCGTAGCCTTGGCTCCGTTTTTTACCGCGAGAGATATTTGTTCTGAGTGGGATAGCTTGGATGTATCTTCTGTCAGAACAGGTAAACGAAACAAATAGGAACCGGCAGGGAGCTGAAATGAATTGCTGGAATCCGGAACAGAGCCAATTTGATAGATATATGTTTTGCCAGAACCATCAGTCACAGTGATTGGTTGCGATACAGACCAACCGGTCATGAAGTTCCACTGATAATGGATCGGCGTATCCATCGATGAGTCCTGAATATATCTAGTGCGTGTTACGTCTCCGGAGTACATCGGGTAGTCGGCTTTAACCGGTGGAGAAAGAGTGGCTATCACCAAAAGGGAAGTAGCCAGCACAGCAGCTGCTAATTTCCTTACCTTCCGAATCATTTTTGACCACCCTTGCTCCAGATGAGAACAGTCATGGCCGGTGCATCCCATTCCACCTTTTGACCAAGCGCTTCACTCACGAATCTGACAGGAACGAAAGTCCGGCCATTCTGCAGCCGCGCCACAGTATCCATATGAACAGTTTTTCCTCCCCCAACTTCTACAACGCTGCTATTCACTCTGAGCTTTATTTTTCCGCCGATCGTTACGGTTTGCGTACTTCCGTCCCAATCTACCTTTTGGCCAAGTGCTTCACTCACGAATCTAACGGGAACTTGTGTCCTTCCCTGCTTATCAATGAACGGCTTATCCCGTTCTTCAGTCAGCATGATCGGAACATTGTTTACACATATGGAAACTTCACTAACTTGGTTGCTTTGCCCCTGTCCATTGAATAAAGGGTCCTTGTGCTCTATGATGTCCCCTTTCACCTCGACCACTTTAGGTTCAATAACTGGAATCAACGGCTCTGCGTGTGCGATGCTATCGGACAACAAAACAGCAAGAGATAGCGTTAATACTGATTTTTTCATAGGTTTCTCCTCCTGAATTTCGGGTGTAAAAATACGAAATAACGTAATTGCTTTTGACCACCTTGTGTGGTAAGATGTAAATACATTGACAATACAGTGTATAATTTTGTGCGTATTGCTTTTATACATACCTAATTATTTATCCTACCACAGGAATAATGGTAGGTCTATTTGCGTTTTATATAGTTTTTAGTCTTGACCAATCGTCGGAACGTCTTTTTCGCATGGCAAGAGGATCATCTCTTGTATCAGCTCCCATGCTGTCCTGTCGATCCAAAGATAGTGCTGCATCTTGATATGCACGTCTACGCCATCAGGAACCGGATGGCGCTTTAGCAAGTCCTCTTTTGTTTTTTCAAGCAGCTCATCCACTTGCTGCAGCATAGACGACAGGCGCTCGTGCAGTTGGCCACTCTGCACCATTTCGGCATACATGGTTGGCCGGCGAACTTTCCAATGACGAGCCAATTGAATCACATTCATGCCAGGCACGCTCCGACTACCTTTACAACTGAGTCGCTGCGGATCTCCAGGCTACCGTTCTCGTACATTTTCTGATCGATACGAGCTTTCAATGACTCCTGGATGTTTGCTGCTAACCACTCTTCTGGCGTTTGATCTTCCAGGCTGGCCAAGTATTCGATTGCGCCCATTTCGTTTTGTGTCAACTGAATCTCTGTCCCGATCGTTGTTTTGATTTCTGTGATTACTTTCATACACATATCCCTCTCTTCTGGTTAATATCAAAAATTGATTGCCGCGCACCCAGAAGGTAATATTGTAGTGGATGCTATTCGGCATCTTTCGTTTGACCGTTCCTCACGCTTGCAGGCTGGAGGGAACGGTCTTTTACTTTTCTCCGCTGCTCTCTCCCCGTTTAATCCACGCATCTACCTCAACTGGATCAAATAGGTTCTTTCGAGGGGATGGGCGATGCACCGGCATTCCCTGACGAATGTATCTTGTCAGAGTTGGTCTTGAAATGCCCAAATAGACCATAATTTCACTCGTCTTCATGTACTTTTTCTCCGACATTTCCCCTTTTCCATGCCCCCTTTCCACTTCTTAACTATATATTACCATTTGATTCAAATTGGATCAAGTAGAGTCAAATTGAATCAAAGCTAACCCACCGTAGGTGCAACCCAGTTCCAGGGGTTTGGGGGGCTTCGCCCACCAACAAGATGGCAAATTTGAACGCTGCGCGGTCAACATTTGCGAATCTTGCTATTATCCCTAAAAGAGAAAATCCCCCCTATCGTCGTTGGCCACCCAACAGTCTTATAAGACATCATCGAACGCGTACCCGATTGCTAACTATTGCCACAAAGCCATAGAATTAAGAAGACATCGAATTTTAAATTAGGGAGGCGTTAATTTGAGTAGATTGATGGAATTTTTGAAAGAAGTAAAAGAATTGTTTGGTGATCGGGACAAGCCCGTTATGATAAGGAATTTCCTTTACGAAAGGCTGCTTGAACAAGCCGCTGGCGACGAAAAACAAGTCGAAAGAATCGTGAACGGATTCCTTGCAGATAAATTTGAGCAGATGGAAGAAGAGTCTCGCGAGCGAGAGGAAAGGGAAAAACACGACAAAGAACTGGTCGATTATTATGTATTCCTGGACAAGCACCTAAACGCTACGATAAACCGAAATATCGAAATCGGAATCACGAACGAACTAGTGGGTTATGAACCCCATTATTGTAACTACACACTGAAGGACTATAAGCTATCAAAGCCGTACAAGTATCTAACGCTTGAGTTGGAAAGAAACGGCGAGCGATACCCTATCACATTCGACCATATCGATGACATTAAGTTCTTAGAGGCTGGGGATACACTAAAGACCTGGATTTACATGCAACGTCCACTTCCTACATGGAGATTTTACCTCGATTATGATCCTGATTTGGCTAAGCAAGACGTCAACAGCGGACGCTTAACCTTATAGGCAAATAGTGGTAAAATATGCAAAGTGGATGTGGCAAACTGTCATTGCCTGGACAGTGATGTTGCGGACCGGCCAAAAGTGCCGCAAGATCGGCCGCATCCGAAGGATTTAGCAGACGAATAGACCGCCGAGCTGTCCCCACAGCTCAAAGGCGGTCTATTCTATTTTTGTCGGAAAAACTCTTATAAGATTTTTCTTATAAGAGTCTTATAAGAATTTTTAGCTGTTTTCAGCAGCTATTACCCAATTAAGCGCACCGCCCCCCTCCCCTTGCCATTTGAAAAGGTTTGCGTACTGCACCACAACAGGAAAAAGTCTTATAAGATTTTGTCTTATAAGACTCTTATAAGATAACGTAAAATCGCATTGCTGCATTTGCATAAATACAGTTTTTCTTATAATGCGTGATTATCACGCATTATTCCACCTTATACGACATAAAGCGAGCTAAAAAAAGAAGGCTCCCACTTGGGAACCTAGCTCTTTTGATCATCCTCTTTGATTTCCGTCTTTTTAGGTTGCTGCAGCTCGCGGATCTGCTCATAAAGTTCCCGAAGTTTGGCCGTTGCATCTTCGTGAGCTTTTTCAAGCTTCGCCTGGTACTCAGTCCGGAGTGCCAGCAGCTCACGCTCTTTTTCTACGTCCTTGCGCTCGGAAAGTCGTTCCAGCACTTCTCTGTGACGTTCTTCCCGTTGGCGTAGCTGTTCCTCTTGGACTTCCTTCAAGGTCGCTATATCGCGCTCCAAAGCGCTTATCTCAGCTGCTTGTTTCTCGGTTAGTGAGGTCAGATCAGAGAATTTAGTTTTAAGTTCCTGGTTCTCTTCACCGGCCGCCTTGTACTCGTTGACAAGGCCAGAGAGCGTATCGATGCGCTGACGGTACTCCTCAACCAGCATATTGTCTTTCCGCGAAATTTCAGAGAGCTGCTCGATCTGCTGTTCTTGTGCTTGGTTCTCCTTGGTGAGCTTGGCCAGTTCTTCCGTTTGCTGCCTGGTCTGTTTCCTCAGCTCAGTGATTTCCTGTTCCTGATTGAATATGGTTGTCGCTCGCTCTGCAAGCGCCTCGTCATGCTGTTGTG
This sequence comes from Brevibacillus sp. AY1, assembly GCF_029870785.1. Lineage (NCBI taxonomy): Bacteria > Bacillati > Bacillota > Bacilli > Caryophanales > Paenibacillaceae > Brevibacillus > Brevibacillus sp. AY1. The sequence goes on from NZ_JAFLPN010000060.1 coordinate 13,963, forward strand.
TGAGCTGTAAGCGCTCGGCTGCCTCCGTCTCGATCATGCCCAAGAAAAGCTCTACACTCCGGCGCGTGTGATACTCCAGTTCGTCCAGCTGCTTTTTGTACCCAACCGCATGACCATCTTTCAACAGCTGCATCTCATACAATGCAGCAATATGTTCAATGAACGCTTCCTGAGTATCCATTCCTGACTCCGCAAAAAGTGTTTCTAGTTTCTCTTTCAGCTCTGGACTAACTTTGTACGCCTTTGTTGTTTTTGCTTCATTGGACATAATCGGATATCCCTCCCATTGGTTAACCTGATAACTCTATTATATCAAGAGGTTAACCGGTTAACTAGGTTAACCGATGAAATTAAAGGGCATCTTCATTTTTTTCTCCCGTCTTCCTCATTTAGCGAAAGGAGCCATTCCTGTAATGAATGAATTTGGGGTTTGAATGAAAAAAGCACCTTCTGTAAACTGGGAAACGTTC
>NZ_JAFLPN010000061.1:0-14354 GCF_029870785.1 Brevibacillus sp. AY1
TTTAAAAAAGGATAAAGAAGAGATTGGGGCAGTCTGTATATTTTTAAGATGAGCAATTATGAAATTGATTCAATCATAAACAATATCATTCTTTTCAAAATCGAAGAGCATCATATAACCTTCATCTAAATTTTCTTCAACTAGGCCACATGTGAACCCATGTTTCGATTTTAAATTATTGTAATGTTCTTGAATCATATCCTTTGTTGATGATGTACTCACAGATGCCTCGCCCTCCCCTTCTAAATAAAAACGATAGTTCATTAACTCTTTTTCATTTTATAAATCTGCCTAAATTCATCCCTAATCAATGAATATTTAATAAGTCTGCTAAGAAAATGTTTAAATGATTGAGAATCAACAGTTAATTCTTTAGAGTTGTCAAACTCACCTAAAAAAATCCTATTTTCATCATCAATTAGTTCTGGTGCTTTTTGTTTCACAAAATTGATTACTTCATGCCTCTTTACAGAACCAAGTCTCCCAACTGTTAAAGCGCCACTGTGCCATATCTTAAATTTTTCACCAGATACTGTCATATAATTATCTAAATTCAGTTCTAATGCAAAATGACTGATTTCGTAGTCATCAATAGCTACATTTAGTGTTGTATGACCTTTTCTGTTACCAAAAACAGGATCATTTACTGACTTTAATGTCCCCATAATAGATATACTAATTAACTGATTATTTCCGCCATCGTCTTCTATAATGAAATATCGATATGATCCAGGGAAATTTCCACCTGCTACATTACCATAAGACGTGAATCGATTGCCCCCATCTTTAATTAGTTTAATATCTCCGATATATTGCGGTTCTAAAGTAATTGAATCATCTTGGACACAACCAATTAAATTCACAATAAATCCAAGTAACTGTTTATTATTCTCAAAAGTACCTTCACCAACCCAAGCACAATCCACAAAGCTTGCTATTACTTCATTCGACCAAATCTCCTCAAATTTAGGCCTTTTCCATGATTCCATTGGTGAAGTATCAACTACTAAATTATTCTCTAACAGATCCTTGTACGTAGGTAGTTGTAATAAACTGTAATAAGACTTTTCCTCATTATTCCAGCCTAAGAATTCTAGCTCTGTTCCATTTGTGACTACAATATTCCCTGCCAACACGATATCGTCATAATCCATCACTTGATCATACACTTCATCAATTAATGGAACGCCTTTTGCCTTGCACTCAATTATTAATATGGGTATGTCTCTTTGATTGTCATAGACGATAATATCTGCCCTACCTTTTGCACCTCTTTTAAAATATGTCATAGGCACTTCTACCTCAATTGCATCTAATGGTACGCCCAACTCTATATTTATGAACTGTATAAAACTTTGCCGTACAATCTCTTCTGGAGTGATTTGAATCAACTTTTTTCTGAGAGGATCAAGAAAACAACCTTGAGAATTTCTTTTATAGATATCTGGCAGTTGATACTTGTCTAACTCTATGTGGTGTAGCATGAAATAACTCCTTTACAAATCACCGTTTTAATCTTTGTTTTCTTCATCAGTTATATCTTGTGTACCTCCACCAAATGACCATCCATTGCTTTCAACAAACTGAATGAATTTATCCATAAAATCATCATGTGTTTCTGAATCCTGAATCTCAACAACTCCGTTAACTTGAATGTGTCTACTCATAGTGGTATCACTCCTCATGAATTCTTCATTTTTTAGTAAGCAATTCTGGCTGCATCTTCTCCGAAAAATCTAGAGCGTTTTTGTGGTCTTCAGTAAAAAAATAACTACCATTTCGCTCTTTATTCGTAATAACTTTTTGTTTGAAATGATACTCTTTTACTTCATAGCACGATACTTTGTGCACACAGTTTTTAGATAGATTTTTATCAGTAATTGTAATAAAGCCATTGCCATTTTGTTTATAAACTTTAAATTGATCGATTGAGGTTATCTTCTGCATTTGTGATCCCCTCCACATTTTCAGTTAAAAACCATCCTTTATCTAACTGTAATCTCATATGTTCCGTCCCATTTACCGTTTGGATAAGTACCGTTCATAAAAATAGGCATATTAATCGGTACTTTATCCCCATCCTTAGCTCGTACATATTGCGAACCAGTCCCTGCAACTTCACCATTTCCATTATAAAGAACTACATCAATCGTTGTACCCATGAAACCAGCCTTTGTTAACTCTGCTGTACCAATTATCTTCGAACCCATACCGTTAATCTGTATATTAACATTGCTTTAATTCGCACTAACTGGGGTGGCTGCTTGTTGTTGATAATATTGTTTCTGTTGAATGGTTTGCTGGGCAAGAACTGCCTGTAGTTCAGCATCTTGTTTTTGCGTCTGTTCCATACTGATCCAACCAAGGTTAGAGTCAAATCGCTCTGTTTCATTTGTGAAGAGATTAGTTCTGTATGTGTGGCTTCCAATCTTCTCTTGCTTCCATTGATTCATCCAAGCGTAAGTACCAATTCCGAACAATAAGACACTCGATATCACCACGAGACTGATCTTCTTCATATAGCCCCCTCTTAATCGCGAAGTTGATTAAGATTCACCCATTTAATCTTGGCATAATGCCCAAACTCTTCAACTTCAAATCCATGTCTCTTATAAAAATGAACCAGTCTATCTCCGTGATCACTCAAATCCTCTGGGGTCAAGTCACCAGTAATTTGCTTCTTATTATGTTGAACTGCATTAGTCTTCAACAGTTCCATCAATAATGATCCATAACCCTTATTTGCATCTTTATTGCGAACTTTGATGTCCAAAATGAAAAGTGATTCATCTTGACGCTCTATTGCAGCAATACTAACGTGGTTGTAGGAATTGTCTGAACTAATGATAGTTGCTACTATGTAAAATGGGTCATATTCATATCCGTGAAGAATAATAAACTCATTAGCCTTATTAAGCAGGGTTTTGTAGATGATTGAATCTCGTTCAATAATACGTTTTTCGACTAGATGATCCTTTAGTTCTTGTTTTGAGAGTTGCTGAATATGACTCCAATCAACAACTTCTCGAACTAGAAACGGGGGAATTGATTTAATGTTCTCATCATCTTCAACAACCTCAAATCCAAACTCATTATCTTTAAATAAGTCATCCAAACTAACTCCACACATTGTCGGCTTTTTCGTCATCTATGAAACTCCCCATTCATTCAGCCTTGCGATATTCAAATAACCCGTCATCAATAGCTGATTTGTAATTAGATCTATTCCCATATTCAACGTCTTTGTTGTGGTAAACCTTGAAACCCAATCTAAATAACGCACTATTATAGAAATCACTGTGCCATTTGTAACCCCATTGATCATTGCGTACATTGGTAAATAGCGCTAAATCTACTAAGCTTCTAGCCAATACTAGTTTCCCACTATTTCGAATTACATAAAAATTGTGTTTAGAAGGGTTAAATTCTGTATACTTATTATCCGGATTACACTCGAATCTCTTTCTCACCTGCTCAAAGAAGTCATCATTTGATAAAAGTGCCAATATGCTATCCCGAGACAATATACAATCTTTTATAGAAATCGAATCAGGATACCTAGAATAATCATACATAGTTTTCATACCTTTCTAGCAATATTCAAAAGTCAATGCAAATCTATACTTACAATTGTACCAAATATTACTAATACTTTCGACATAGTTCTGAGATCGTCTGTTGGCGTTTTCAGGACTTGTTGCAGTGGAAAAGGATAGGGATAGGTAATTAGTGATGGGGTGTGTAGGAGCGTTGTGGAGGGTTTAAATTGGGTGTTCTTAACTAGAAAATTGAATAGGTAATCAATTGACTTTATCCTATAATTTCCCTTTAAAGACCCCTACACTTATTAATAGTAAGGAGTGATATTATTGGCTACTGGGTTTGTCAAAAAGGACAAGCAAAGAGATTCCTGGTATTACGAAGCAACATTAGAAGTAGATGAGAAAGGGAAGAGGATTCGGAAGAAGAAACGATTTGATACCAAGAAAGAGGCTCAACAAGCATTAGCCGACTTATTAAATGCTGCAAACAAAGGCGAATACGTTGAACCATCTAAGGTACTATACAAGAACTATCTAAGTGATTGGCTTGATTCAAAAAAAATCAGCGTCAGAGAAAGCACATGGAAAAGTTACAGTGACTGGGTACGTCTGCACATCATTCCAGCATTGGGTGAACTAGAGATTTCAAAGATAACTCCCCAACGTGTTGAAAAATTTATGCTTGATTTAAGTAAGAACAATTACGCTGGTTCCACTATGCAAAAAATATACACTATCATAAAAGATTCACTTAACAAAGCAGAACGCTGGCAAATGATAGACCAAAAGCTACTAAAGAAGAGATGCATGTATGGGACAACGAACAGTCATTGTCATTTCTGAAACATGCAAAGTCAGATAGACTCTATATCACGTTTTTATTGGCTCTTACAACTGGAATGAGGCAAGGGGAAATTTTGGGGTTAAGATGGAAGGATGTTGACTTAGAAAATGGGATTGTCTCTGTAAAACAAACACTATCTCATGATGGGCAGAGATTTTCCCCATTGCCTAAAACTGCAGCAGGTAGAAGATATTACTGTACCATCAGAGGTGATAAGCGATTTAGTAAAACATAAATCAATGATTTCAAGCGAGAAAAAAGCATGTGGTAGCGGTTATAAAGACAACAACCTTGTAGTCTGTACAACTTTGGGTACTCCACAATCACCTAGAAATCTCAACAGGACATTTCAACGTTTACCATAATCAGTTGATGTCCCAAAAATCCAATTTCATGATCTACGACATACCCATGCTACACTTTTATTAGTGCAAGGTGTAAATCCTAAAGTCGTAAGTGAACGTCTTGGACACGCCACAATCAAAATAACTTTGGACACTTATACTCATGTTTTACCGAGTTTACAAAAAGATGTTGCAGAAGAGTTTGGTAAGAGCTTTTTTAAGTCGGCATTTTGATGAATTGTCTTGCCACCCATCTATTAATAATGCCACCCAAAAACGAATCCCACCCATTTGCCACCCCATGCTTAGAAAATGGAGGATGTGAGCATTGGTTTATTCGACACATAAATGAAGGAAAACCCTTATGGGATAAGGGTTTTCACTGATAAATCGTATGGTGATCCGGACTGGGTTCGAACCAGCGACCCCCACCCTGTCAAGAATACTTAAACGAAATGTTGTCGTATCAATGACTGGGCTTGCAATTGATATATCAAACCACTTACTTCCAGTATCAATTACCATAAATATATAGTAGTCGAAAAAAGAAGTCAAGTGGTCGCATAAAAATCAACTAAATCAACGACTTCATCTGTATTCTGTACCAAGAAAAAACTGATGGATCACTGTTTAAAGTCGCCTTCAACTGAACATATCCACTGTTTGCATTATTATTTTTCACTGTACAACTCGTTCCACTTTGACTTGTTACTGTTGCCAATGTAGTTGTTGATGATTGATTATCTGCATACAAACTCCACGTTACAGGTTGACTACCATCTGTGATTAATGTTGACCCAACCCGAACCTCAGCATTGTATGTCTTACTTTGCCCATTCTTAATTTCAGTAGGTATGCTATTTGTTGAAGTAATCGTTACTGAAAAAGAGGCAGGTATTTCTTCAACAGTCAATAAAATTGTATCCTTCACTTCTGTCTTATCTGCCAATTGAGCAGTAATAGTTACCGATCCTGTATTCCTTGCAGTAATAAGCCCATTTTCATCAACTGTAGCGATATTAGAATCACTCGAACTAAACACAACCGTTTTATCGGTCACCACTTGCCCATTTAAAGTAACTGATACATTCAATTCCAATGTGCTATCCTTCTGAATGGTTGTATCAGTATTCGTTATATCCAATGCATAGACATAACTTCCTGCATCAGCAATTTCATTTTCAATATCATCAACGGCTTCATTAAACTGATCCTGCTTACACCACAAAATCAGCAAGCCCTTCTGTGTTCTGTCGATACCTTCAACTGCCCATGCCCTGCCCATTTTAATGAAGCGTTGCCCTACAGTTATCAGCAATGTTTCTTGACTTTCTTGTAGCGTGACAAGGATTTTACTATTAGGCAAGGTCATATATTGGCCTGTTTCCACGTCAAATACTTTACCATCTACAATAGTAGGAAACGCCTTTACCATACCTTGGAAATTAAACTTAATTGAATAATCACTGACACGCATATACGCTCTGTAACGTCCATTACGCTGTCCGTTTACCTCAGACAGTATAATCCAATCCTCATTATTGTAATGGACAATATCGCCCCTAGAAATGGCTGTGAGAGTGCTTATTTTTTTGTCGTCTACATCGGTTGATAATGTCGAATTTGAAAAAATCGCTTTTACTGGTTGATTATTGATTAGAACATCTTGTCCTAGTGTGTCTAGGATATATTGATAATCGTCTGGATTGGATTGAAATATGTTAACCATTGGCTATACTCCTTTCTATAAAAGGTTATCCATTAACTCTCCCCTACATATTGAAGGAGAGTTAATTACTCAGTAAAGAGCATAAAAAAAGAGCCATTTGTATTGGCTGCTTTGGATTCTTCACTCTTCATTTTTCGGATTTTGTTTTCTAACTGGTCGATCCTTGCCATTAAGTTTTCATGGAATTGGCTTACCGTCTGATCATCGGAAGTGTAGTTTTTCATTAGTTGTGGCTGATTGGCAATGGATTCTAGAATACTTAACGCCGTTTCATAAATCATCCTTGTCTGCGCTTTATCAGTTGCATTATATGTATCATTGGCATTTAATCCATTTTCGGCTAAATAGACGGTTATTTCATCAGGTGAAAGTGTGATACCTTTGATTTCCATTTCCAATCTTGCTTTATTGTCCACGTTTGGTTCCTCCTTTAGAAATGTAAACACTCCTAGCCGTTGACTAGGAGTATTGATCATTATTCTGATGTTTGAATTGACGTTAATATGCCATTCTTAAAGTACAAATACTTTGTTCCTTGAGATTTTAGATCATAAACCCATTGTTCTTCTGTTCCCCAAGCATATTTAGAGACATTTTTTCTTGTTGGAAGTCCCCATGATAGCCAAACCATATCTTCATTCATTCCAACAAATACAGAATTCTTTTTAATGTGATCCCATACCTTATTTGACCATTTGTACGTTGTATACGGATTGGATAGTAAAAATCCAAAATGTACACTGTATTCATCATATGCTGTCAGATAATAAATCATGTCACCTGATTTAAGTTTCAAGGTAAAAAAAGTATCTTCTTTGATTTCTAATATCCACATGGGTGCAAATTTTTCAACATCTACATATTTACCATCTGCATCTTTCATGAGAGTGGTTCTAGTCCATATTGTTCTGCCCATGTAATCTTTTATCGCATTCTTAAACTGCTTTAATTTTTCGCTCTCTTGATTATTTACGACATTATTACCGTTGTTAGTCAGATTATATTTTTGCTCTAATTCCTTTTTCATCTTGTTATAACTGGCATAAGGATCAACTGCTATCAGTTGTGTTTTATCTATTTTTACGATATTTGCAATTGGCTCAAACTTAACCTCGTAATTAAATAACTGGGTAATAAGTGATGAAGGAACCATAAGCGTACCATTGACAACCTTGGGTGGAAAATCCATTAAGAAAGGTTTTCCATCTAGTTTTCCTAAATCTTTATTCGGGCTAATCTCAATTCTAATAGTGTCAAACTGATAACCTTTTAGGGTGCTTGTTGATTGATCCCATTCGACTTTAATATCTAAATTCTCAAAGACAGCTTTTGCTGGAATAAATATGGTACCACCATCTACTATTCCATTTTGTCCTTGTATTGCTTTATCATTTATCTTGACTGTAACATGTGGGTAATCCTCTGCTGTTCCGACATTCGCAAATCCTAATGCACTCAGGAGAAAACTAAAGACAAAGAAAAACTTTAATAGTCGGCTACGTTTCATAGATTATCCTCCATTAATATAAGCATTAGGCAACTGGCCTATTTATCTTGTTCTTAATGTCCTCAATCGTGTCCATCTTTTTATAGATTCCTGTTAGGAGTTCAATAATTTCTGCAAAACCATGCAAAACAATTGCCGCAAAAATTGAAGATACCCAAACATAAATAGCAACACTCCAACTGAACTCTCTTGTGATGTTTCCTGCTATAATTCCGGCAATGATGCCTACAACGACTTGGAAATTGGCAATATTCTTGATCCATTTCGCCTTGCTGTTCGAATAATAGTCAAACATAAAAAGAATCCTCCCTTATAGGTTATAGGAGAATTTTACCATAAGGGGAGGACTATATAATCAATTTTGGAAATTTTTCTAGTTTGTGGTCAGGAGTATAGAAAACGCTCAATAACCATTTATTTTTGTTAGTTTATTGTTCAAATCCAATTGTTTCATACTTTGCAAATATGATTAAGTTATTATATTCGTCTACAAATCTCTCAAGTATCAGATATTTAATTACTGCACCAGTACCATTATATTTATTCACTCTGTATGTAATATAATTATTCGCCAACATTAAATCTTTCCTGCTTACTGTATCATTATCTATCTGATATACAGTTCTAGGATGCTCAATGTCAATCAGAATAATTGAATCTCTATAATCACTTGCAATAGTAAACCAATTTACCTCAGGTAATACTGTATCCAATTTTTCGCCCACATTCATTCCTCCATCTCATTAAAATCCAATACCCATTACTATTATACTAGTTTCTATCGCTAACAAGGAAACATTTTCTATTTTCTCCGCGCGTGTGTAAAATGACATGCTACAGCACTTTTTATGCCATTAGGGGTATCGAACAATCTCAATAAAAACTTGATTTTATCACGTCTAAAACCGAACAATACACCAATATCCTTCTCTTTACACTTGCCTATAAGATAGGTTATAAGCAATTACCAGATATTAGGCGAAAAAAAGACCACAATCTCTAGGAGTTAGTGGTCAAGTTAGACACAATTAGCCAGAAATCAGGATCAAGTTGAATAATCAGCAGAAGGAACGCAAAATTTTTGAAATCTCACGTCCCCCTTGCCATTATTATTGCTTGTCTCACAAGATGAAACAGTTAGTATAACATGTGTGCGCGAGTGGATATTATCCCTTTCTACACAATCCCTTATAAATTCTATAATTATTTCCCATCATCATTTCCCGAATCATCTATTTCCTCATCATCTTCCTTACCTTTCTCGCCATCAAAAGTTCCACTTTTATTTCCCACTTCATCATCCTTCAATCGTCCCATTTCTTGCACCACATCTGTCGTATAAGGACTATGTTCCAAGATGCTTTCAATACTGATTGCTCCCATATCACTAAGCACTTTCAGATTATCAATTACCTCTTTAGCCGATTGCGGTCGAGCATACTGGAATACAATTCCTAAAGAATCAAAAGCATCATCACTAATCCGCTTACCTTTTAACTCCAACAACTTTCTAATCTTATCGAATCGTTGTTCCATTCCTTCACGCATATATTTCTCATTCATACTGGCTTTAATATCTGCCAATGAAAACAATAACTTAATGGATACCTCGGACAAATTCGAGATGTCCACTTTTCCCATTGAAACTCCAGGAACTTGGGACACGTCCAGCAGCGTAGTCATAAGCGTCTTATAAATTGTCTCAAACGATTTATAATCCAATTGGTTGCTGACCATCTTAAAGTCGCTGCCATCATCAAGGACAATACCAGCCCCCACAACATTAGTAGGCAGCCCATCCCCTTTTAACTGCTGTCCAATTACGACACTAATAGGATTATGATGTTTATGGAAGGAATCTGCAAACTTACTGAGTAAGTCCTCCATACTGTCAATGATCGTTACAATATCCTCTAAATCGCTTCTGCCTGTTGTACTATCCAATTCATTTTGATTCTTATAGATGATTGGCAAGCCACTCAGATTATTGTATTCACCTATCAATTGTAACTGGCTGCCCTTATTAGAAAACTTCTGTACCTTGTCTGGATAGTAAACCGTATAATAACTCACATTATCAGCCGTTGTATAGTGTTCAATAAACGCTATGTAATTATTCTCGTCATCATAAACTGGATATGAATCAGCAGGATCAATTAACTTTGACTTGATTTCCTTGTTCTCATCCAAGTAAATATATTCAAACGCTGTTCCGTATTTAGTAATTTGACTGAGTACATCAAAATCTACTCGGTCATACTTCCCTTTCTTATAAACCTTCTTGTATTCCTTAACCACACTATCTTGACCAGTCAATGTGATCGGATGAGAGAGCAAATATGATGTACTGAAATTCAATACGTTCTTAGCATACTGCAAAACAATCTTTCTTGGCTTAAACTCTTTGCCATTATACATATACGATGGTGCTTGAAGAATAACATGAGTACCCGACAAGTATTCTTTTATATCAACAATCTTATTGATTCTTTGCATATTGGCAACCGAATTGCATTCCTCAACAAACCATTCTGGATTACCGTCATGGTGCTCACGAATATATTGATCTATACTCATGGATTTACCTCCTTCATTGATGGGTTCATCGTGAACCTGTGTTTTAAACGTACCATTTCCCTGCTTTCATTCCTTGGATCGCTAGAGCTGCGGAAATAACCAAGTCATCATGGTAGCTGTCACCAGTACCACGCTTGTTTCCAAGTTTTCCATCTTGGTCAACAAAAATCTTCATTTGTTCAAGCGTCTGTTTGCACTCAATATTGATCATTCCAACTTCAAATTGTTCCTTGAAGTCAGAAATGAGAATTGCTTTGTTGGCTTTTGTTGTCTGCCAGCCAACTTTTAATCGTTTCTTTCCTTTTTGGTCAAAGGTCTTATGCTTGTACATGTTCAAGTAATTTTTCTCTTTCCTGATCCTCTCAATCAGTGGCAAGCCATAGGAATTGGACTCAATGACAAGAAAACTGAAATTATAGTATCGCGCCAATGAATCAACCACATCTGCAAACTTATAAACAGGTATTTCATTAGAGTAAAAACTTGCTACCTGTTGACCATCATCATCAAAAATACTGATCGTGGAGAAGTCAGAGTTCTTACCTCCACCACTTGCTGTATCTGCGCCCGTAAAATACCTTTTCCCTCGAATTGGAATAGCCCAAATAAAAAGCGACTTGCCCACGAAAGGTTTTAACACCTCCGGCAAATCGCTTAATTCATTATTTAGTAGTGGCTCATTCACAAATTGCAAACGCTCAACAATCTTATCCGTAGAGAATACAGATTCATTACTCGTCTGAAATGCTTGATCAGGCGTTGTAGGAAATTCACGATTCCATTTATCTGTGGAGTTTGTAGCAATGTAATACCGCCTAAACATCAATTGCCGTAATGTAGCACCGTACTTTTCAAACAATATCCGCTCATCATGTTCTAAGTCCTTTTCCCTTAACCTGTTGCCCTTGTTGTGGAGTTTATGCCATTCCTCAGCTTCATCGAATGATATTTTAAATTGTTTATGGTAAGCATCAGCCAACCAAGAATAAAACTTGGCATTCCATACGCTTTCCTTGCCACGATATGACTTTAGAAAAAGTTCAGCAAAATAGTTGTAGCCCATACCTGTCGATTCAATCCAAATCATTGCCGAATCATTCTTTGCTAATGCTGGAATGGCAGTTGATAAGATTTCTTCCTGTACATTATTGGGATATTTTCCCATCTCTGAAAAGTGTATAAATTCAAATGTGTTGCCCGAAATTGAGTCATCTCCATTCGCAGTAGCAATGATTATCCTTGAGCCATTGGATAGATACAATTCATCCCTATTGTTTAAACTGTCCTTCGGGAACAAATCGGGATATTTGTCATGTGGAAGATTCTTATACATTTTCTTGACCTTCACGAACAAACTTTTACTTACGCTATTGTGGTGTGTCATGATCATGTAACTTGTATCTGGCTTGGTTACTGCCGAATACAACATATACGCCAATGAGAGCGTAGTGAAACCTATTTGTCGTCCTTTGAGGATCACATTATATTTTTTCATTGTACCTATGTACTCGGATTGTTCCTTGTTCAAGACAAATGGAACTACATCACCGTTATTATCAACGATCTTAATGAAGTTCCTCGAAAATAATTCAAATGAACCCATTACCTTTTCAAGTTTTTGTTTCTTAGTTAATGCCAACACCGTTTCAACTCCTTCCAGACAAAATTAGAAAACTTGGCTACGCCAAGCTTTTGGCGGAGCCTTAGTTGCACTTATACTATCTTCCGCTAATCTTTTTAGCGCTTTAGCGCACTCAACACTTTCCGATAGTACAAAAAAGGCAGCCGATTACTCGACTACCCTACAACTCTAAATCGTCATCTTCTTCCTCTTGTTCAATACTATTCCCGAATGCCTTTAACGCTTGTTGCTTATGATGTTCAATCTCTTTTTGAAGTGTAAGCAATAATTTGACTGATTTCTCATCACCTTTGATTGCCTTGTCTCTCACGGCTTCGTACATGTCAATTAAATCCTGTGCGGTCTTTGTTGCCAAAACCATGCTAGCAATATGCTTAAACTCGTCTGTACGTTCCCATTTGTTAAAACTGTTCATCGTCTTTTTATTGACCGTCTTTAAAAATTGTTCCTCGGTCATAGTTTTATCCGTATCAAACCAAAGATTGAACTTGTATTTGACATATTGCGATTTTGACAACGGCAACTTGGCAATAACATCATAGATATTCATTACTGCACCGCCTTTAGTTGACGCTGCTCTCGCTCTTCATAACGCTCTATCAATGCGTCCAAACGTCCATTAATCTCTTTCATATCCACGTTCATAATCTGCTGCTCATCAATCACGATCCTCATTTTTTCGGCTAGGTTCTGTAGACGGATATTGTTTTCTTTCAATTCAACATTGATTTGCTTCATTTGTTCTAATGCTTGATTGATTTCAGTTTTCATATGATAAACCCTCCAGTTTTATTGTTTAATCCTGTAGAATTCCAAGTAATCCAATGCGTTATAAAATTAGTGTGTACGATATCACTAACAATAAGTATTATTATTACTTTGTAGCGTAGCGTAGGGTAATAAACTTTTAGCAATCCCATTTATATTTATATAATTATCCAACCTTAACCAATTGCTCAAATTGTCTACGTGGTAATACCTTTTTCAATTGACTATCATCATAGAAATATTGGAGTACACTTGAAAATGGAATAATTTCACTCATTGACATTTGATTAGCACTATCATTTTCAGATACCATTTTCAATGTCATTCGATATTGATTCGGCTTATGCTTATCACCTGCTACTTTTTGGTCACGTTTAACAATTTCAATTACTCCAAGTTCTGCAAGTTTATTTATTTGACGTTGAAGTGCTTGATCATATAAACCTGTTGCTTGGTGCATCTGCTCAAAGGTCATAAAAAATACGCCTTCCTCATTTGAGTGGCGTTTACTATGAATCAGCAAGGCATATGCAAGTAATTTTTGATTCTTCTCTGGGCAGTTCTGTATGATTGAATCAATTTCCTCAAATGTAACCGTCAAATCTCTTTTTATTGATGATAACTGGTAGTCATTTTGATATGTATATCTGACCACATTATCAATATCCTTGAAGCAATCCTTCAATGGGGTTGTATACGTATTAGTGTCCTGCTTCTGCATCCAGTCATATAGAATCTGTTTACATTCTTCTGGTTCAAGTCCTGAGTATTTTAGATATGATGCAAGCAATACAGTAACCTTGTTTCGGCTGCGCTTCACCTTCAAACCATTTTGTAAATAGTCAATAGCTATACTTGCAGTTGATTCTTCTGATTGTTCATATTGTGGTAATGGCTTATGTTGAGCAATAGCATCCTCTGTTTTGATAAATATATCCCTATCAATGTTATCCTTTGGGCGTTCATTAAGAATATCCAATATAACAGATGATTGGACTTTCTTAATGGACATAAGATATTTTTCGCTTTGCTTTTCAGTCATTACCTTTAGTCCATTTTCAACTAAGCAAAAACCACAATACTTCTTTGACTTCTGATGTTTGCCAAGTGGCAATTTAATGCCTTGTTTATCTGTTGGTCGATATTCAACTTTATTACCATCGTCAAAATATTGGCGAATATCTGCTTCATCGAGTACATGATTAAAGAATTTCTTTGCCTGTTCAATTGCAATTAAATCATCAAAGAATAGGTCAATATGATACCCTTTGTTACCGCTGAAACTTATGTAATAGTCATTAATTCCAAGATCATCAAATATCTTTGCAATTGAATCAATTTCATAATTGCTCATCTTAAAAATATACAGACTGCCCCAATCTCTTCTTTATCCTTTTTTAA
>NZ_JAFLPN010000062.1:0-13863 GCF_029870785.1 Brevibacillus sp. AY1
TTTTAAAAAAGGATAAAGAAGAGATTGGGACAGTCTGTATATTTTTAAGATGGGTAATTATGAAATTGATTCAATTATATACATTTAGGGCCAAAAGCTAGTTCTTATTCATTAGGAGTAATGCAAGAGAGTAAGTTACTATTAGCCGGAGCATCAAATTATGGACTTGCTGATCCGGGGCAAAATACGAGTCTATCTCTGAGTCAAATCACTACTTGTTTATTGACTGTGTATCCTTCTTATGAACGATTGATGGTAGGTAAAGTAATGTCGCTACTCGTTGATGAAATTTGTCATGCATTTGTAGATGTTCAAAAAAACATTGAGTACGAAGAGTTTGGAGTAGAATACGAAGATTGAATGTTTGTATGAAAGTCGAACTGTAAATCGCTGGTGACACACGCCGATCGAATTGAGACCAACTGGCATCATTTATTGAATAACAAATCAAAACAGTTGCGGCAGTCTAAGACTTCATTTTCAAGGTCTTATACCGCAGCTTTTTCATAAAATTAGTCAATATTAATCAACACAAAAAGGATAGGAAAACTCGCTCCTATCCTTACTTCTTTTTTTATTCTGGCTTGTTATTGACAGTTGGATCGATTGTAAAATCGGGTTTGAAACCATCGTATTTCACTTCGGACATCATCCCTTGAGAAGCATGCCCCAGATCGTGGCAGTGGAACATCCAGTTCCCAGGATTATCTGCTTTAAAAGCAACGACATATTCTTCGCCAGGTAAAAGATTTAATGTGTCTTTTAGCAATGGGGACCCAGAGATCGGTTTTCCGTCTTTACTGAGTACCTGGAAAAAGTGACCGTGCAAATGCATCGGATGAATGTCCTCTTTGGAGTTATTCACCATTCTTACCTTTACCAAATCCCCTTCTTTTACATTGAGGGGAGGGACGTCAGGGTATGTTTTACCATTGATAGTAAATGTCATTCCATTGCCCATTACAGTATTGAGATCCATCGTATATTCAACGTCGTACTGACCTTCAAGCGAGAAGGTACTTTTCGCTGCTTCGCCATACTTTGTGATGTCAATCAGAGGGAAATCTCCTGCCACGGGTTTGACTGAAGCATTCTCTGACCCTTCATAGACAATCGGGATTTTCAGTGATTTTGCACCGGGAAATGCACTATGTTCTTCAAGTAGCCATTTACCTGGATTATTTGCGACAAACTCAATATCATACCGCTCACCTGGAGCAATATTGAGCAACTGGTCTTTGATCAAAGGTGGGTTGTTAATCGGTTGCCCGTCCGTCGAAACGATTTTAAATTCATGACCCGGCAAGTACATTTTATGGGAGAGATATCCCGCATTAACCAGTCTGATTCTCACTTTTTCTCCCTCTTTCACTTGAAGAGGTTGAATGGCGGATCCAGTCTTGCCATTCGCGGAAAAGATGGTGTACATCAACGGCATCATTTCAGCATCGCTCATGTTGCTCATGTCCATGCCAGTACTGGAATCGCCGTGATTCATACTGCTCATGTCCATACCGGTACCAGAATTGCCATGTTTCATGTTGCTCATGTCCATACCAGAACCAGAATTACCATGATTCATGTTACTCATGTCCATATTGCCTTGATCAGAGTGACTATTACTGTCGCTTGTCTTCGCACCTCCACCACCATGCATCTCGGCCATGCTGTCGTCTTCCATCCACTCATCCAACACAAGAGTGAAGTCTTTATCAACAACTTCGGCGTCTTTAGGCTCAACAATGATCGTTCCATACAAGCCTTTATCGACCTGATTGACACCATCCTGGTGGGAGTGGTACCAGTAAGTACCCGGTACATCTACCTTGAATTCATACGTAAAGCTCTCTTTCGGTTTTACAGCATTTTGGGTTACACCGGGGATTCCGTCCATATTATTGGGGACTGGTAACCCATGCCAATGTATGGTTACCGGATCCGGCAACTCATTATTCAACACTACTTTCAGCGTCTCACCTTGCTTGATTCGTAATTGCGGTCCTGGCACGGTTCCGTTATATGTCCAAGCGGTTTTCATGGTATTATCATCAAGCATAAGCATGCTTTCTTTGGCTGTTAGGGTAAAGGAATTGCCGGTAAGAACTTCAAATTTTGGATCGGCTGAGGCAGTCATTTTTGTAGGCTCTGTCGTTTCTGCCGCACTCGTAGATCCCATTTTCGACATGTCATGTCCTGCCATATCGTTTTGAGCACTATTTGAACATGCAGACAAAACAAGTGCGCCCGTTAGCACAACAGGTAGTGCGATCCACTTTTTTGTCCTTATTTTACGAATCATACTGAAACCTCCTTTTGAATTCTAGGTGAAGAATATCATACGATTGTGAAGAAAAGATGGAGATACACGAACAATGGGAGAACCCAAGCTTTTTGGTCCAGGAGATGCTTTGCGAAGTAGGAATTCTCTTCTGAGGAAGCCCAGGTGGGTATATATATAAACTTGGGGGAGGTGTTCAGGTTGTTTAGTGGAAATACGGTTGATACAACAAGAATTTGGGGCGAAGATATATTATCGGTGATGACAAATGCGTTTCAAATGATATACCCTGGTTATCCAACTACAATGGTTCACTGGAGACCCAATGCGATTACAGTAGCTCCGGCTTCGCAATTCCAATATGCTTTTACCGCTTCGTCCCTCGTTCATGACCCGAACAAAGCACCGATGATGTTGGTTTCAGATCAGCTAAATGAGGAAGTAAAAAATGAAATGCTCCGATTGTCCCCGATAGGTAACCAGCTTCCAGCACAAGTCTTATTAATTGGTCCAGTAAACTCAGATGTACAACGTGAGATTCAAGCATTAGGGTTGTCTACCTATCGAATCGGAAATCAGGATCCGTATCAGACTTCATTGGAGGTTTCGCAATTTCGATTGCTGCATCCGTCGGCTGCCCAACAAGGCAGAGAAAACGTGTTTCTTCTTTCAGGCGAAACATTCGCCGAAACGATGTTTGTTCCAAATTATTCCATGCATCAGGGAATCCCTGTTCTACTAACAGAGAAAAACAATGTACCGGCGCCCATTCAACATTTCTTCTCGATGCACCCCGATCTGAATGTGTATATTGTCGGCACTTTTGAAACCGTCTCGCAACATGTGGAAGCATCCTTGCATCGTTATACAAGGGGTAAAGTTGTTCGGTTAACAGGAGCATCGCCATATGATTTATCCGTACGTTTCTCTCGATTTTTTGACGAAGAAACCCAATTGGGCTGGAATCGGAATCAAAAAAACGGAAATGCATTTTCTTTCGTAAATCATAAGGATTGGCGACATGCGATCATCTCTGGACTCTTCTCACATCTTGGAAAACACGCGCCACTTTTATTGACACAAAGAGACAGCTTACCAAGAGATGTAAAAGAATATCTTCGCTTTTTACGTCCTGAAAGGAAAAAGCTACCTCAGCCACCATTCATGCACGGGTTCGTTTTCGGTGATTTTCATTCCATTGATTATCGAACGCAGATTGAGATTGAAGAGAGCATCATTTTTCCTACGATGTAACACTTGTTCTTCAAAAGCGCCTAAAAAGGTGCTTTTTTCGTGATCAGAAGAACTAACGTATTGGAGGTCCTCAACATGGACACAGGAACTCCTTATTATCAACATATTTTCTTCACAACTACCGATTAGAATGGAACAGAATCTGGTTACGTTCGAGAGGAGAATTACATGGGACTCACACTGGTTGGGATTGCGTTGCTAACGCTCATCCTTTTTGCATGGTTAATTGTCACCAAGAGGCAAATGGAGCAACTGAAGAATGTGAAAGCACAGGAAGATCGGGAAAAACGGGTGAAGCTATCCGTTACCGCCAAGTATTTGAAATGGAGTGTAGCCACTTCCATCTTGCTAGTGTCTATAATCGGGGTAATCACCTTGATGAGTGGCGATAGCGAAGAGTCCATGGATCTGATGCATGCGCATGGACTGGGTTATTCTCCAGATGGCAAAGAAATGATCATACCAGCCCATGATGGTCTACGAATCTATGAAGATGGAAGTTGGATGGCGGCAGAAGGGCCAAAGCATGACTATATGGGCTTTGCCCCATCAAGTGATGGATTCTACAGCAGTGGACATCCGGCACCAGGTTCTGCCTTAAAAAATCCACTTGGGATTGTGAAAAGTACAGATGGAGGAAAAACCATACAAACACTCGTCCTGGACGGACAAACCGACTTTCATCTCTTGGCAGTTGGATACTCATCCCACGTGATATATGCAATGAATCCTCAAGCCAATTCGATAATGGACGAGCCTGGACTTTATTTTTCGACAGATGACGCAAAGACATGGACGAAAAGTCAAAGTAACGGCATTCGGGAAGAACCAATCTCTTTGGCTGTTCATCCATCGAAAGACGCTATTGTAGCTCTTGGAACACCTACCGGAGTGTATCTTTCCAAGGATAATGGCAACCATTTTGAGAAAGTGGTTACAAATGGACAAGCTACGGCACTGCTCTTTAATGAGGAAGGCGATTTGTTCATGGGAGGGTACCAAAACAACGCCAATTTACAAAAGATGAACGTGGAAAATAGGAAGGCTGAAAAACTCCCCATTCCTACACTAACAGAAGACGCCATTGCTTATATTGCGCAAAACCCCTCAAACAAGAATGAACTGTCATTTGTGACTTTTAAGAAAGACGTCTATATATCCGATAACCAAGGCTTGGACTGGAAAAGGATTGCTGAGCAAGGAAAGGTAATAACAGATGGTGAGTGACGTTAGCCATAAATAGATACAGTCATAGAAATAACACACAAATGAATATCATGTATCTAGTTTGTTGTGGGGTAAAGAAGGGGAAACCATCATTCTTCATCGATGAATGAGACCGTAGAATGAAAAAGGGAAAGGCAACCGCCTTTCCCTTTTGATTAAGACGCCATATTGTGGCAGTGCTCAGCACACTCACGGCATACTTTTGCACATTCTTGGCAATGCGGATCTTTGTACATAGCACAATGAGTTGCGCATGCATCGCAGATCGTTGCACAGATTCCACACAATTGTTTCGCGTAGTGGCTATTACGTGCCATGAACTGAGTAGACAGGGCACAAATATCAATACAATCCCGTAGATGTTGGATACACTTCGTCCGATTCTGTACATCCGGTTCCTGGAGGCAAGCTGTCAGGCATTGTTCGCAGGATTGCAGACATTTCATACAGGCATCAATGCATTGTTGGTACATGTTCGAAACTGCAACAGGCATGTTTAAAATCCTCCCTCATCGTTATTCAGTAGTAGTATGATAACCGAGCAAAGAATTATTCTTCTTATATTTCCATTAGCAAGCCTGCGTTTGATTTTCTCACGTAAGTGTTAGGCAGTATATTATCTATTCGGGGGGAGAAGAGGCACAAATGGAATGGTTTTCGTACTTATCCCACTTAGGATCATGGTTATCTTCACCATTTTCTAATTTGTACTATAGTATGGGTGAACAAGCTCCGATTATTGGCGCGCTCCTGCTTGGCGTGATTGGTGCTTTTGCTCCCTGTCAGCTCTCCGCTAATGTTGCTGCCTTCACCGTATTTGGACGAAAAACTCTTGGAAAAGGAACTTTTGGGATCAGCCTATTCATGTTTATTTTAGGAAAAGTGGTTGTCTATTCCGCTTTTGGCGGGATCGTCTTCCTGTTTGGGAAAGAGCTATCTTCAGACGCCATTCCACTCTTTCAATGGGCAAGAAAATTATTGGCACCTTTGTTTATTCTAATCGGATTGTATATGATCGGATGGGTCCGGTTACCTTCCTGTTTCTGCTACTTCATAATGTCTCAAAGTTGGTGGTTTCAAGTGTCCAAAATTTGATGTTATGACCGACCATTTCAAGTAAACCAGTCAAGGCCGCGAAGCGTTTATTTAGCCTTGACTGGTGAATCCATCCTCCCACGCTTGATTGCTGCCAGCAAACCGTTGCTGGCCCGCCACGCGGCGAGCGATGGGGTGCAGGGGACGGAGTTCCCTGCGTTTCCCCTTTAGGGGACGGAAGGGGAAGTAGATCGGCTTCTGCCTTGCGGCAAGTCGGCCGTCAATGTCCTATTCAATGTGCGAAATGGCCAATTTAGCTCAGCAGCCCCTTTGTAAGCGGTTAAAGACGAATTTTCGGACAAAATCAGTCATCAATTGTTTGATCGGTTGGGCACTCAATATAGGCATCGGACACATTTACTGTCTAATTTCGGACAACATGCTCCGTCTTACATTGGACATTATGTATTGGTATTAACACCTTCCATACAAGCGCCCCTTTCATTGACAAAGAAAATGAACCAGTTTGCAGGACGTTTCGATGGAGGAACGCAATCTTTTTTAATGGGTTTTACATTCTCATTAGGTTTTTGTCCTACCATGTTCTGGGTCTTCTTTGGACTTGCGGTGCCATTAATGCTCTCAAGCTCGATCGGAATATTCGTTCCCATTATTTTTGCAATAGGTACGGCAATACCGTTATTTGTGGTTTTGTTGATTCTTTCATTTGTCGGTGACCGGGCAAGGATGATGAACAAGACGAAACGAATCGGAACCGGTATTCAAAAGTTGGCTGGAACCATCATTATTTTCCTTGGAATTTCGGATTTCTTGATTTTTTGGTAAAGGGACCGACATTCATCACTGGAAATAGGGTACATAGGTATTGTATAATGAACGAAAAGGAGTTGATACTTTTTGAATACGGAAATCGTACAACTTGATAAAAATATAAGTGACGTAGAGCATACATGTTGTTCCCATGGAGAAACAGAGCGTAAAAGTCATCATTCCGATCAAGTCAAAAACAATATGATTCTTCGCTTGAATCGAATTGAAGGTCAAGTTCGAGGCATTAAGGGTATGATTGAAAAGGATACGTACTGTGATGATGTGCTGAATCAGATTGCATCAGTTCAATCCGCCCTTAACGGTGTGGGAAAACTGCTACTGGAACATCACATGAAAAGCTGTGTGATGGAACGAATCCAGGAAGGCGACACGGAAGTGTTAAAAGAACTTATGACAAGTATCACGAAACTGATGAAATAGCAGCTGCATGCTGCTTCCTTTTAAACCTTTAATATAGGGTACAGGGGTATAGTAAAAAGTTGTTGACAGCGCATACACAGGGGGGGTATATTGAAGTTGTAAATCATACTGGAAATGCACCCCAATCTAACAAACGCCTACCTGAGAAACATTTTGGGGGATTATATGGGGAGGACAAATTCGACTTAAAAAGACCATGACAGAGTATGAAATCTTTTATAGGTACCATCATTAAAAAACCTAAAGGAGCGATTGGTATGAAAAAGGTTACTTTACATGTTGAAGGAATGAGCTGTCAGCATTGTGTAAATTCCATTGAAGGTGCTCTAAAACTGATCGGAGTTGAAGGAAAAGTAGATCTTACTACCAACACCGTAGAAGTGTCATTTGATGAAGAAAAAATCAAGATGGATGCAATCAAAGAAGCCATTGAGGAGCAAGGTTACGAGGTTGTGTAACGGCTTACGATAAAAAAGGAGGAATACTTGGTATGGAAGCTGCTACGTCCCAAGGGAATAAACAAGTTAACTTGCCGATCACCGGCATGACTTGTGCTGCATGTGCCATTCGAATCGAAAAAGGTTTGAATAAACTGGAAGGTGTCTCGAATGCGAATGTGAATTTCGCCATGGAAAAAGCAAGTGTTGTGTTTGATCCAGCGAAAGTTGATGTGACACGCCTTGAAGAGAGCATAAAGAAATTAGGGTATGGTACGGTAAAAGAAGTAATCGATTTCCAATTGGAAGGTATGACCTGTGCCGCGTGTGCCAACCGAATTGAAAAAGGATTAAATAAGCTTCCGGGTGTTACGAAGGCAACCGTAAACTTTGCTATGGAGACTGCTCATGTCGAGTACTCTCCTGGCGAAGTATCAGTAACCGATATGCAAAATAAAGTAAATCAACTCGGTTATAAAGCCATCTTGAAGAACGAGAAGGAAGCGACCCAAGATCACCGTGGTAAAGAAATCCAGAATCAAAAACGCAAATTGCTCTTGTCAGCTATCCTCTCTTTGCCACTATTATGGAGCATGGTAGGTCACTTTTCCTTCACTTCCTGGATCTATTCGCCAGAAATTTTTATGAACCCATGGTTTCAGCTTATTCTGGCTACACCGGTCCAATTCTACGTTGGTAGACAGTTCTATGTGGGTGCTTACAAAGCCTTACGCAATGGTAGTGCAAATATGGACGTATTGATTGCATTGGGTACGTCTGCAGCCTATTTTTACAGCGTATATCAGACGATAGCTTGGTCTGTAGGCAATGGAGAATCACACCACGCGCCAGCTCTTTATTTCGAAACAAGTGCTGTCCTAATCACCCTTGTAATTATGGGTAAACTGTTCGAGGCTCTTGCCAAAGGAAGATCATCAGAAGCCATTAAATCCTTAATGGGATTGCGAGCAAAGACCGCAATCGTCGTACGTGAAGGTCAAGAGATCTCTATTCCAGTGGATGAAGTAATCGTTGGCGATCTTGTCCTTGTTCGGCCAGGAGATAAAGTACCTGTTGATGGAGAAGTAGTGGAAGGAATATCGACTGTAGACGAATCCATGCTTACAGGTGAGAGCATTCCCGTAGAGAAGAAGCCCGGTGATGCCGTGATTGGTGCCACCGTTAACAAAAATGGAGTACTTCGAGTCAAAGCAACAAAAGTGGGTAAGGAAACGGCTCTTGCCCAGATTATCAAAGTTGTAGAAGAAGCTCAGGGATCCAAAGCACCAATACAAAGAATCGCTGACGTCATCTCGGGGATTTTTGTTCCAATCGTTGTCGGTATCGCCATCGTAGCTTTTCTTGTTTGGTACTTCTACGTAACCCCTGGCAATTTTGCCGGAGCTCTGGAAATCGCGATCGCGATTTTGGTGATCGCCTGCCCATGCGCTCTTGGCTTGGCAACTCCTACTTCCATTATGGCTGGATCTGGACGTTCTGCCGAATTAGGAATCCTATTTAAGGGCGGAGAACATTTAGAACAAACACATAAAATTGATACAATCATTCTCGATAAGACAGGGACTGTCACAAAAGGAAAGCCGGAACTAACGGATGTCATCACAGACGGAGATGAGACGGAATTCCTGAGGGTTGTGGGAGCAGCCGAGAAAAATTCGGAACATCCTCTGGCAGAAGCTATTGTAATCGGAATTCAAGAAAAAGCCATCTCATTGCCGCAAACAGAATCATTTGAGGCAATCCCAGGCTATGGCATTCAAGCTATGGTGGAAGGCAAAGAAGTACTGATCGGAACAAGACGCTTAATGGAGAAATTCGGGGTGGATGCCAAGGCAGCCTATGAGTCCATGTCACGTCTTGAAGAATCAGGAAAAACGGCTATGCTGGTCGCGATCAACAATCAGTACTCCGGTATCGTTGCTGTTGCAGATACGATCAAAGAATCGTCAAAGGATGCCGTTAAACGTCTGAAGGAAATGGGTATCCAGGTAATCATGATTACAGGGGACAATCAACGTACTGCAAAGGCTATTGCAGAACAAGTTGGCATTGATCATGTCCTTGCAGAAGTTTTGCCGGAAGGAAAAGCACAGGAAGTAAAAACATTGCAAGCGCAAGGCAAAAAAGTAGCTATGGTTGGGGACGGCATCAATGATGCTCCTGCCCTTGCAACAGCTGACATTGGTATGGCGATTGGGACAGGAACAGACATTGCGATGGAAGCAGCAGATGTCACACTCATGCGCGGAGAGTTGTCCAGCATCCCTGATGCGATCTATATGAGCCGAAAAACCATGCGTAATATTAAGCAGAATCTATTTTGGGCACTTGCCTATAACTCGCTCGGAATTCCTATCGCTGCAATTGGTTTACTCGCGCCTTGGGTGGCCGGGGCAGCAATGGCATTAAGTTCGGTATCTGTTGTGCTTAATGCTCTTCGATTACAGCGTGTAAAAATACGGTGATCTGTAGAAAAATGAATCACGAAAAATGGCCATGAAAATGAGGAGAGGAGAAATCGAGTTATGGGTGAGAAAGCGAAAATTGCCGTTACCCCTGCCATACAAGTAGGAGGAAGTCTTTTTACACCGGAGCAACTTGCTACAATGGCAAAGATAGTTGGAGAAGATGCCGTAATTGAGATGACGCCCTTTAAGCAACTCTATCTAGAAATTCCACTTGAACGACGTGAAGTTATTGTGGAAGAACTGCAGCGTTCTGGTCTAGAGGTGTACCCTGCGGGCTTCGTCACAAAGAGTTTGATTGTTTGCAACTTTTGTAAAGGTGCCGAAGAAGCCGGTCTTGAGACCGCTAAAGGAATAAATAAGGCGATTGCTGGCATTGAAACACCCACACCAGTCAAAGTAGGGTATGCAGGCTGTGCACTTGGCACTAGTGAACCATTGTTAAAGGACATTGGCGTTGTTAAAATGCGCGATTCGTTTGACATCTATGTTGGAGGAGAAGCCAAGGGTCTCAAAGCCAGTCTTGCGAAACTTCTTGTATCTGGGTTATCTGAAGCACAATTAGTTCCTGTCATTACAAATGTCATTGACTTCTATAAGAGAAATGCGAAAGGGAAAGAAGTATTCAGCAAGTTCATTGAGCGAATTACCTTAGACCAATTAAAAAAGATTGCTCTGGGGTAGAGATTGTCTCCAAGCATAACAGCAAACCGTTTTTGAAGTACAGGAATGACAGTTTTAGATGGTTAAAGCATTCTGGATAAAATACTCCAGTTAGGTATCATAATAAAACCAACAACAACGGAAATGGAGGAATGTTATGTGTGTTAGAAAACTGTTCATGATATTGAGTGTAGTTTCCATTATCACATTAACTGCATGTGGAAATAATGCGAAACAAGGCAACCAACCTAGCCAAAATCAAGAAAATGCCAATCCGGGTACAGATCATGCAGGAATGAATCATGGGGATATGAATCATTCTGGTTCAGCTGAAGTCCCAGAAGGACTCAAAGCTGCAACCAATCCGACTTATAAAGTTGGCAGCCAAGCAATCATCAAAGATGCCCATATGGAAGGGATGAAAGGGGCTACTGCTACCATCGTTGGGGCATATGACACAACAGTCTACACCATTTCCTATACACCCACAACAGGTGGACCAAGAGTCACCAACCATAAATGGATTATCCATGAAGAAATTGCGGATCATGGAACAGAACCGCTTAAACCGGGAACTGAAGTGACCGTAGAAGCAGATCACATGAAAGGGATGAAAGGCGCTACTGCTACCATCGATACTGCCGAACAAACAACAGTTTATATGGTTGATTTCGTCCCGACCACTGGCGGAGAAGAGGTAAAAAATCATAAATGGGTCACAGAAAGTGAACTTTCTCCAAAATAACATTCGTATCAATCACATGTTTAACCAGTCTAATATTGACTGGTTTCTTTTTTTGATCAAGAGAAATAGTATGGGCATTTCATTCATTGATCCAAGGTTTTAGCCGCCCAGATGGTTGTTAAATCAGTAAGAACATCCATCGCTTCTTTCAAGAAACGCGCTTCACTTCAGGAGATTGAATAGTAAAATTACTTTTCAATCTGAACAACTCCTTTGGAAACAATATCGAGTCCAGCTCAAAACCGATGATGAGTTGAAGTGGTGGGTTTATGAGTTGGCTATGAAACATCACCCAGATTATCACAAATGAAATATTTAATATTTAAAATTCAATATAACTTGGTGCCAATCTGGGAAGAATGCTTAACAACTAGGGATACAGGAAGGGGAAATTAACCATGACAATAGACAAATCAGCAATGGAGACATATCATAATTTTGAAATTTGGAATGATTTAGTGTGCAGTAAAAATGATATATCTCAGCTTTTCTCATTGAAGCCAATTGGTATCGGATCTCCAATGGTTGAAAGCCTCTCGGGGTATATTTCAAGGTTAGCGGTGGAACATCGAATCACAACAGGAAAATTATTTACGGAAGTAATGGTACCGTATTTAGATAAACACTATTTAAATGAGATATCCAAAAGAGGTGGAAACGGTTTTTTTGACACCGCTCATATGATGAATGGGACCTCGAAGGCGGCAGTTGAGTTTTCTAATATGCTAAATGAATTAACGGGTAACTCTCACCTCCATAATCTGACCTTTCATAGGTTTGCAAATACTATCTCGCAACGCGGGTTGTTGAAAACAAAGAAGTCTTGGTGCCCAGCTTGTTATAAAGAAATGTTCTTGTCAAATTCGATCGTTTATGAGCCCTTACTTTGGCTTATTCAATCAGTTACCATTTGCAGAACTCATCGATTAAAGCTACGAAGCGTTTGCACAAATTGTTTTAAAACAGCTTTAATTTTGGAACGCCGAAGTCGTCCCGGATTTTGCTGCCACTGCAGTATCAGGTTAGGCGATGAAAAAATAACTGCTGTTGATACTATTGATTTTGAGAGTGATATGAAAGCAACAATGATTGAAGAATTGCTTTGCAGTGAAGGAATGTTTCTGCGAAGTGGAGTCATTACCGCGCTGAAAAGTATCGTTTCTCGGGAAAAATCTACTCCAACACAAATAGCGCGTAAGCTTAATGTACCTAAAACAACTTTTTGGGGATGGATAACAGGTAAAAATCTACCTTCAGTTACTGAGGTAATTGGGATTTGTAACAAATTTGGAATTAACATTGTTAATTTTTATAAAGGCAGTAATAACGAGGGTCACGCTCCAGTCATATTTTCTAGAAGGATAAAGAAACAGAATAAAGATATAACTACACTACCGTTATTCGAAATCAGCGTATTAACTAGAAAAATTGTAAAGGATGCTAAAACAGAAAGTATGCATGTCCAAGCTTTGGCCAATGCTGTAAGTTGCAACAAGAAGACACTCTATAAATACCTTCCAACACTGTGCAAAATGCAAGCAGTGAAATGGAAGAAATACTTACAGAAACAAAAATGTATTCGTGTTAGGAGCATTAAGAGGGAAGTTACACGGACTTATATGAGATCCTTATCTAGTGGTGTAGCTCCAGGAAGAAAGAAATTAGAACAGGACATGAAAAAACCGGCAGTTTTTAGAGAAAGTGAGATAAAGAATCATCTCGATGAGTTAAATGCAGGGAAGTATTGCTAGTTAATTACTTCCTGAAAAATCGGAAAATTGATATACTAATCAGTGATAGAGTTCGACTATTCGGATAATTATTGATTGGTAGGTGAATTACAATGCTTCCAGCTAATCTGGTCAACTTGTTTGTAAGAAAGGGTTTAGATACCAGAACAAGGCAACTGATAGATAGGATTCGTAGCTCAGAACCATCACGCAGGGTGGGCAGTGGTCGTGGTAATACCCCTGGGATTTATCCAAGTAAAAAGATGGGGGTTACTATTCAATTTGAAAGCCACACAGTTGAACTTGCGGCAATATATGAGAAAGAGCATGATGAAAGCGTCTATGAATATTATGATCAGCCCCCAGCGTTCTCGATCCGGTATCAAGATCAAGGGAAAAATCATGGACGCACGTATACTCCAGATTTTTTTGTGATCAGTGAAGATTTTATTGGATGGGAGGAATGGAAAAAGGAGGAAGATCTAATCAAACTTAGTGTTGAAAAGCCGTATCTTTATAGGAGATCGGAAGATGGTACATGGTATATGCCACCAGCAGAAGCGTATGCAGAACAGTACGGATTATCATTCCGTGTTCGATCATCTAAAGACATTAACTGGGTTTATTTAAGTAACATTCGATTCTTAGAGGATTATTTACTCTCTCTTAAGCCCCGAAATTGGATTTGAGTCATACCCCCTTATCCTGTTAAGCTGGTATCAGAAGAACAGAGGGG
>NZ_JAFLPN010000063.1:0-13655 GCF_029870785.1 Brevibacillus sp. AY1
TGTAATCTCCTTGAGTTGACTTCCTTCCTCCGGCTTTAGCGTCGCGTTGAGAAAAGACAGCAACAGGTCTTTGTTTTCCTCAGTACCAAAAATCCTCAGTACCAAAAATCCGCTTGAACACGAAATCGACGATGGGATTCATTCGTTTGGTCACGCCATCACTCTCCCTTGTTCCGTACGTCATATATTTTTATATTTATTATACCACCGGAATGCTTTTCAGACACTCCAGCCAAAGCCTCCTTTCCGTCATATTCTCATTAATAATATAATCTTCAAACTTTGATAGAATCAATTTTTGGGGATCTTACCTTAAACAAGAAAAGCCAGCTACCGAAAATTGGCGGCTGACTGCATTCTTTATATTAATCAGCAAGTCAGATTACGCTAATTTCTATTCCTTACTGGAGAGTGGCAAGTCGTTCTAAGGACAGAATCATTTTTCAGCGAGTTTCCACAGGGTTATTCAGTGAGTTCGTGTAAAAAAAAAAGCTACCGCATTTCAGCGATAGTTTCTCAGATTAATCGATTGAATGAAACCGCAAATCTATCGTTGTGGAAGCTTTTCCGTCCGGCAAATCAATGACGTTCTCTTTTTCGTAGTTCTCACGCTCTTCCCTGTCAATGGCATTGCTGATCTGCGTGATTTTACGCTCCAGTGAGAACAGTCCTGTCCACTCTTTTTCTTGAATGAGGGCTTCGGCTACTCTCTCTCTTTTGACTTCTTGTAAAGAGGAAAAAGTGGATAGTGGCAATTGGTCTAGCTCGGCAATCAATTCCATGCGATCTGAGACTTCTGAAAGAGTGAGCACCCGCTGTTCCAGCTGAGTTGCTAGGGCCTGAACATGGGCTGTGGTCGCTTGATCTCCTTCTTGTCTCAGCACTTCTGTAATGACGTATTCTCTCCCTGCTTTGCCCAGATTAATGAATTCGTCACCAGCTTCATTGATTCCCTTTTCCATGAGCAATTCATATCCTGTTAGTTCCACAGAACTCGGCACTTCACCTGGAAGGGAGACTTCAAGAGAAGCAAATTCCTCCAGCAACTGATTTTTAAGGGGGCATGTTTGAACAGGTGCAATGTAAATACGAAGTTGCTTGAGTTTCTCCTTTGTGTCTACTGTGCCCTTTTCTTCATTTGCTTTGTACAAACGTTTCAGCCAATTGGTGCGCGTGAGAAATTCTACTTTTTCTTCATGTACTGATTCTACTTGCTCAGTTAATTTAATAATTGCTTCTAACTCACTGTAATCAATATCAGTTAAAGCTTCAAGTGTGTTTAGCTTCTTCGTAATACCGGCATACCGGCAATTAACTGCTTTTCATCAATAAATCCAGTGAAGCTAAACGTATTAAAATGCTTAGACATATCTATATCGCTTAGGGGTACAGCAATACTTGATGGTAAGGAAATACAATCGATCATTTATAATCCTCCTATAATATTACGCTAAATATATTATATAGCAACGTCATTAGGATAAGTAGAACGTATGTAAGGGATTTTCTGTATTTTAAAGTATTTAGTCAGTTGTAAATGCAAGTAATGACCCTTGATAAATATATGGATTACTCTTTTAGTAAGAATAATATAAAAAGGAAGAACTAACCTTTCGGTCAGTCCTTCCCAACTACTAGTGTTTCTCACAAATTATTTTGCTGCAATAGCTTTGTCGATGTCAGCTTTGATTGCTGCCAAAGATTTGTAGCTCAGAGCAATAGCTGTTCCATCTTCTTTTCTTGGAAGTGCATTTTTAAATGCTTCAGCAAC
This sequence comes from Brevibacillus sp. AY1, assembly GCF_029870785.1. Lineage (NCBI taxonomy): Bacteria > Bacillati > Bacillota > Bacilli > Caryophanales > Paenibacillaceae > Brevibacillus > Brevibacillus sp. AY1. Next base: position 1,772 of record NZ_JAFLPN010000063.1, read on the forward strand.
TTCCAATCTCTCAGTAACTGGAATCTGCATCTTCACCATTTACAGCTGTAAGAATGTCCGCATGTACTTTCAAAGCTCCTGCACCAGCATTTGCACCTACAGCAGTTGTAACTGCAGCACTGTTTGCAAATGCAGCTGTTTTAGCTTCCATGATGATCTCAGCAACTTCAAGTTTCGCTTGAGCACTAAGGTCAAGGTAAGCAGTATTTGGAGTAGCAAGGTTAGCAGAGTGATTAGTCAATGCAGTTCTCAACCCTGTAGCTGTTGAAGCTTCGTTTGCACTAACAACAGCGTTAATAACGTTAACCGCTTTTGCCAACGCAGCAGCATCGGTTCCGGCAGCCGTTTGAAGGAGAGCCTTATCAGTGTAATAAGCATCCTTATTAGCGGCAACCAATGTAGTAAGATTCAAAGTTTTTGCTTGAAGAGCAGCCAAAAGTTTATCAGCCGTATCCAGTGCACCACCAGCGTCTACAACAACAGTCAATGCAGACGTAGGAGAGTTTTTCCCTTGAATGAGCGTATTGATTTCACCTACAGAATCTTTATCGCCTGCAGCTGCTGCTACGATAGCTGTTCTATAATCCTTTAACAGAGAATCGCTGATTGTTTCTGTAAAGTTAGTGCCATCCAAACGCTTAAGCTCAGTCAGAACAGCTTTAAGTTCAGCAGTATTGGTTTCAGCTGTAACTGCACCTACTTTGGAAACATAATCAGCAATGGCAGCTGTTTTGTCTGCATCGATGATGTTTGTTTGAATATCGTAGCTTGCAGTAGTAATGTTAGCTGGAACTAGTTTATCTTTGTAATATTTAGCAAGGGCATCATCAATTTTTTGCAGTTTCAGCACTGGGGACTTAAGTGCAGACAGCAAACTTGCTTGAGTTGTAGCAGCTTTAACTTTTACAACAGCATTCGCTACATCAATTTTACCTTGTAGACCTTCTTTAGTAGCTTTTTCAGCATTTGTGTCAGTTGGGAGTGCTGTCACTAATGCTTGTGCCTTACCAATTGCGTCAGCCGTTAAAGCTGTAGCAGGAGTAGTATCAGCAGCTGTTACCGCGTCTTGAGTAGCTTTCAGGTTAACTGCATCAATTTCAGCTTGAACATTCACTGCTGTTGAAGCTGCAGTAATAGTTGTAGCTGTGTTAACATTTCCTTTAAATTCGGCCATGTATTGAGTAATGAAATCACTATTTACTCTTTTAAAATTAGGTTTATTCAATTGAGCCAGCAGAGCTACTTCATTATTATTCGTCATAGCATCTACAATTGCATCAATTACTGCTTGCTCACCTGCAGCGTTATTGATTTTGTCAATAGCTTCTTGTACGCTTGCTACAGTATCGTAAGTTTTACCGCTCATTTCGCCGAAATATGCAGCAATTTTTGCTTCATCAACATTTACAAAATAGGTTGACTTCAATGCTGCCAGTAATTGAACTTGGTTTGTTGCTGCGTTAACCTTTGCTACCGCTGCTTGAGCATTAGCATCAAAGGAAACATTATTAACAGTCCAAGTACCTGCTGGGTCAGCAGTCAGGGCAGTTACAAATTCAAATGTTGCTGTAGTTTCACCAACATCAAGCAATTTGGCCTTTACTGGTACAACAACGCCATTGTTTTTCACTTCAACTGTTGCTTCTTCGATAGCTGCAGTCAGAGCAGGGAAGGAAATAGTAACACCTGTTTTGCTAATAGCACAACCCCAACCGGAAACTCCCTACAGTTTCCTACTCACAAAACCCATGCCGCCCAAGGAGTCTGGCAATCGTGTTGCTCGACCATTTGTAGAACCATATATATGGAAGAAACTCAACTCAAAAGATAGGAAATCAACATAAAATGGAAAACAGGAGTCCTAAAGAAAGAGCTCCATTTGTTCTCCAATAGAGAGTGTGTAGCCCCCAAGAAACTCAAAAAGTTTGCAAGCTGGTGATAGGATGAGGCAGCGTTGCTGCTTCTTTTCGGTCTTTTTTCTCAGTTCTCCGCGTTTTTGTGCCTGCCTAACGTTGTACTTTCAAGGGCAATGAGGGAAATGTGTAAACCCTAACCGCCCTGAAAGCCCTCCAATCTGTACCTAGCTGAGAGACTCGTCCGACTCCCCCGCTTGAAATAACGCTTGTTTGTATAGGCTTGTCGAGATACGAAAGTGATGGGAAAGTAACCGATCCAAATACGGCTTAATCTCCGTAATCTTTCCCCTTCTCTTCGCTAACAGGAGTAAACCCACCGTACCAATGGAATTTAGCATGAACGTATCGGCTAGCCTCCTTGCTGACTTCTCGTCGATGATCACAATCTCAAAACCTAATTCTTTTGCACCAATGATCACTTCAAGCTCTCCACGATGAAGCTTTCCGTAGAGCTTACTCACTAACTCTTCATTCTGCACCTGATAGATCTGAAAACGCCCCTGCTCCACCGCTTCCTGCAGCTCACGCTTTCCATGTCCCCGAATACTCTTACTCTCTACAATTTCACGATAGACTTCAGCGGGAAGATAGACCTCATCAAAAAGCTCACTCATAAGCGAAAGATGCCCGATCATTGACAAGGCAATAATCGGGCTTGAATTCGAAATGACCTTACGCATCTTGTTCTCCTTCTTCCGCTAAAAGCTTGGCAATCGTTTGATCATCGAGTCGTCTATCTTCTTCTGTATACTCCATCCAGGCGATGCCACGGTCACTCAGGTAATCAATAAAGTCACTGAGCGACTTTCCAGCTAATTCGGCTGCTCGTGCCAACGTTACCTTCTTCTCCAAAAACAAACCAACTGCTAAGGTAACTTTCACCTGGTCATCTAAACTCACATTCGTATTCCTTTGATTCAACAGTGGCAAAAAATCGTCTGGCAAAGATACCTGAAATTTTGAAGGCTCCCAAGCCATTCCACTCACCTGCCCTTTTTCTTTGTCTTTAGTTTACCATGTTCCGCATCCCTTAGGATAGAAACAGTGGCTCAATCCCCCATGTACGGCTGCCCCCACCCCCTACGTGTATTTTTCAGGGCGAAGAGGGCAATTCCCTGTCTGCCCTGATTGCCCTGCAAAAAAGCCTACTCGACTTCTGACACAGAAAAAGTTCTCAGTACCTCTTGGATAATCCCTTGTGTTTTTTTGCTCTTTGCTTGCCACAATGAAAAGCGTTCCTGTTGTACCAATGAATGTATCAACCTTTGAAACAGCCAAGAAAACTTGATCGGTGTTTGCCAAAAATCCATACCGGACTAGCCTTTTCAGATCGATAAGATGCCAAAATCGCCAAATACATCTTGCTGATCCTTCCCACACTCGGCCTGTAATGAAATAGGGTAAGTTTTCGGCCTGTAAAAAAGTGGTGGTTGAATGTATGTGAGGGATGCAATATTATCTACGTATAAACTAAATACCTCGACAAAAGGCAGCCCTGTGGGAATATCTTTATTCCGTGAAGCAGGCTAAAAGTCAGTCAGCCGGACATTAACCGTGCGTGAAGTCCGTATCTAGACGCCATAACAAGAGGAATTTTTTCGGAGCCACTGTGCTCGCAGGCTTATTTAAGTCTGTTCGAAAAGATTCTTGTTGTTAACGGGCGTCTTTTTTGTGTTCCAAAAACAGGCGTCCGAATAGTCGAGGCTTTGATATTCAGATGCTGACCAAAGGCATCGTTCAACTGGAGATGCAAATCAGTAAAGGGGGACCGGTCATAAATTTTTTCACACGCCCCCGTTAAGTACCGTTCGGGGAACCCATCAAACGCAGTTGTCTCAAGGGGTACCGACAATCGCCCCTTGAGACCCTTTCAAAATGATGAATACAGATGTACGACGAGTCGCAAGCGTGGTGATTGGGAAGTTAGAAAAGCTACCCATCGGTTACTTACATTAAAGGAGGCAAACGAAATGGAGAAGTTGCGTTATCTGATCAAAAATAACCGTGCAATCGCTGTGGATACTGTCTTGTCTATCAAAACACTCGTTAGTCAAGGGTGTATCGGCATTTCGGGATACGAAGTTAAGAAAAATAACGAAAGGGAATTTGCGGTTAATTTGCCATGCATACAACAAGTAGACTCAGAAATCGAAATTATCAAGTACATCAAACTCGTGAGTGAGTCGCATGAAACTTCTACAAACGATATCGTCCTTGTGGCTGAGGTTCTGCCCAACTATAGCGGTGAGGATACTGTCAAAGATACCATCCTTATTGCTCTTGCTGAAGGTGAACATGTCCTACCCGTGCGTTATGTACCAGAACATCAAACATCTTTAGTCGATGCTTTAACGCAGATGAAAAGATCCGCCCTGGAAGGTTACCTGAATACCTTCACTGATAAGCGCTTTAGCGTTTCATTTGAAGGAGTTGATAGTGAGGAGTTCTTCATGCCGTACTACAGCATCACAATAGAACCTGACAAGACTGGATTTAGTATTGATGAAATAAAAGAAAAGGTGGATAGCCACTTCGATGTACTCAAAACAAGGAACGAAAATGGAAAGATCGTATTCTGGTGTTACGCAGGTGAAGGCCCTTTCGTTTATACAATGCGTGACATTCTTTGGGTCGTTATGGAACTATTTGGTCCAGCAGTTACTAATAGTTTCCAGACATTGGGCATTTCTGACTATCACATGAACTTTCATGTTAGTGAATGGATCTGCTAGCCCAAACAAGGGAGTAACTTTCACCAAAAACAAAAGGCATTTTCCGTTCATTTGAAGGGAGGTACGAAAACAATGGTTCAGATGACAGCAAGAGCTCCCCCATGGTTTTTTTCAGGGCAAAGAGGGCTGAAGAGATCCCCAAAAACGACCTGAACGCCCTCAAATGGAAAGGAGGGAGAGATTCAAATTAGATGGAGAGTACATCGGAGAATCGACACAAGATACACAAGTGGATAAGAAAGTATGCCAAGGATGGGCTACGCGTCATTCCATGCAAGGGTAAAGCTCCATGCATAAAGGACTGGCCTAACGTAGGCGTCCCAACAGAGTCAAAAATAGAGGACTGGATCATGAAATATCCCGACCTCAACATCGGATTGGCGCTTGGCAGCGTTTCAGGAATGGTCGGCGTGGATGTCGATGGAAAAGAAGCGTGGAGCAGGCTCCAAGAAATAAGCAAAGGCGACCTTCCGGATACGTGGGCATTCCAAACGCCGGGCGGCGGCAGACGGCTGTTGTACCAGATTCCAGAAGGAACGGTGTGCAAGAAGTGGTCAGAGACGCTTGATGGAGATCACAGCGAGTTGGCCTTGCTCGGAGAGGGTCAGCAGACCATTCTCCCCCCTTCCGTTCACCCGAATGGCGGAATCTACAAATGGTACAAGGCATCGAGCTAGCGCCAGCACCTCAGTGGCTCCTCGACTTGATGATGGGCAAGAAAACAAAAGAAGTACCTGAGAAGAAAGAAAAAGGAGAGACAGGTGACGATCCCTCCCCTGTGCTGGAACGACTCTCCAAAAGATGCGTCGTGTTTCAAAAAGCATGGCAGACGCAACAGCAAAACGGTGTCAGTGAAGAAGACTGGCATCGATGGATAAGATTGTTGATCAGCGCGGGGCATCCAGAGGCTGCACGGCTCTTTTCCCAATCTTCCGACAAGCACGACAGTCGAAGCGAACAGAGAATCGACGAACTGATCGATCAGGTTGGGCAGGGATCAGGAGCAATGGTAAGATGCTCTACCTTTGGCTGCGAGGAAGAACAAATGGAGCAATGCTTCGTCTCCCTCAATTACAACGACGATGAGGAAGCGACGAACAGCCCGGGGAGCTTTATACAAGATATGGAGACATTGCTCCCGCCAACCGCTCCCGTCTACGTTCCCTATGTTCAGGCTCTGGAGCAGGTGCCGGACTACGATGTGGACGAGCATGGAAACCTATGCAGCTACGACAGAAAAGGCAATCCCTTCGTCATTTCCAACTTTGTCGCAAGACCGACGAAGGAAGTGATTCGGGACGACGGAGTCACCGAAGATAGAACTTTTCGTATCGAAGGCGTACTCTCAGGCGCACGTCCACTGCCACCCGTTGACGTTCCAGCCGCCGAATTCATCGGCATGAACTGGGTACTCAATCATTGGGGGATTACGGCGAGCATTCGGGCGGGGATGGGGAAAAAGGATCTATGTCGGGATGCGATCCAAATTTTTTTTAGACACCTTTTCATTTTCTGGCTGCAAGGTATTGTTTGACTGCTTCCGACACCAACCAGCTGTAGCTTGGAATGTACCGTTCCTTTTTCAGCCTCTCCATCGTTTCCACTAGCTCTTTTTCCACGTAGATGGTCAGCTTCTTATGCTGTTCGTAAAAATCCGGTCTCTTTTGCAGTCCGGGGTAGGATGGTTCGGACTGACTGGAACCCACGTTTTTCACGTTTGGTCGTTCTGAAAAGGCCAACCTGGGCTTGCCTACAGGGGGGTGCCGCTCCTGATATTCTTCTGCTGGCGAAAAGCTGTCCTCGTCCCCCTCTTCCCATCCAGATTCAATCTCCACGTCCTCATTGTACGGACTTTCACTTATAATCGTTCTCTGTTGCACGGTTTCCCAGCTGATCCCATGCGAAGATCCTTCTCTCTTGGACTGTCCATTTGTACCTGTCAAATCCAAATTACGTTTACGTCGTTGAAACATCTCGATTTCCTCCTTGCCTTCGGTAGTGAGTCGACATCGATGTCGTCGGACACGTCGACTTTTATCAAAATGTTTCTCTGTGTGTGAAAACAAAAAAATAGGGCAAACACGTCTGCCCTTGAATCTATCATCATGACCTGATCGGCCACCTACAGCAGTTTTGCACGAAGCTCTTCTTGGTTTAGCCCATGCTCTTTTGATATTTTGGCTATGGCCTGCTCCCGACTCATGCCTGCCAGAACCAGTTTTGCTAGGAGCCAGATCACTTCTTTCAGTAATGGATTCACGGATGATCCCCCTTTCGCTTTCTACTTTTTTGATCCCACAAGAATCTGTAGGATGAAAAGAATAATTTTGATGATTGTCATGTCCTCACCGCCTCAATATTCTTCGGGAAGGAGCATCGTTGAATACTCCCCCGAATCGATGATCCAAGCCGTTACTCCGATCGCCAAGTTCTCTGTGTGGTCAACGTAGAACACTTCCTCATGGAATGGCTGCTCCTGTCGATTCAAAACCTTTTGCACGGGCTCTTCGTCAACCCACTCTGCCGAAAGCTCAAACACCTGCAGGTAGTCCAACTGATCCCCCCGTTCTTGTCTTTTCACAAGGATGCTCCACAGAAGGAGCTGCAGCTCAAACGGAACAACTTCATTGACCCCGCGTGTCACGTATCGATCTGAAGAGAACATTTTCCGCGTTTCCATCCTTACATGTACCCTCCTTCCTTCAAGCTAACGTAGGCACCCTCTGTACCGACAATGATGTGATCCAAAACAGGGATACCCAGCAACTCCCCCGCCTCTTGGAGCCTCTTTGTCACATCCAGATCAGGCTGGCTGGGAGTGGGGTCACCACTCGGATGGTTATGCGCGACGATTACAGACGCACTATTAGAAATGATCGCGATTTTGAAGGTCTCACGGGGATGAACGATCGAACTATCTAACGATCCTACGGAAACGGTGTGAATCGCGGTTGGTTCGTTCTTTGTGTTCAGACAAAGCAAAAAGAACTGTTCCCGATCCGATTCTTGAAGAAACGTCTGGAACAGTCCTACGGCATCCTTTGCCATCCGAATGCGGCGCTGTGGGTACAGGAGGCTAGATTCCCGTACCATTTGTACCCGGACGATGTTGACCCGTTTTGCTGCTTCTTTAATCGTTTTCATTCCACATGCGCCTCCAAAAAAGTTTTCAGTTCTTCATCATCCGCGACGACGTTCTCAGGAACTATAAAGGACATAGCGTATTCATTGGTATAAATCACCACAACCTTGTACCACGTTTCCTCATGCCGTTCTACCTTGTCAACAAACTCCGGTAGGCTACCAAGCAATCCACCTGTTTCTCGGTCAAGGCCAACTACGGACAAATCCCGAATGTTGTCTCCCTGTTCCAAGACAACCATGTAGCCGTACAAGTCCAGCGTGAACGCCTCGTCCAAACCGTCGAAATCAAACGCTTCTTTTAGACCGAGAAATTCTTCTTCCAGGAAGGACGTGAATGTGTCGGAAAACACCTGCGCTGATTGAATCAAACGCACATCCTGAATCGTCTTAATGGTTCTCATTTGCTCTCTTCCTCCCAAACGAAAAGAGCACCTTCCCGCAACCATGACGGAAAGATGCCTCTTTTTCTTGTGATTGATTGTTACCAATTATGATTAGTTAGCTTACAGCAGAGCGACAGCCTGCTCTTTATCCTGTCTGCTGGTGTTGATGTAGTAGTGGGCTGTCGTCTGTATGTGTGCGTGACCTGCAAGCTTTGAGACGGTTGTGAGCGGCACTCCTTTCTTGAGCAGACGGGAACAGAATGTGTGACGAAATTTGTGCGGGTACAGCTTGAAGCTGAGCTGCTTCTCCAAGCCTTCCAGCAGCGTGTTTACCGCGTCCTTGTGCATCTTCTCGGCTCGTTGACTGAGCAGCAGGTAGTGACTTTCCCGATGCTTGTTCTCCTGCCGATCCGATCGGATGTACTCTTTAATCAGATCCACAAGATCAGGCCGAAGCGGAATCTCCCTGTACTTGCCACCCTTTCCCGTTACCTGAAGTGTATTTGTGAGGTAGTCCAAGTCACTAAGCTGGATGCCGCAAAGCTCGCTCACACGTACCCCTGTGTACAGTAGCAGCCAAACGATCAGGTGGTTACGCAGGATGACTTTACTCCTGTCCTGGACGAAAAAGAGCAGGTGGTTGACCTCCTGCTCCGAAAACACCTCTACTACACCCTCGCTCCCGGCTGCCACCTTGATCCTGTCTTTGCGCAGCGTGACGACCTGTTCGGTGGTCAGCTTACGGTCAATCAGGAACAGGTTGAATGCCTGTAGCGAATTGATCTTTTTGTTGATCGTGGCCACCGCGTACTTGTTTTCCATGAGGTGGCTTTTGTAGCTGGAGACGTAGAAGCGTTTCAGTTCGGTCGGCTTTTCCACGCCCATCTCTTTCAGGAACACACAAAAAGCCTTCACGTCGCCAACGTAGGACTCAATCGTTTTAGGTGCAATCCCGTTCTCAACAAGGTACTGCTCAAAATCCCCAATCGTGTCCATTTCCTTCAACCTCCTGAAACGAAAAAATGCCCTGCTGTCTTTTGATTGGAGCAGGGACAATGTTATTCTCGACCTCCGGACGTGAACTTTTGAAAAGCCTTCCACATTTCGGCATCATCATCGCTCCATGCCTGACGGACATTCTCTGGGTCGAGAATCCGGTAGTGCTCGGTGATGATGTTCTTCTGTAGCTTCCAGCCTCTTCTGAAGTCCAGAGTGTCCCAGAAAAAGCTCCCTCCTAATGTCTTGGTGGGGAGGTTCGGGAAAAGCATGTACAACAACTCCTTTGACTTTTTTTGAACGCAAAAACGCCCTGCATCCATTGATTGGACACAGGGCCGATTGTGAATCGCGGTGAGCTTACGCTTAGTGAAGCTGCTCTTTCAGTTTTTTGATTTCTTCAAGTGACAAACCCGTTGCTTTTGCAACTACTTCAGCAGCCATGTCCATCGCTAGCAGATTTTTGGCAACTTCCGTTGCCTTTTGTCGCTCGCCTTCCGTTCTGCCTTCTGCCAAACCTTCTTCTCTGGCACGTTGCTGCCGAATCTCAGCTTCTCTTGCAGCGGACAGTTCGTCGTGAATCGCCTTTTTCCTCGTCTCGTACTCAATCCATGTTTTCTCGTCGCGACTCAAGTCTTCCCATTGATCAAACGCTTTTTTCATCACCGGATCTTTCAAAGCAATCGCCTCCAATTCTCTGCGAATGTCTTCACGATCGTCTGCCTCCAGCATCAGCAGCCATCTTTCTTTTTCGTTCTCCTCAAGACTGACGGCTTGCTGCTCCCACAGTCTCAGCAGCTTGGGCATCTCCACGAAATGAACTTCCAGTACGTCCGTCAGCAAAAACCTCTCCTCATCTTCATACAGACGGAACTTGGAGTGGTACCGATCCGTTTCCTGTAGCAGGTCAAAATCCAGGATGTTGATGGTAATGGTCTTTTTCATTTCACCGTAGGAAAGGCTGCCCTTCTTCAACTGCGAAGCGTAGATGCGCGACCAGTAGTAGAGCGTCCTTTTCTTCATATCGTACTTGTCGGCCACTTGAATCTCGATGTTGATGTAATCATCCTTTTCCGTCCGGGCGTAGATGTCCAGAACGGATTGTTTGTCCGTCTCATGCTCCCGAAGCAGCTCCGAGTTGAGGATTGTCAGCGAGGCAATCCGATCATCCTTAGGGAGCTTTAGAATCGCGTTGAGCATCGCCCGCAGGATCGGCTCGTTTTCCTGCGTGCCGAACAGCAGCTTGAACGCGTAGTCCACCTTCAAATCCATGCGTCTTGTCACGCCATCACTCTCCCTTCTCCGATCATTGTCTGTACTACCATTATACCACCGGAACGATTTTCAGACACTTCCTTCGAGAACCTCCTTTCAGACATATTCCTATTAATAATATAGTATTGAAGTCTGAATAGAAACGTATGTTCTGTTTTATTTTTAAGGTGAAGGGAAAAAGAGAGGAGGAAAAGGGGAGACTGAGAGGGTCTGACGGCATTCTTTATATTATACAGAATATTCCGTAACTAAACATTGTATGATGTTAATATAAAGTACTTGGTGGCAATCCCTCGGGAAAGTTTTGCAGCGAGTTCTTTTAGAGTTTTGTAGTGAGTCCCAACAAAAAGAAAAAAGTCAACCGTTGAAAACGGTTGACCCTCTCCTTATTCTTTGACAGGTGACTGGCACCTATTCAAAACTTATTCTCCAGCAAGAGGTGCTACTGGCGCTTTGTAATCAACTTCGTCTGTAGCAACGTCGCTCACATTACCACTGTTATCAGTTACTTCAACTTTAACTACGATTGTTTGATCCTTAGTCCAATCAATACCAACATAGCTTTGGCTATCTTTTACGAGGGTAGAGAGTACGGTATTGGCAGGAATTACATTTTTGTAATTTTTATCCTGTTCTTCACCTTGTGAGTAGCTTCCCGATGGAGTCCACAGGTAGCCAGACCATGTTTTATCTTTTACAAAATCTCCACCTTCTTGCTTGTTAGACACTGCTACCAGTTTTCCTTCTGCATTCTTAGTGAAATAGCTAATTTTCACATCAGCGTCGGTAGCAAAGTCAATTACTTCATTGGTAGAGAATGTAAGGATAATCTCCTTACCGTTATTTACTTGCTCAAAAGTTGTAAGATTCACTGTTGGAGCTGCGGTATCTTTCGCACCTGCTAGTTCAATACCCTTGCCTTCATAAGCGTTGCCATCCTTATCAGATACAGAGCCTACAAAACGTACTGTGTAGCTATCCCCAGCATTACCAGCATCCTCAAGTGTAATAACTACTTTAGATGCATCTTCGTCAAGTGCAATGTTTCCTACAGTGTAACCATCAACTTCAAAGTCTTCAACGCTAACTGTTCCGGGTTTCAGATCTTCAGTAAAGGAAACAGTGATGCTTTCAACTTTTCCTTCTCCATCACGATTGAGAACCAAATCTTTTCCGTCGGTGTTTGTCAAGATAGTTGTCGCGAATTGATGAAAATAAGATAGCTATGTTTGAGCTTTTTGCTCAGCTTGAATAAGGGTCGCTTTTTCCGGATTGAGCCAAACTTCTTCATCCAGGCTCCAATCGCGTGTAGCCCCTGACCAGCGACTAGGATTCGAGGCTTTCGCGGTTTCGTAGACTTGTTTTCTTTTCTCAAATACTTGCTTAGACAGACCGTTGTGTCTCTGGTTCGGCGTTATAAAGTTAAGTCCGCTGTGGC
>NZ_JAFLPN010000064.1:0-13369 GCF_029870785.1 Brevibacillus sp. AY1
GTTCAAATCTTGATTCCAGCATAGATCAGCCCACATCTTGGCGACAAGGTGTGGGCTATTTGACGCTTACGCCTATACTTTTCGAGGAAACCCTGCTTTTAGCGGGGCTTTTATTTTGTCCTTCTTTGGCAAAAGGGAGAGCTTACTGCTTTGCAAAGGACGAATCGTTGGAAGCTCCTTTTTGCTATAATGTCAGAAGGATGGGAGGCAGGTATTGTGAACCTTACAGAATTTCAGAATTGGGTAAAAGAATACTATGAGACAAGAGGATGGTCAAAGCTGGATATCTTTACCCGGATTGGCTTTCTTGCCGAAGAAACAGGGGAGGTTGCAAGAGCCATCAGAGCCCTGGAGATTGGCCGAGACCGACCAGATGAAAGCGTTGGGTCTCAAGCAGAGTTAAAGCAAGAATTAGTGGAAGAATTAGGGGATGTTCTGGGGAATGTCATTGTCATTGCAAACAAGTATGATCTTTCAATAGAGGAGATCTTCCATTCACATCGACAAAAGCTATTGGCTCGTTATGCTGATCATGAATAGATGCTTTGCTTTAAAGCAATGGACTCGGGAAATCAGCAAAATAACGGGTGAAATTGAAGAATATACTGGTAATGGTTAGGGGATTTGTAAGAGCGGAAAGGAGCTTGAGCAACTTGGAAAAGAAGTGTCAAGTTGAATACCTCGATGAGCTCACTGACTGGATAGCACGACTCTCCAGAAGAAGCTCTACATTGCTAATAGGGATTGATGGTTGCGGAGGATCAGGAAAAAGCACGTTGGCAGAAGTAATCGCAAGCAATTGTACTCAATGTGTGATTGTACATATGGACGATTTCTATCTACCTTCTCAACAGATCATAAAGGAAAAACCTCAAAACAAACCGATAGGAGCCGATTATGACTGGGAGCGAATGAGGGATCAAGTGCTTGTACCGCTGCATAATGATCGGGAAGGGCTTTACCAGCGTTATGATTGGGATAACGATCAATTGGAAGAATGGCATACAGTGCCTGTTGGGGGAGTTGTTATCGTCGAGGGCGTATACGCTACTCGAAATGAATTGAAAAACGATTATGATTTGAAGATTTGGGTAGATTGCCCAAGGAAAACCAGGCTAGCAAGAGGATTGGAAAGAGATGGAGAAGCAGCGCGGGAACGTTGGGAAAACGACTGGATGATCTCGGAAGATGTATATGTGAAAGAACAGCAACCTGAAAAACGAGCAGATATTCTGATAGACGGAACCAAGTTGCTTAAATAAAGCCTATTCGTGGGGCCGGTAGCTTTTCTACATCCCAAGAAGCAAGCAGGCAGTGAAGAATTCGCGTTGAATACAGAACTTTTTCACAATGTCTTTGCCAATAGTTTGTCTTTTTATTTGCTTAGTTGTAAAAGGGTTTGGACTGTCTCTGGGTACTTCCCATGATCGTGAAGGCGAAAGTAAAGACTCCGAAAGAAATGCTTTACGTTGATCTTCTGTGCATAGGCGTCGATATAAGAATCTGCGACAAGTAGATCGGAAAAGCTGTTGATCCACAGAAGGATTTCTTCCTTGTTTAGTACGTTTCGGTCTAATACAGACATAACGGCTGTTACCATTCGCTCATCTTCTGCGTGTATATATGTCGTCTGTGTGACAGTGACTTTTGTTCGTATGAGGTCGAGAATCTTTAGAAGGTCCGATTTATCGAGCTCTGGGCATTGAGCCAAATCATCGAGAGCATCAGCAGCATGAGCGACGGCGTGGGCCCATCCTTTTTCATCGACGTGTCCCCGAAGATCCTTTTCTTGTTCCACGTAGTTGAAAATCCTTTCCTTTAGTTCGTGAATGTCTTCCTCCTGCAGAAAAGGCTATTTTCAGGGATCGAAACAGCGATGTTTTCAGGAGGTGCCTCCATTTGTGAGATGGTGATATGTCCGAGTGAGATGGTGTGCAAAATTTTTCCCATGACTTCGGATGCAAAGGTAGGCTGAATGACAGGTAAACTAATTCCTCCGATCAGGGCTACGGAAGCCACAGCCGTCGCAAAGCTTTTCCAAATACGTTTGTTTGTCTTCATATTTCTTTTCTCCTTTTCGCTATCCGCTTTGTTCAGAAGGGCAAGGTAGATCGCCTTTTTGTCACCCTGCTTGCTGTAATCCTGGTTTGCCAGCAGTTGGCCGATCTCAAACAGCTCCCGATATTCTGCGGAGTGCAGGGCTTTCTTTTGGTCGTCCTTTAAAAAGGAATCCCACTCTTCCGCAAATCCTTGATGCTGCTTTTTTTGACTCATTCCAGCTCCACACTCCCCAGTGTTTTTCTTAATTTTTTCATCGTACGGTACAAAATGACGCCTACGTTGTCCTCCGTGATACCATGAGCTGCGAGATTTCCGTGTTTTTCAGCTCAGCGCCAAATTTTAAGGCAAGCATATTTCTCTCCCTGGTATGGAGTGTTTGGAGGGCCTGCTGCAATCGGTCGTTTACTTCCCCTTGAATGACCAAGCTTTCGGGGCCTTTTCTCCCGGAGACAAGCTCTTTTAGACCATCCAGCGAAAACAAATCCCATTTCTTTTGACCTCGATAATGGTCGTTCACTACATTTCTGGCTATGGCAAACAGCCATACCTCAAAGGGAGATTTGCTAGGCGAGTAGGTATTGATTTTATTCATCGTTTTCTCAAAGACCTGGCTGGTCAGATCCTCGGCAGTAAAATGGCAATTCACACGATAGTGGATGTAGTTGTAAATTCTTTTGTAATAGGTTTCGAAAATCAACGTGAACGTAGCTTCAGCGTCGATAGAGCTAAGCAGCTCCTTTTGAATATATGGATGAGGGATCGCGCGCTCTTGCAAGGGGGAAACTCCTTTCCAAGGAATTTTACTTATCCGCTAAGCAATTCATCAGTTAGTACGCGAAATAGGAGGTTCCATTACAACACGAAAAAAAATCCTGCACCTATAACGGGGCAGGATCAAGAAGGCAACGATCAGTCTTCCTCAAACAACTCCTCCAAGACTCTGTACCTGTTCTCGAGAAATCGTCTAGTCAAAATGTAATGAAGCGTGTCTTCATAGCGAATTTCAGCAATGGGATGGGTGTCGAAATCCAGAATTTGTGCATCCGGATACCCGAGCAGGATGGGAGAGTGGGTCGCAATGATAAACTGTGCGTCGTTCTCCAGTTCTTTGATGATGCGCAGTAGCGCCAGTTGGCGTGCAGGGGACAAGGCAGCTTCCGGCTCGTCCAGCAAATAGATCGCCTTTTTCCCGAAGCGGTGATTAAAAAGAGAGAGGAACGCTTCTCCGTGCGATTGTTCATGCAAGGAGCGTCCACCGTAGTGCCGCAGGCCTTCCGGCATAGTGTCCAGATAGGAAGCAAAATGATAGAACGTCTCTGCTCGCATAAAAAAACCGTTCGAGATTTTCGGCATCCAGGAGAGTCGGATATAGTCGCCGAGCGCGGACTGGGAAGCGTCTACCTCGTAGTAGTTATTTTTTCCGCCACCAGCCGTATGAAAACCGCATTGGTAGGCAATCGCTTCAAGAATGGTAGATTTCCCTGAACCGTTTTCTCCCACGAAAAAGGTGACGTTGCTTCGAAAGGACAGGGAAGCACCAGCTCGTACAGCAGGGATGGAAAAAGGATAGGAATCCCGGTCAGGTATATTCCCCCGCAGGAGTTCAAGACTTCTTAGATACATGCAACTCAACTCCACATCTATCTATTTCTATTCATTATCATATCGGATTTCCGTTGCTTCAACCACTTGAGCGTACCGAACTATCTGTTGATGAATGGCTGTGTGATTGCTGTAGGAGCTTCAATAGCTTCCTTATACGAGGAAGCCATGAAAGTAGCCGATTCGATTGGCACGGTTCATGTCGATGTCGGCGATACCGCTTGTAATGTCCCGATGGCCACAACGTATCTGGAAAAGATAGAGGGAAAAGGGCTAGTGGGGCGTAAGAGAAAAACCTGTATTTGCTAGGGAGAATAACGATTCTACAGAAAGTTAATAAGCGGAAATCAACAGAATAATCTCTATGATTTCCGGACATACTAATGGTAGTACACTGTTAAGAGCCTTTTTAACCCCTCGCTGCCAACGAGGGTCTTTTTTTCTATTTAGCACGGAAAGAGACCTAAATTTGAGCAAAAACATGTACGAGACTGGTAAGATAGTGGTAGACTCGAGTCATTGATGGCATGGAATGATCATACAGGAATGTTCAACTTGCAGCTTTCTTGTGAGGAAGCAGATTTCAAGGCAAATTGAAAATCGAGCCAAATGTCGCACACAATGGAGGAAACGATGAAACAACTCGTGACCCTACTTTTGCTGGCCATGATTCTTCTCGTGATGGGATGTACGAAACAGGAAGCAGAGCCCCAGGAACAGACAGAAACTGTGTCTGAAGCACCAGGTACGGATGCGAGTCTCGCTCCCGCAGCACAGGCGCAAACCGTAGTAGCAGAAGCAAAGAGCGCCGAATGGGTTGCCAATCGATTGCTGGAGATCTCCAACCATTATTTTGAACAGTTGGAGGAAGCTCAAACATATGATCTTCCCTACGAGGATTTTCGGAAAAATCTGCGAAGTCACATGACAGACCACTTTATGGATCTGGAACAGCTAGAGGAATTTTATAAGGTTCGTACCGGGCTGACTGCTATGTATCTCTTTTACTATGAACCAGGTGCATTAGAGGCACGTACGAAGATTCTCGAACAAACGTCCGATCGCATCGTGGTGCAAAACATGGGTTTCGCGAACGAATTGAACAGCGGGTACTATGAGATTAGCACGTTGATCAACAGTGAAGGGAAATGGCTACTCGATGAAAGACAGCGCGAGGAGATCCCTAAAGAGGGATTCCAGTTGTCCATTGAGGAAGCGACGACTTACATGAAGCAATTTCCGCGCTTTGAAAATCCCGTAACCTCCGTCCAATATGTAGGGACGAAGACAATGGAAAATACGCCCGGTGAGTTTGGGCGCTTTTATCAATTCGATTGTGAGGGAACCACCTATTACATATCCCCGGTGGATGGTTATGTGATGAAAGCCATTTAACTCAATCATCTTTGGCAATTATTTCGATTAAATAGCAACCGCAAGCAGCCTCTAGGTAAGGAGGCTGTATTTTTTATTTCACATCGATATGTGCCTCGATTATTCCCGATCGATCGGATGACGGATGTGATCTTCAAAGGAATCAATATAGAGCGAGCCATTGGTACTTCTAACGGCATAATTGACGCGTTCTGGAGAGTGTCCTCTTTTTCTAGCTGGGCAATAAGCCATTCACGTGATAATCCACTGCTTTTCAAGTTATCCCCGATTATTTGTCCGTCCATGATCAGTTCAACCGGAAAGAGCTGCTTTCTTCTAACTTTCAGCTTACGTCGAAAATATTTTATTCGCGCAGCTCTTGAATCAGGGTATCCAGCGTTAACTTTTGTTTTTGTATATTGCCTTCCAGTATCTTTCCATTTTCAATAAGGACTGTAGGCTCTCCGGCTACCCATTTGCGAATCCTTCGGCTCTTCATTGCAAGATACATGAGGACATAAGCAATGACAGTGAAGGTAAGGAGAGCCGTGTGTTAAAGGTCAAATTCGCAGTCAAGGCTCCTAATGTAATCGTCACAACAAAATCGTGATAGGTCAGTTGTGAGATCGTCGGCTTTCCGAGGATTCGAGCAATGATCATCATAATGGAGAAGGCAAGAATGGAGCGGAGGACAATTTCGAAAATCTGGGAATCCATTTGTACACCACCAATGGTATTTTTCATTCCATTCCATTTATTTCCAGTATCTCCGTTTCCGTTTTGAAACAAACCAGTGCTTGTCGACATGAAGGGGTTTCATGAAGGAGTAAACCCCTCCTGACTCAAAAAGAGCTGTTCTTCTGGAAAAACGCTTTTCAGCCTGTCGTAGACGATGCGGTATGCGGCTGGATCATACCATTCTCTCAAGCCCAGCTTTTCGTACAGGGAGGAGATCCCCAGCTTTTTTGTTCTTTTGCCGCCACTGCCGTCCCCCATAAAATAGTCGTCGATGCAAACACGTTGAACCAGTGGCCGCAGCTTGTGCGCAAACTGCTCACTGCTCGGAA
The DNA here is from genome assembly GCF_029870785.1 of Brevibacillus sp. AY1. Taxonomy (NCBI): domain Bacteria; kingdom Bacillati; phylum Bacillota; class Bacilli; order Caryophanales; family Paenibacillaceae; genus Brevibacillus; species Brevibacillus sp. AY1. Next base: position 6,105 of record NZ_JAFLPN010000064.1, read on the forward strand.
GCAGTGGAGCGATGGTCGCCTGCGTAGGCACTCCGGCTTCAGCCAAAAGCTCAAGGGTCTTGAAGCGCGCGGAAAGGGGAGGTGCATCTGGTGTAAAAGCCTTGCGAATATCTTCCAGGTCTGTTTCCACTGTCATACTCACCCGCACGCGATCCTTCATCAAGAGCAACAGATCGATGTCCCTGCGCACCAGCGGACTTCGGGTCTGGACGAACAGAAAATCGGGGGGATGCTCGATCATGACCTCCAGTAAGGATCTCGTGACATTCGCCGAGAACTCTATGGGTTGATAAGGATCAGTGCTGGAAGACATAAAGATCGTGACCTTCCCTTTTGCCTTGGCGCGTGGCAGCTCTTTTCGCAGGAGGGAGGCAGCTCCTTCCTTGATATGGACCCATGTGCCCCATTCCTTTTCGTGAAAGAGCGAAACGGGCATCTGACGGACATAGCAGTACGAGCAGCCAAAGGAGCAACCGGTGTAGGGATTAAGAGAGTGGGTGTAGTCAGTCAAAAAACCCGTGCCTTTATTGAGAAGGGTCTTTGGATGTTTGTAGAAGATCTCTGGTTTCATCTTCATCCCCCATTTTTAGCGGAATTTAGTTGCGTATACGGATGACCTTCAGGGGGTCTCCGCTCGGCCATTCCTCTTGTTGAAGAGGCGGAATTCTGCCGGTGTCATCCCAGTCATCTTACGAAAGAGTGTGATGAAGTAGGGGGTGTTCGGAATTCCTACTGACGAAGCAATGGCTGCGATGGGTTCCTCTGAATGCAGCAAGGCAGTGATGGCTTGGTTGATCCTCCATTGCTGGATGTATTCCACTGGCGTCACGCCCTTGATTCGTTTGAACGTACGATGCAAGTGATACGGGCTTCCATGACACATATCGGCCAATGTATCGAGAGTCAGTTTTTCACGGTAGTTCATTTCGATAAAATGTGTGATTTGTTCTACCCAGTCGTAGTCTGGCAAGCGTTGCCCAGTAGGCTTGCATCGCTTGCAGGGACGAAATTGAGCGGACAATGCATGCTGGGCATTTTGGAAAATACGGACATTTTCTTTTTTAGGGTCTTTGGATTTACAGGAGGGCTTGCAAAAAATCCCGGTCGTTTTGACCGCATAAATGAACTGATCATCATACGAGGCATCGTTGAGAAGAATGGCTTGCCAGCGTTCATCGGTCAATGCCCACTTACTGTCCAAGACGTTGTTTTCTCGTTCCATATCCCTCACCTCCAGTTACAGTATATCCTGCACGGGCGGTATTTGTATCGTTCCATGAGTAGAAAAGCAAGATATCGAAAGTTTGTGTTAGGTTTTCTGACATATAAAGATGGTGGAGGAGCCTTCTCCGTGTTATATTGAGGAATATGCAAAACAGAAGGAGAGGGTTGGACGATGATCACGATCAGAAGGACGTCTCCAGACAGCAGTGATTTTAACAAGCTCGTGGAAATGCTGGATAAAGACCTGTGGAAACGATACCCACAAACACAGCAGCAATATGCGCCTCATAATCGGATTGCTTTGGAAGCAAGCGTTGTCTTGGCCTATGAGGCAGACAGAGCTGTGGGCTGCGGCTGTTATCGTCAGACAGATGATCCAGGAATCGTCGAGATCAAAAGGATGTTCGTGATGGAGGAGGCTAGGGGGAAGGGAATTGCCAAGCAGATCCTCAAGGAGCTGGAAGCATGGGCCGTGGAAGAGGGGAATACAGAAGCCAAACTGGAGACGGGAACAAGACAGCCTGAAGCGGTAGCCTTGTACACCCAATTAGGCTACAAAGAGATCAGCAAATACGGTCCTTACGTGGATCTCGAAGAAAGCATCTGTATGGGGAAAAAGCTGTAGATTGTGCGAGACATGATCTGTCGACAAGTGGTCCTGTATAAGGAACCACTTTTTTTGGCATGCCATCGTCCTTATTTTTCGCAATACAAAGTGAACTCTGTTTATTTCTGTAACTCTCGACTCTTACTTATTCCTGTGCTATCATGAGAACTTGTTAACGTATTACCACTTTAATAGACTAAAAGAGATAGTAGGGGGATCAACATGAAGAAGTTAGCAAAATTGAGCCTGATTATGGGAACTGTGTTCTCTCTCGTTGTCGGATGCTCTGGTGCACCTGCCAATACAACAGATGCTGGAAACGGGGCGGCTAATGCACCAGCCGGAGAGACTGCCGCTAAACTGGTTGTTGGGATCGATGACAAATTCGCACCTATGGGTTTTCGAGATGATAATAATGAACTGGTTGGCTTTGATATTGACTATGCCAAAGCAGCTGGTGAAAAGATGGGGAAAGAGATCGTTTTCCAACCGATTGACTGGAGCTCCAAAGAGTCTGAGCTGAACAGCGGCCGCATTGACTTGATCTGGAATGGATATACCATTACCGACGAGCGAAAAGAGAAGGTATTGTTTACCAAGCCTTATTTGGAAAATGCACAAGTGATCGTCACCCTCACGAAATCCGAGTTGAAAAAAATCGACGATCTGGCTGATAAAACAGTCGGCCTGCAAAAGTTGTCTTCCGCAGCTGATGCTTTGAACGCACATCCGGTGAAGGATAAAATCAAAACCACTACAGAGTTCGCTGACAACGTGCTGGCATTGAATGACTTGAAGATCGGCCGTATCGATGCTGTTGTCATTGACCAGGTAGTAGCGGATTACTACATGGCAAAAGATGAAGGCACCTTCAAATTCCTGGAGGATTCCCTGGCGCCAGAGCAGTACGGAATTGGTGTGAAAAAAGGCAATGAAGCACTCTTGGAAGAACTGCAAAAAGCCCTCGATGAGCTCAGCGCAGATGGTACCGCTGCAAAAATTTCGGAGAAGTGGTTTGGAGAAGACCGCGTGTTGAAATAAGCAGGATAGGCATGAAAAGAGCAAAACCGGATGGCAAGATCGATCCGGTTTTGCTTTCGATTTTTTGTCACGAAGCATTTTCTGACCGTATGCAAGCCAAGTAAGCCAAGTTCTTAAATAGGAGCAGACAAGAATGAGCATCGATTATCTCATCAGAATCACCATACCCATGCTGCAAGGCGCGCAGATGACTGTTCTTTTGTTTTTCATTGCTATCATCGTCTCTATTCCTTTGGGATTTTTGATTACACTGATGGCGAAGAGCAGCAACAAGGGACTGGCAGCCTTTGCCCATACTTACATTTACGTATTGCGTGGAACGCCGCTCTTGTTGCAGCTGTTGTTCATCTGTTTCGGATTGCCCCTTCTTCCGGTGGTCGGCGAGTATCTGGTAATGGACCGATTCGTCGCTGCCTGTGTCGGGTTTATCCTCAACTACGCGGCGTACTTCGCAGAAATCTTCCGGGGTGGACTGCTGGCGATTGACAAAGGTCAGTACGAGGCGGCTCAGGTTTTAGGGTTCAACAAGTGGCAGACCACGACTAAGATCATTTTGCCACAGATGTTTCGCGTTGCCCTGCCGGCAGTCTCCAATGAATCGATTTCTCTGGTAAAGGATACAGCCTTGCTTTATGCCGTAGCCGTTCCAGAGCTATTGCACTTCGCTCAAACAGCGGTAAACCGTGACTTCACCATCATGCCGTTTTTCGTGGCGGGTATCATTTATTTATTGATGACTCTTCTATTGACACTCTTCTTTAAGTGGCTTGAAAAAAGAACCAAATTTGAATAGAGGGATTGGCAGATATGGCGATCATGCGTGTTTCAAATCTTAAAAAGTCCTACGGCAATCTGGAAGTCCTGAAGAATGTGACCTTTGAGATCGAGAAAAACGATGTGGTTGCAATCATTGGTCCCTCCGGTTCAGGAAAAAGTACCATGCTGCGCAGCCTCGTTTACCTGGAGCAGATCAACGGTGGAAGCATCCAGGTAGGCACTGAGTATCTGGTGCAGGATGGGACGTATGCAACCAGTCAGGAAATCAAGCGAATGACTTCCAAGATGGGAATGGTATTTCAGCATTTCAACCTGTTTCCGCATTTGACGGTCAAAGAAAATCTGGAGCTGGCACCGAAGATCGTTAAAGGAGAAGGGGAAGCAGAGATTCGGAAGAGAAGTGAGGAGCTTCTGGCTAAAGTGGGCTTGTCTGATAAAGCAGGCGCTTACCCAGCGAAGCTGTCAGGCGGACAAAAGCAGCGCGTAGCGATCGCCCGCGCCTTGATGATGAAGCCGGAAATTTTGCTGTTCGACGAACCGACCTCAGCTCTCGACCCGGAATTGACAGGAGAGGTGCTCCAGGTGATCAAGCAGCTGGCTGAAGAGCATATGACCATGATTGTGGTTACGCATGAGATGGGCTTTGCTCGCGAGGTAGCCAACCGGGTCATGTTTATGGACAATGGCGAATTCATTGAATCAGGCGAGCCGGAGTCCTTTTTCACCAATCCGAAAACGGAGCGGGCAAAGGCCTTCCTGCAACGGGTATGATCTTAAAAGAAAAGGACGGACTGCTTTTCACCAGCTTTGGCTTATACAGCCGAAGCTGTTTTTTTTGAGCGTTTATTTCTTTTTCAAATGTTTGTACTCTGTGAATAAAAAGAGAAATCCGATAGAAAGATAGGTAAAAAGAACTGCATGTAAAGCGATGCTCGGAAAGTCAAAATCCATGAATATTCCCCCTGATAAGTGGGCAGCAATCGAAAAAGATTGGATTGTTACCCCTGACTATATTTCACAAGACCAGATCGATAGTCTGTCAGATGCTATGATTTATGAATTAAGTAAAGAAGATGGGGAGATTGTCAGTATTAAAAAGGTTTCCAGAAACCTCGATACCGGTAATGAAGATGAAATTGGCACAAGAACTTTAGATCCAGACGATTTTGAAATGACTGTGGTTGCGAAAAGAATTTATGAGAAGTCAGGAAAAGATAACTTTAAATCTGTTGCAACCGGAGAATGGTTAACGAATCCTGTTTATGAATTTACAGATGCGATCGCTCTGGCATGGTCAGACGATTTTACTTTGTATGATGATGACTGCTATGTTATGTTTAGCTTTGGGGCGAAACGAGATGTTGTCACACTAAATGATGTAGATCCAGAAGGAGGCATAGCCTATGATATTGACCTACTAGTTGGAAGAGATGAAGATGAAATAGTATTAACTGCAAAAGTATACAAAGATGATGATGACGGTTCGGCGAATGTAGTAGGGGAATATGGACATGTTCAAATTCAAGCTAGTGGTATTAATGTTGGTTTCTCAAGTGGATCAAGACCTTCTGTAGAGATGTCAGTGAGCTACGCAGCTGACATTGAAATGGCGTCACCTGATTATGACAGCTTTGACTATTAATGAGGTGGAGGATAATGCTTAAAAGAATATTATATGGCCTTCTAGTTTATATAATTGGGTGCGTGGTTGTATTGATATCTGTTTCAATATACAATAACGATACAGCAGACAACTCATTTCTAAGGGCCATAGTTTTCTCAGTTTTATATTTAGCAGCAATAGTAAGCATTACGAAAAACCGTAATACATAAGCATAAAAGTAAGAAAGGCCCGCCCCAAATATAGGAGGCGGGTTTCGTTTTAGTATCGATCCATGTAATCAGCCGTGTAGACGAATTGCTTTCCACCTGCGATCATGTATCGTTTTATCCGATCACGAAACGCTTTATCCGCAAGGGCCAGCTCTACCACAAAAGCCTGAGCGCTCCCCACTGATCTATTCCGTTTGGCTCTTCCCGCAAACACCGGATCCCGAAAGTCCAGGTTATCTGCGATCTGCAGCAAGTTGCCATACATGACCCTGGAATGGGTCGATGTCACGCGCGGCAGCTCTAAGAAAGTCTCCCCAATATCCATACACTCCTCCCCCTCCACTTTCAAATCAAAATCGTCTGAAAAATACCTTGATACAAAAACATCATTCAGCACACTGCACACTGAGAGGACCTGAGTATCTGTTGGAGGATATTCAGCGCTGCACAGCGCCATCAACTTCGAATTACGTCACCGCGCTTAATCTTGCCGCTGAGAGCAGCCTTAACCAACTCCTGATCTGGAAAGCTGACTCTCTTTCCTGTTGATGTATCTTCCGCATGCAGGCGTCCTTTGCTGACCGAAACCACACGATAACTGCCGCCAATGTCTGACGGGGTATACACCGTTTGAGCGATGGACAGCGCCATGCCGAAGGTGAGAACGGCCAGAACAGCCCAGAATCCAGTCCTGACGTTGCTCTCCGTCATCCCTTCATCAGTGTCGTCATCCTGGCCATCGTAGTCCAATTCGACAAAAGGAAGTCCACGGTCAGCTCGGTAATATCTACGCTTGGTTGCCATCGGAAGACACCACCTTTCTGATTGGCTCAGGCACACCAACGCCTTTTTTGATACGTTGATCAGTCTTGGCCTGCACCAGTGGTCGTAGCTGCAGTTTTACCCATCCACTAAAGTTGAGTCCTTTTGCTACCTCCCACAGTTCCCTTTCCAGCGGATCGTCGATGTTAAAGCATACCGGCTTTCTCTCAGTGGCCATCCCTATCCCTCCTATGGTGTTGTGCAGCGCTGTGTTGAGTGGCGCTGTGCTACTAGTCTGATGCGGTACGGATTGTCCAATATTCGGCTTTCTCCGAATATTTTTTTACAACCTTGTCCACACTGGGGATGAGGTGAGGAGAATGTCAGGTCTCAATAAACCACGGACAAAAGCAGGAAAATATCTCGATCTGCATGGAATTAGTCACTCTTATATTGCAAATGAAACAAACCTAAGCATGGATACGTTGACGCGAATTTTTTCCATTGGCAAAAAAACTCAGAATCCAACAAAGTCAACCCGGAAGCTTATTTACGATGCAGTAAGAAAGAAAGTCCCACAAGCCAAAATGTTTGACTTGTGGGACGAAGCGTAAGTTATACAGTAAGAAATGACGAGAAAACGTATATATCATAAAGAGGTCAATCAGTACACATAATCATGATATATACAAAATCAACTTGTCAATTTCGTAAATGTACTCATGTGAATCAATTTCATAAATTAGAGCCCTACGGGCTCAAGGTTTTTTGAGCATAGAAAAAGGAGTACCTCCCCAAATCTCTAATAAGTTAAGTGCAACCAAAACTTATGAGAACTGGAGGTGACTCCTAATGTCCATTATAAGACAAGGAAGCGGGAATGTAAATTTTTTTGTGTGAATCAATTTCATAAATTAGAGCCCTACGGGCTCAAGGTTTTTTGAGCATGACGGATTGTAATATGAAGTGCGACACCTAACCAAAGGCAAAAAAATGGCCCATGATTGATTCGTGTAAAATG
>NZ_JAFLPN010000065.1:0-12443 GCF_029870785.1 Brevibacillus sp. AY1
AACAATATTCTATAATAGGAAGGTATCACTTTTCTTGCGCCTGTAGCTCAGTGGATAGAGCAATGGTCTCCGGACACGCCATATGGTGTGTTTTAAAAACAGTTCACAATGCCCGTCATGACGCGATTTCCTGATATTCAGGGAGTCGTTTTTTTATTGCCCATATGCAGCGTTTTCTACAAATACAGACCACTATACTACCTAAAACGATCTTGGAGGTATCTCTGCCAATGGATAAAAGAAAAGGACGGACACTCGTTCGGAAACGGACTGAGGCTGTCTACACGGAGCAAGAGTCACTGGAAACACTGTTCAAAATGTTCTTGGACTATAAGGTTTCACAAGGACTACGCGAACGAACGATCCAAGATCACAAGAAGCACCACAGGTACTTTGCAAAGTGGCTCAATGAACAGTATCCTGCCATAAAGCCTTCCGAGCTAACTCCACAGATCGTTCAAGCCTATATCAGTTTCATGAAGGTAGACAAGGTGCAATTTCAAGGTCATCCATTTAGCCCGTCAAAGAACCAAGAGGAACCAAAAGTCGGGTTAAGCCCTTCAACGATCAACATTCGATTACGCTCATTAAAATGCTTTTTGAAATACCTGTATGATCATGGTCACGTCCAGAAGAACCCTCTCGCTGGAATCAAACTCCTTCGCGTGGATGAGGACGAGATCGGTGCTTTCTCAGAGCAGCAAGTGGCTAAATTACTTAAAGCTGTAGACAAAAAGACGTACGCAGGTTACAGAGACCTTGCCTTGATGACCCTACTCCTTGATACAGGCTTACGGATTAGTGAGGCATTGAGCTTAACCATCGAAATGTTTGACCCAACAGCCCGACTTCTCACGTTGCCCGGACGAGTCACAAAGACCCGCAAATTAAGGCAGCTACCCCTCTCCCCAGAGACAACCAAACTACTCAAACAGCTTGTCCAAGAGAACAAGCATCTATTTTATCCTGATACCCCAGAACACATCTTTCTCACAGCATTTGGAGACCCGTTAAAGCCCACCATATTCAGTAGGCGTTTACGTCAGTATGGAAACAAAGCAGGAATTTCAAGCTCGCGAGTCTCTCCACATACGTTCCGTCATACTTTCGCAAAATTCTATATATTAAACGGAGGGGACCCCTTCACATTGCAGGTCATACTGGGGCATAGTTCAATGGACATGGTAAGGAAATACGTCCAGATGTACTCAGAGGACGTGAAAATACAGCACAGCAAATTCAGCCCTCTTAAGCGGCTTCCTCGTTAACACTACAGCCTCGCCTTCGGGTGGGGCTTCTGGTTCATCCATCTATTTAAGGAGTGATTCTCATGACGAAATCTTTTGCTACTGCCCGTAAAACGAAAGTAGAGCAAACCAGCCTGCTCCATCCTCTTGACTTTCATTTTAATCTGTTCATTCTTTCAAAAGAGGTTGAAGGACTTAAGCCTCGTACTATCCAAGATCACAAGACCTTCTACGGCTATTTCCGTCGTTGGCTCTCCACCCACTACCCCACTCTAACTGTAGACCAACTAACCGCAGACATTGCCCGTGAATACATTCACTACATGATTACGGAACAGCCTCTCTTTGACGGTCACAAGCAGCTTGCCAAATTCAACGACAAGCTTGGCCTTTCTCCTGCTACAGTTAACATTCGTACTCGTTCACTCAAATGCTTCCTGAGTTTCCTGTATCACGAGGGCCACCTGTCCGCCAACATCGCGCCACGGCTCAAGCTGCAAAAGGTTCCTGCCGACACCATTGGCTCCTTTTCTAAGGAAGAGATGCTGCTTTTACTCAGCGCACCAAACCAACGAGAGTTTGTTGGTTTCCGTGATTATGTAATGATGGCTTTGTTGCTGGATACTGGGATGCGTATTAATGAAGTCCTCAACATGCCCGTAAGAGATATTGACTTTATACACAAATCTATCCACATTCCTGCCACCCATTCCAAGAACGGCCAGGCTCGTACCGTACCCATTACGAAGCGTACGTGCGATCTGCTTTCGACACTTCTAGCTGAGAATCAGGAACAGTTCAGCCAACATTCCGACCACCTCTTCCTTGCTCGTGACGGCAAACCGATGACCTACCTCGCTGCTTACACCCGTATCAGCAATTACGGAAAACAGGTTGGCATCACTGGTACTCGCGTTTCGCCTCACACATTTCGACACACCTTTGCCAAGATGTTTATCCTTAACGGTGGCGATCCTTTTTCCCTGCAAAAGATCTTGGGTCACCACGACATGAGTATGGTCCGGAAATATGTCCAAATGACGCAGAGCGACCTACAGAAACAACACGAGAAGAACAGTCCATTAGCTGATCTACTTTAACAAGAACGGGAGTCGTTCTATGGCTCTCCTAGCCCATATCCATTCCGAAACACAAGGTACACACAACAATATCAGGCTCTTTGCACAACCTCCGTCCGCTTCTCCCAATGTCGCCCAGACTTTAACATTGATTCATGCTTCAGATGCTACCCTTAATCTGGTTTAAGCCTCTTTTCTGAAGAAGCATCTTTTTGTGGGAACAAACCCTAGTTGCTACTGTTTCTTTTGAAAATGCTCAGTCTCGTTGTAACATCTTGTCCGATCGACTTCCTAATAAGGAATGCTACGATGAGATACAATTCTTTCTCAATCGCTAACCAGTATTACTATTGGTTCCCTACCTCTTTCTTTGACTATTTCACCTTATGGAAACATGCTTAACTTAGGAAAAAGTGCTAAAACCGCGTACCCAACTTCTTCTGAACACGGCTCCACCTGTTACATGATTTTATTATTAAAGGATGTTTCGACTGGGGTGAGATCAGAATTCGAGGGTCTGTTTGAATAAACCAGAGGGTAACAGCGCTGGAAAAGAACATATACAACATGACAAGTACCGAGCGGATGGATATGACAAAGCCCTGACTTGAATATGTCAGGGCTCACTATCTTTGAAGCTTTTGTTTCATTTCTGAATAAGCCAGCACAGATTCTACAACTGCCTCTAGGTCTTCTTCATGGAGTTCACCCTTTTTGTTGTCGATCTGTGATATGTCAATTTGTACAACTTTTGAAGTTCTAACTACGGAAGGTCGTTTAAGTCCAGCAGATTTCCAGTGCTTTAAAACAATATCATACTGATCCCGAGGGCTAGTCTTAGTAATCTTTGCTACCGATACCTTACCATTTCCTTCGTCTTCTACAATAATTACAACAGGTCTTTCTTCTGTTTTTGTTTCATCTTCTTCGTATGGAAAAGCAGCATACCATACCTCTCCCAGTTCATACGTCATACTACTATGCCGTCACCATCTTACCTGTAGCAATCTCATTCCTATAAGGGTCATCTTTTGGGCTAACAGTCAAGCCATGCTTGTTAGTTAGTGTATTATTTCTAGCCATTTGATTGATTTGATCTTTATTTTTTCTGATAAGTTCTTTGAGGTGATCTTTCATTTTATTCACCTTCTTTTCCATTTTATACCCTCCATATTACAGTATTTGTTAGTCCAAGTCTACGCTAAAATCCAGTGTTTCATTACCGAATTTACCATTATGAGCGATAATTAAACAAGGTAGAACCTCAGGCTAAGCGACTAATATCTTTTGGCGGTAAGGTTCTTGATTAAAGCAATGTAAATAGAGAAGCCCCAACCAAGTATTATCTCTGGCTGGGGCTTTGGATTATATGCGTTGTCTATCAAGACAGAATACGGTACGATGACCTAACAGAGTCTGACAAAAACCGATATGAAAGGTGGATGTGCAATGAGAATTTCAAAAGAAAAGGCTATTGCCCGACTGGTCAATGCAGGTTGGCATGAGATTGCAACCGTCCTCGAACAATGGCGTAATAAGGACGGACGAAACTGGGGTTGGAACGGCTTCATCAAGAAGTATGCGAAGCGTTTCCGTGTCCTAGAGACTCTCAGGGTCATTTGGATGTAGAGTTATCTCTTTGTCCTCCGGTGACTTGCACTCATCGGGGGACACCGCCACAGCGGTCTTGCGACTACTTCAATCCTACACAAATTCCATATCGAACGCAATAGCCTTTTTCATCGATACACAAATTTTAACTTTGAGGCATCAAATTGCACAAGTACTAGTCCCACGGACATGGAGAAGCCCCAACCAAAGACATCTCTGGTTGGGGCTCTTTACTACGACTTCTTAACTACAATGTACGTCGTGTCAGTCAAGGTTTGGTGTGGTGTAATTGTAATCGTCCAACCGCTACCACGGAACTCAACGACATCTGTGCTTGTGCGGCTATTTTCGATTGCTTTTTTGAACTCAGCTTCTTTAGTCATTGGCGCACCCATCGCTTTAATTGCATCGATAGCGAAGTCAGCAGCGCCTTTGGCATCGTTTTTCCACAAGATGATTTGGTTGACCTTGTTGGCTGTGCTATCATGAACTGCAGAAGCAACAGGGTCACCTTGGAACATTGTTACTCCGTTCTTACCAGCCTTAGCTTCGAATTGCGGATACTTAGCAACAACGCCATCCGTAATCAGCTTGTTATAGAAGTCAGCCACTGCTTGTGGCGTTCCAGGAGGCACTTCCCCTACTGGTGGTTTTGCCACTTCTGGCAGTTTTGGCAGTTGATTTGTTGGACTTCCACTCGCTGGTCGTTTGTTCAATTCATCCAAACCGTTTTCTTTTGCGTTCTTGATGAATTGTACACTTTCCGAGCGGTTAAGGAGGTCTTTTGCTTTGTATCCACCAACGCTGATTTCTCCAGCCACTTTCCCTTTAGCCAAACCATTACCCAGCAAGTAAACAATGGCATTGTCGCCTTTGTAGTTCACACCAGCAGCACCAGAAACGATCTCAGCCACCGCACCACGAGAAATCGCTGCATTTCGGTTTCCAGAAACCGGATAGTTCATTTTCTTAGCAAACTCATAATACGGATCTGCCCAGTTGCCACCTTGTCCAGGCTCGATTGGCTCATATGCTGTCACTAGCAGCTTCAAGAATTCGGCTTCTGAGACTGATTTGCCTGGTTTAAAGGTTCCATCTGGATAACCACTTACCATGCCTTCGTCTACAGCCCATCCCACTACATCATAGAACCAGTCGTTTTTCTTAACGTCTGCAAAATTAACTGCTGCAATAGCAGGAATTGCGCTGAATGCCGTAGTTACTACGAGAGTCAGCGCCAGAATCGTTTTCTTGAACTTTTTCATATCAGTTCATCCCTTCAATAGTCTTGCCACTGTTCTGAATACGAGTCCGACTCTCTAGCCACTCCTTCACGTTCACTGCGTTAAAGAGGTACTTTCCGTTTTCTACCACCTGTACTGGCAGACCGTAACTCTGGACATATCTAGTAATTGTCCTCGATGAGAGGTTGAGTGCTGCTGCTAGCTCCTTCTTGCTGTATGCTTCCATATTACCACCGCCCGTGTGATAATTTCCTTTATTTCCATTTTATCACATAGGTAAGATTTCACACAATTATTTAAGTTTTGTCAACCAACACTACTGCAAGCTTTACGGACTCAGAGATGCACCACGAAAATCCGATTAGTTACTCTCCCTTGTTCAGTCTCTTGCTAAAATGCCACACCACTACAGAACGAACTCAGGTCGGGCCTCCCCCGAAACCTAGTCAGAAAACGACTCACTCCTTCTGGACGGCTCTCTGCCCTTGCTTACTCTTGGAACCTTTGTGAACAGAGAAGCGGATAGTTGCCTTTTAACCTGGCTTTAGACCCGCTTTGTTTACGGACTAGCGAACCCCCGGTTTTGGTGTCAGGAACACAGTAAGCAGGTAGTTTCGGGTAAAAACCCGTGGGGTCCGACAGGTTAGGGCTTGTACACCTAACCACTGGGTAGCTTGTCCGTTCGTTGCGTGGCTACCTCTCTGCTTCTCTCGGTACGGGTACGGTACAAGCTGGGGTAAAGGCACGCCACGAGAGAAGGAGACGGGCTTGGACGAGGAAAGGCTGTTCGGAGTGGCTAGAACTCCACAAAACAGGTTTCGGGTCGAACTGGGAACTGGAGCTGCAAAGAACAAGTCAACCAAAGGTAACGGACTGGAAAGACTGGTTCCGGTAAACGCCCTAGTAAACGGTTGAGAGAGTCGGTGGACTTAAACGGGTTATAGGACCAGCGTTGGCAAGGAGGTGCAGACAGGTGGGGTCGGAACTTGTGAGTGGGTCAGAGCTGTAGGTTCGGGTAGTAAGGCGAGGGTGCAAGATGCTGGGCAACAGTAGACGTACAGCCACAGACACCAAAGAACGACGTGCGGAACGGGTGGTAGTGTCGAAAACGAACTAGTAGAAAAGCGAGTGAAAGCAAAAGCCGTACGCCCGTTTCTGCTGGCTTGTCGAGTCGTGTCGAGTCGTGTCGAGTCCGTGTCGAGTCAAACGAAGAGTGCTGTCGAGTTAACTAGAGCCGTAGAGAAGGTGTCCGCGAGTTCTGTCGAGTCTGTAGAGTAAGAAGTAAGCACCCCCCTTTTCCGTTTCCAACTTCCAAACACAGTACCTCTGCTCTAAAGGGTCTATTTTTTACTCGACAAACTCTACAACTCGACAAATAAATTCTCTCACTCTCTCACAAGGAACAAGAGAGCAACAACATACAAACATCCGTTCGCTCGACACAAACTCGACAAGACTCGACAAATCGTTCACAAAATACAAAATAAAGAACGAGAGCCACAAGATAGGGCTCTTACTCCCCCCGTGGCTCTCTGTTTAATGTTTCGGTGCTATTCAATTGGAGGAAGTTGTACTGGATCTTCTTTGCTTGGGGATTTTGGGGCCAATCTTAATCCTTTTCCTTGTTCGTCCCCTTCCCCCTCGCTGTCTGGAAGGAATTTCGAAAACATCTCAAACGGGAATTTTAGCCCATACATTTTCCGGTTTCCTTCTTCCGTGCTGTACCGGTATTCTTTCATATCCCCTTTTTCGTCCGCTTGCAGATAACCTGCAATAGCAAGCTGTTTCCGAATGTATTGGTTCGTTCCAAACGCTGTCCCTTTCATGATCTCTTCCAGAACGGAGTTTTTCATGACAAGGCAATCTCCTGACTTAAAAAACAAATCTGCTTTCCCAGAGATATCGACCCTATTTCCATAATTGTAAACAGTGTATCCCTTGCTATTCGGTTTAATTTCACTGATTTCTGCCCAAACATCGTCAATGATCTTTTGCATGATCTTGTCAGCAACGTTCACATTGTTCGTCTCCGTGAGCATTGATTTCTTCAACAACTCTTTTACACTCTCAATGTTAACGCTCGTATCAAACAAACGATTAAACTCTTGAAGTACCCAAACCAAAACAGCAGCTTTTGTAGCAAGGCGCTGGTACAATTCAACAGCATCCTGAACCATAAATTCATTTTTGATCTCAAGAATGGCTTGAACAGTTTGCTCGTTGTCAAGACTCGCAAGATGTCGAATCCAAGGCTCAGCAAAGTGACCACCGTTCAACAGAGTTTTCCGCTTCAACTCCTCCACTCTAGTTCCATCGTACTCTGGCGGAAAAGGTGCCTCACTGATCATGATTGTCCTTCCATAGATACCAACCGAGTCCGCAGGTGCCTTGACGTTTATTGAAACTTCACCGTTAAAAAGAATTACCCCTCGGTACTGTGGTTGAGTGCCATCTTTGGAATCCCACCCCTTAGTAGTCTCCGTGCTTTTTTCTCCTTCCTTTCCATTCAGTAGGTCATGAGGTACACCTTGTAGCTTTTCAGTAATTCGATGGCTATCATCTAGGATCAATGGAAGATTATTTACCGCTTCTGCCTTTCGCCATATACCTGCTTCCCGAGCTTTCGCCCAGGTGCTTTTCAGTTCTTCCCCTAAACCGTATACGAGCGTGGCCGTTAGTGTCTGGATGGTGGTTTTCCCTTTACTACTACGCCCGTATACTTCAATCCCAATATTTTCATCTATAATCCCCGATAGCTTTGGAACAAGTGGACTAGCTAACACTCCAGCCAAAACTATTCCAAATACAGGATTACCTTGGAGTTCGGCTAGAATTTCTTGTGCTGTAGATTTCTCACCTCGCGGTAGCTTTTCAACTGTAGCGTGAATCGCATAACTTGTTGTTCCTTGCTCACCGCTAAAAATGAGGCTTTCCCCTCTATCTTTCGTTGTGTACGGAAAGAATAATCCATCACTTGTCCATCCACAATGACTAATTGCTTTATTTACAGGTAGGCTCTTAAACACGTTGTTCGCATTGGCAAGGTCAGACATATAGCGAGCGATTTGTCCACGCAGATCATCGGGAATGATAATAATGCCTGCTTTGTTAAGTACCCCAATATCTTTAGCCGAAGTAATCTTTCCCATTGAAACAGGAAAAGGATGATACTCCCACCTTCCTTCTGTTTGATTCCACTTTGTAAGCCTGACAAGTTTATCTCCGCTCTTATCGCTTGGGTCCACCACGATCTCACATGGCAGCACAATGTATGGAGAAAGATAATCAATAGATTCCTTACCCTTCCTGTATTCTAACTTGTTGATGCCACTCGCTTTATCCAATTGATATTGTGGAGGAATAATTAAATCAACAGCAATCGGAGCATCCGGCACAAAGTCACTAACTTTCTTAACTTGCGAAAGAGTAGCCTTTGTCTCTTTGTCCAATTCTTCTTGAACCTTATCTGCAAAAGATTCAAACGCTTCATGAAACTTCTCACTGTCAAAATTATCGTCCAATGCAGTTGCTTTCTCTTCAAACTGATTCAAAGCATTTATCGTTTCCAAAGGGCTTAAATCTGCTTCTTGTACAGCCTTGAAGAATTTCTTCCGAAACTCTTGATCGCACGCTTCCTCAACCGTCATGTTGGCTACCATTTGTTTAAGCTGTTCCATAGATGGTTCCTCCTCGTTATCTTTAGATAAAACCTGTACCACAGAGGAATTGCGCGTCCCTATCAGCCCGTGCTACAATCGAGCCATAAAACAAAAAGGAGACTCTTGAGCGATGTGCAGGGCGCCCTGCACGGGTATCAAGGGACGTGAGGGCCACTACCTTAGCCGAGGTTGGTGGCCTTCTTCGTTTCTTCAATCCTCACTTGCTTTACGTTCAGAAACGCCTCCACATTGTTCCCACCCCCTTCCAGGGTTCCTGCTGCAAACGGAGCCACTACCCAATCATCTGTCAAATCAAGCACGTCAAATGGAATACCCCAAGCATTCATTTGCTTAATTGCAACGTCTACTGTCGACATCTGCTTGAAGAACACCCACAGCCGCCACGTCTTCTTATACTGGTCGTAATCAATGTGGTGGTGAACATTTTGTCCATCCAGAAGCTGACCCGCTTTCCTCGCTTCTTCCTCGCCACGGAATTCTTTACAGAGCCATTTGCACAACTGTCCTTTTATCGTAGCTTTTATCCGATATGGCTTCTCCACCACCATCCTGACAAGTGCGTACTCGTCCAGTTCTTTCGGTTCCTGTGGCTGTCCGTTATCCCAAAGTTTTTGCAGTAACCAACCGCGATCTTTGTGAAAGTATTGATACTCCATGTCGTGAAGAATCATTTGCTCATAGAACCAGAACAAAGATTTACTGCCAAACTGGAGAATCGTAGCTCTCGTTTGGTCGACTACCTCTTGGACTTGGAGGACGTATTTCTCTGCTTGGCTCAAACCGTAGAAAGCGATGAATCCGGCTCGGCAGGTTTCTGTTTTCAGCTTTGGGCATTCCCAATCATTTGCCAACGTTTTGCAACAGGTGGGCTTACCAACCCTCTGGATATAGTCGATTTTGTGCATAAACTTCCGTTGGGTGTCTTCGGGGTCGTAAACTGACGTTTCCTTATTCGTAATGTTCCGCATGTCGTATCCCTTGCTGAACTCATGTGCCAAGTCGAGCGCTGCACCATCACCATACACCGCCAGATTGCTCAACACCGCTTGCCACGCTGGTTCGGAAAAATCGTTGGCATACCGAATCCCTGCTTGGATTGCCTCGCATCCTCTTATCTCACGCAGACGACGTTGGAGAAAGTAGCTGTCCGTTGCTGCAAGTGAGTACAGAAACGAAAACTGTTCAGCCAGCGTAGAAGCAGCTCCGGTGGCGATCGTTTCCTTCCGTGGTAGCTCGACCTCTTCTTGCAGGAGCCTTTGCACATTCGCTGCACAAAAGTTAACCTTCTGGATAGTTTGCAGAAACGCCCACTGATCGGGGTAAGCCTGTTGGCTATCATCTATAAAGCAGGTATTTCCTTTCTCGACAGCTTTACCAAACAACGGGAGGCAAACGAGATTCCCAAGCATCTTTCCCGTCAACTCGTCCTGCGTTGGTGTCAGGCGGTCCATTGAACGACTACCGCTCCCACCCTTTCGGAAGTCTCCTGTAATCGGAACGCCAGCGAGGCAGAGTGCAGATAGCATAAGTTGCCTTGCTTCTGCTACGTGGACGGGCTGCTCGAAGAATAGCCAAAGGTGAGCTCCATTTCCAGAGTTGCTGCGCTCAATGTAGCTAGGGATTCCGTACTCCCAAAACTTGTCCCTCAGTTGCATACAATGCGGAAAAGCGTTCTCGTTCTCGTCAAAGTCTGCACAAATCCATCTACAAGTGTTGTCCAGAGCCGTTGAGTAAGCACCACGACGCTCAACACCGTTGATGTGCATCCGAAGCTGTTCATCCGTTACGGTCTGGTAGGTGTTGGCATTGTAATCATAGGCTGGCCTCCATCTGCCTTTCTTCTCGTCATAGCGAGCTATCACATCTTCCCTGTGAACGAAGAGGCTGCGTACAAGCTGGAACTTTTGGTCTTCTGTCATCTGACTCCTCCCCCCTTTCCTACCGTAGTTTCTTAGCGTGTTGCCTGACTTTCTCACTGTTGTGGTTCAGCAACCACGCCTTTAGCTCGTTCAGATCGATCAGGACAACCTCGTAGCTGGGCTTGTAGCTTAACAACCCTTGCCTACACCAGAGCCGAATCGTTTTCCTCGTGACCCCCAGCATCTCTGCTACATCCTTCTGGCTCTTGAGTGTTTCCAACTGATTCCACTCCTTTCGTTTTGCCTGGATTTTAGCAGCCAGATGTTTGGTTTTGTCAACTCCTCCCAATTGCGTGCTTCTGATGGTCTTCAAAGCACCGGATAGGTCAAAGCGTTGTTCGGAAAACGATTCTTGCTTCTGGAGTGGATCATAGCCGCTCTACCCCCACCTTGTCAGCGGGGTCCCGGCACACGCCCGCGCCGAAAGAAAATTCAAGTCACAGCGTTTAGTTCTATAAATGCCCTATTCGCAAAAGTAAATCTAATCAATTGATTCTCATTTCTCTGTGTGATAGTAATCAGGCTACCGTAATCAACTGTTGAATGTGTTCCGCAAGCATTTTGAAATGTTAGTTCGATCAGCTCCTCTCGTTTGTTGTTAATGTCAGGTTCCTTGACCCATTTGAGTTTTGATTCAACGTAAAAGAATGCCGAATACGGGTTAAATCCGTCATCCCAGCGTTTTGCTATCCGTTTCAACATCTTATCCATGTAAGCCTCAAGCAAAGTATTATCATCAGATGCATAGTCCATATCGCTGAAAAAAGTATGGTATCTGCATTGAGTTTTTTCTCCCTCCTCTATTGAAAATACCGGATATGCTGGAAGTGTCAAAACGCACGGTGTTCGAATGACGTAATCCTCAAAACCTTTCTGTTCAGAAAAGGTTAATATCTCCTTCTCGCTGGGCTTTTTCACTGTAACCAGCATTTCTTTTACGATGGTTGTTTTTAAATAATCTCCTGACATGATTTCCTCCATTTGATTGTTGCTTTAGGCTTTTGGGGTTGCAGGATTATCTCCCACGTGAACCTTAGCTTACAGGGCTTTTCGCTCTCTGAACAGTCGGGGTCGCGCGGCCTCGTCCCGCCGTTCCTCCCATTCGCAGCCATGCCCTCCGCGCCTTCCCGAAGCCGCCTAAAAATTACCTGATAACGCTTTACTTTATGATAATTATTAAACTTCACTAATTTGACATAATTGACAGAGCGAATATTTGCGTGTTTTAATTGAATTACAGGGTAGACCGATTTATTAACTCGGAATAAGAAGCGCAATTAATCCGATTTATTGAGCTATCTCAACACCTGTCACGTTAGCTATCCTGCCTTTTACGAAAGCACAATTCTGTCTTGGAGGTGAAATCAATCGGCTCCCATAGCCGTTTTATAGTCAACGTCAGCCTGTTTACGGAAAGATATTGCTGTAAGGATTTTGTGGGTGGATTAAATCATCTGTAGGTCAGCATTAGCCACTATTACTTGTTGGTGGGAGAGTTATTGCTCTTTGACAACTGAATAAGGAGGGGTAGACCGCTAACATCCTGTGGGGACCGTTGTATTTACGGAAAGATACATTCGCCGGTGTGCTGTTCAATCAATTGGGCTTTGCCCGTCCTGCCGCTCAGGATAAAGATGAATTCATGCAAGTGATTGCGAAGGAA